>CAXEIY010000236.1:0-52900 GCA_963996245.1 uncultured Planctomycetia bacterium | reverse complement strand
GAACATGTCAAGAAAGTTCCTGTGACGATCTGTCGCTGGGTAGAAGAAGAACATGTCAAGAAAGTTCCTGTGACGATCTGCCGTATGGTCAAAGAAGAACGCGTCAAGAAAGTTCCCGTTACCACATGTCGGATTGTAAAGGAAGAACACGTCAAAAAGGTTCCGGTCAAAGTATGTCGGATGGTCAAAGAAGAACATGTGAAAATGATCCCGTATTGCGTCACGAAGAAAGTGCCTTATGAAGTGACACGAAAAGTGGTCAAACATGTCAAAAAGCAGGTCGAATATGAAGTGGTAAGATGTGTACCTCGAATTGTGTGTGTGAAAGTTCCCTGTAAGCATCGTTGCCATCCTGAGAAACATCAGTGTTGCGATGGACAACCCGTTTTTGATGCTCCGCCGGTCGAAGAGGGGCCACCTCCTGCTCCACCGGTCAGTGACGATTCAGAAGCGATTGAGTCGGCGTTGATACAGGATGAATCAGAAAAGGTCTTATAGCAGTTTCCAGATTAACTAACGGAGACGGATCAGGAACTGGTTTTGAACGAGGGGACTGTTCGCAAGATAAGAATAGAATCAACTAAATACCGGTATTGTTTCTGGTGGATTCAAACATGCCGGATGAACAACATTTAACTAGGCCCCTGAGGATTTTGGTCCATACGATCAATCTTTTTTGGGGCTTTTATTTTGTTCTATAGACCCGGTTGTTGTTACACTTCCGAAGTAGCATCTTGTAAGAGCCGGTTTATTTCGATGACAAATGGCTGTCCGTGTAACTGGCGTAAAGGCAATCCCTCCGAAAATCATCACGAAGATGCACAGCTGTAGCTGACAGATTGGTACAGAATGTTTACAGCCATGATGAGGTAAGATGGGTGCCGGATTTACAGGGGGCGAGTACGTCGAAGGCAGAAATCGGGATCGTCGGATCGCTCTGGCTGGAATTGGCCCCGCTGGTGAATCAATGTGATCAGATGCGCAAGACACAGGGTTCCTCTTTCACGATTCATGGGGGATGGTTGCACGGGATACGCGTTGCGTTTGTTGAGGCTGGAATTGGTAAAAATCGTGTGCAACGTGCGACCCAGGCTTTGATTGAAGGGCATTCCCCCGAATGGGTACTTTCAATCGGATTGGCCGGTGCTCTTTCGCCTGAACTGGCGATTGAAGATATTTTTCTAGCTAATGAAATTATCAGCACTTCCGGTGAGACCCTGCCTGTGTCAGATCTATTTGGATCGTGTACATTCTTTTCCAACTTGCCAGATGAGAAACACAACATTCATCGAGGGCAGTTGTTGTGTGCCGAAAAGGTGGTTTGTACACGCAAGGAGAAACAACAACTAAATGCACATTACGGTGCGTCTGTTGTGGAAATGGAGTCTTTGTTTGTAGGTCAGGTATGTCGGGATTATGGGACCTCGTTTGGATCTGTGCGTGTCATTAGTGATGATATTGAGACCGACTTGCCACCTGAAATACGAGGTCTGCTGGGGTCGAGCAAGGTTTTTCGAGTTGGTGCAGCGTTGGGTGCAGTCTGGAATCGACCGTCCAGTGCTCAGGATCTGTGGAATTTGCGTGAAATAGCAAATCGAGCATCGGAATCATTAGCACGATTTATTTGTTCTCACCTGATAGAACGTTCCCCTTAAAGCAATATTCATGGAAATGCTTCCAAGCGTTGCCAGACATATCGCCGATTTTGACCGGAAGTCAATCGAATGCACAAATAGCTTCCAGTGACTTTTCTTTGCATTTCAGGCGAGCTGTTTCTGTATGGTTTTGGCCGTTTCATCCTGTTCAGGAAGACTGAGTGTAACGGGATATGCTGTTTGCGGAGAATATGTCAATTCTAAGACGACATGATTTCCTGATAATCCAAGTATGCATTCAAAAAACGGTTGTTCCCATGCTAACGATAGCGTCACCGTGGGCGTAATACACACAGAGCCGTCAAATCTATACCGATGCCAACAATGTCGAAATGGTGACTTGCAGCAATTGTTTGATCGTCCACCTTTATGGGAGGCATCCGATGGTCAGAGCGAGAAAGGAATCCGATGCTAGCAGCGACACCACATCGTTCCGCACGATTGCAGTCATTGTAATTTTGGCTTGTATGGTTTTTGGTTACCGGCTTGGTGCAAAGGATTTCTGGGCATCTCCCGAAGCACGGGCTGCTATCACCGGCCGCAATATCATTAGTTCCGGCGACTGGTTCCCTCATAGCACTACGGAAGGCTCGTTTTTCCGGGAACCTCCCTTGCATCATTGGATGGTGGCATTAGGGATGTCAATATCCGGTGTTGAATCAGAAACGATGGCGAGAGTACCGTCTTTTCTCGCCGCCACGCTGACGATCGTTTTCGTCTATTTAATCGGTCGCACTATTAAAAATGAATGGCTGGGACGGGTTGCTGCAGCCACTACTGGCCTGAGTGCAATGTTTGCCTGGTACGCTCGAATTGCAGAAATTGATATGTTGTTTGGCTTCTGGGTAACACTCGCCTTTTGGGCATTGTTTAGGGCCATGCAAGGATCCGTATGGAGTTTTCTTGTTTTCCATTTCGCGGTTGCCTTATCCGTAATAACAAAAGGAATGGCTGGTCCGATTTTAATATATTCTTCACTGTTAATGTTTGTGCTATGGCAGCGCAATGCGAGAATATTCAGTGTCAGCCCATTCTGGATAGGAGGCTTGTTGTCTGCGTTGCTGATAGCGGGATGGGCTACCATCCTTTTTAGTCATGTTCCTGCACTTGCCGAAAAGCTGTTATTTCGAGGATATATTGGAGCGTTAGGTCACCGAGAAGGATTCACTTTTTATTTCTTGCGTCTTCCCCTTGGGTTCCTGCCTTTAACATTTGTATTGCCGTGGAGCTTATGTCTACCCTGGCGTGCTACGTATCATGATCCGGACAATGGACGAGTCGATCCCTGGACAATACGATTGTCGTTTTGCTGGTTTGCGGTCCCGTTTGTTCTGTTTACCGTTTGGCCTTCAAAGCAAGCGCACCATCTGATTCCCATTATTCCTCCTCTGGCGTTACTTACGGCAATGGTACTTATTGCCAGACCTTCAACCCAGGGATTTTGGTCGGTCGATCTCAAATCATACTTTTCACGATTAGGCACAATCCTGATTCCGGCAGTATGTGCTATTGCCGCACCGATTCTGTCTCTTCAGGGGTATAGTGACAGTGCTTGGATGTTGTTTGGTACAGCTTGTGTGATGACGATAATATCATTGGCGGCAAGGGTGGTTCCCACTTGGCGTCAGCGTATTGGGACTCAGGTGGCGTTAGTGGAGTTTGTCATCCTGCTGATGGTTCTTTTGGGACATCTTGTTCCCCGAATTAATATGGAAGAGAGTCATAAGCCGTTCCTTTGTACCGTACAGCGAATGGTTCCATCTTCCCAACGTCTTGCCGGTCTGAATCTAAGAGCACAAGATTTTTATTATCTGGATCGTCCGGTGAAAGCATTAAGGAGCAGTGACGGTTTGCGAACACAAAGAGAACAAATTTCTTATGTCATTGTTTCACAGAAAAAGCTGCGCACGTGGCCTAAAAAGTCTTATGTTTCCCTGTTACGCAGTGATGATGTGAGTCGGAACCAGGATCTTGAGTTGGTGCAGTTGCGAAATTGGAAATAATGTTCCTTCCGTTCACATGGTGCTTTTGGTCTGCTTAACTATTGGCCAAGAATATGAAGCACACTTTCACCGATATGGCTGCTTCGCATGAGACTTTCCCCGACAAGAATCGCGTGTACACCAGCTTCCTCTAATTGCAGAACATCTTCACGAGTTCGGATACCACTTTCACTAACAAGAACACAGGAAGTAGGAATTTGGTCTCGCAGTGACAGGGTGTGTTGCAAATCGGTGTGAAAGGTCCTTAAATCCCGATTATTCACTCCAATGACTCGGGGCCCAGCCTGTATTACCCATGGTAGGTTTTCTGGGAGGTAGAATTCGACCAGTGCTTCCATTCCGAGGTCCCATGTTTTCTGAAGCATTTCTTTCAAATGAGTCGGACTCAGGATTTCAGCAATGAGTAAAATAGCATCGGCGCCTGCAACACGGGCTTCTACCAGTTGATACGGGTCAATCAAGAAGTCTTTTCTGAGTATCGGAATAGATACGCGTTCTCGAACCTGACTGAGATAGTCCAAATGTCCCTGAAAGAACGATTCATCGGTCAGAATACTAATGGCATGTGCACCAGACTGCTCATAGGCCAAAGCAATTTCGATTGGATCAAAAGGATCGCGAATGAGACCTGCGGAGGGAGAGGCTTTTTTGATTTCCGCGATAAGACTGATGGCAGTGCTGTCTGTTAAGGCAGTTTTAAAATCTCGAACGGAAGGTGCGCGATCAAGCTGTTCCACTAGATAATCGAGAGGGCGCAGTCGTTTGGACGAACTGACCTCCTTGCGTTTTTTCTCTACAATGGTTTGTAGAATGTTTGGATTCATCGGGTTGTCCGTAGCGAGAGTTGCTCGTGTCAGGGAAGGTAAGAGGATAAGCGATCGGCTATCTGCTGTGTGAAAGTAAAGTTGATTTTCTGATGGAACCCGACGCAGTAAGCGGAAGTCATCATAGAATCTTTTCAGGTCGGAGTAGGATTGTGCAAATGATCGATGGGAAAGTGAACGGTAGTCTTTTTAATATCATGTGTAGTGTGTTGTTTACCGTTCCCGTTGTACAGGGTTACACCTTTACTTATTTTACTACACCATTTCAAAAAGATCTTGGCACAGTTCCTTCGAAAGAAGGAATAATCAACTCGGAAACGCAATCAGCTATCGATTTAGGGCTTTCGTATCTTGCCGCGCGTCAGCACTCTGACGGCTCTTTTGGGTCGGGGAACTATCATCACAATGTTGCCGTGACGAGTCTTTCTGCCATGGCAATGATGAGCGCTGGCAATACTCCTGGAAGGGGAAAATACGGACAGAATGTTAATCGTGCTATTGATTTCGTTCTTTCTCGAACCGGTGCAGATGGTTTTGTATGTGACCCAACTTCGACTTCCCATGGTCCGATGTATGATCATGGTTTCGGTACCTTGTTTTTGGCCGAAGTATACGGAATGACCCCGCGTTCCGATTTAAGAGACCAATTGGCCAAAGCAATTCAGCTTATCGTACGTACTCAGAACGATGAAGGTGGATGGCGTTATCAACCAGTAGCCAGGGATGCGGATGTTTCTTTGACGATTTGTCAGATTATGGCTCTGAGAGCCGCTCGAAACGCAGGTTTCCATGTACCGAAAGAAACCGTCAAAAAATGTATTAGCTATGTCAAGAGATGCCAGAATATCGATGGCGGTTTCCGTTATCGCAGTGAAGGAGGTGGGAGTGACTTCCCGCGATCAGCTGCGGGTGTGGTTACCCTCTTCAGTGCGGGTGTATATGAAGGACCTGAGATTGAAAAGGGACTGGGTTACCTGATGCAGTTTAAGCCTGGGATGAAACAACGTACCTTTCGAAGACAGGTACATTATTATTACGGACATTATTATGCCGTACAGGCAATGTGGCATGCTGGGGGAGAGTATTGGGATGGCTGGTATCCTGCAATTCGTGACGAATTGTTGACGAACAGGCGTCGTACAAAAGAGGGAGCCTGGCCCAGCAACATCTGTAATGAATATGGTACTGCGATGGCTTGTATCGTATTGCAAATGCCAAACAATTATTTGCCTATTTTCCAGCGATAAGCAGATACGGGGAGAAGTATGGTCCAGGGCATCATTCTGTTGGTCGAATGTCTTATTAAATCCGCCACAAGGACAGTCGAAATTCAGAGTCATCGATTCTGGATCACAATGTTGTTCATTCTGACCATGGCTTACGATGCTCGGTGTGCATTTCTTCCTGAAGAGGAAAAGCCTACATTTAGGATTACACGAATCCACGAAGAGCCCGTTATAGGCTCCCTTCGCGAATGGAATACGAAAGACCAAGTGGTTGTCATTTCCAACGAACAAGGGATCGTTGAAATACCCTTTGTGGAAATGTTATGGCTCACGCCATTAGAAAAAAGTGAAGAATGGCAGACAGATCATGAGGGCGGATGGATGATCTTGTCCAATGGTGATCAATTTCCTTTCCAGTTACCAACTGCAGACGAGGTGAGCCTGGTAGCACGCACACAGAGATTGGGAAAAATCGAGATCCCGTTGGAGATGGTTCGGGCAGTGCTTTTGAAAAGAACGCGAAATGAAGAGAGTCGTTTTCGTTTGATACATCGATTGTCCCTTCTTCAGCCAAAAGAAGATGTGTTATTGATGTCCAGTGGTGATTCTTATGTCGGGACTTTTCTTGGAATCGGTTCCAATCACTACAGGTTTGAAGTGGCTGGTAGTGAAGTTAAGTTGGATAGAGCAGAGGTCCTCTCGCTAAAAATGAATCCAGAGTTACTGGTTACACCACAGTTTTCTGGTTTACATGCGGTTGCATTGTTGCAGGATGGTTCTCGCTTAAGTTTGGTTCCGGAACAGATCCAGGGAGGAATTCTGAAAGGCAGAACAATATTTCAGCAAAGCGTGGCGTTTGCGTTAAGTGACTTAGTTAAGTTACAGGTGGTGGGTGGAGGGGTTGTCTATCTCTCGGATTTGAAACCGGCTTCCTATCAACACACACCTTTTTTTAGTTTGCCCTGGATGTGGCGTGCAGATCAGAGTGTGAGCGGAAAGTCCATGCGAATACGCCGAAGGACTATGGTTAAAGGAATTGGAATGCACAGCAGGAGTCAAATCACCTATACACTTGATGGTACTCATAGGTGGCTTGATGGTGTTGTCGGCATCGACGACGAGGCCAAGGGGCAGGGTAGTGTTGTTTTTCGTGTAGAAACGGATGGCAAAGTTCGTTTCAACAGTGGCTTGCTGAGAGGGATCGATGCGCCAGTCAAACTAGGACGAATCAGTATTCAAGGAGCCCGGCGATTAACCTTAATTGTTGAATTTGCAGATCGTGGAGACATATTGGACCATGCAGATTGGGGGGATGTACGTCTGATTCCTTGAGGTCATCGTGATCAGGGATTTCTATAGAACAGAAATCCTCGCTTCAGCCGCAGATCATTTGAAACACGATGTTGGTTCTGCAACAGTTCCATTGCTGTTCGGATTTCGAGCGATTGTTCTGCTTGACCGACAGATTGATATGCTCCGGCAAGACTGGTGTAAACTGGGACAAGTGATGGGGATGGAGGTTGCGTTTCAAGAATAGATCGTACTGTATCAAACCGCTTTATCGCATCTGCAAGCTTATTTGTCTGAGAATACAATTTGCCCAGTTGCAGCTGTGCGTTGAGATTTTCTGGAGCAATCTTAATCGTGTGCAAAAGGTGTGATTCAGCTGATTCTGGGAGACTGGGATCATTGGTTTCCATAAGCAGGATGGCTAGTCCAAGATGAGCGTCCTCCTGGCCGGGATTCAGTTTTATGGCTTTTTCATATGCCAAAATAGCTTTTCGCGGGTTGCCGGACAACTGATGTGCAAAGGCGAGATTAGTGTGCGTTTCTGCTGTCTCTGGTTCTAATTCCAGCGCACTTAAAAATGATGCAATGGCTTCTTCCAGTCTTCCCTCTTCCTGGTAACTCATAGCTAAATTGACATGCGCATCGGGAAGTTCGGGGGCGAGATCCCGTATGGATTCAAGAACGGTGGTCTTGCTATTTGAGGAGTCATGTTGTGTTTCAAGAATCCCGAGCACACAGATTGGAGCGCAAAAGACAATAGCATGAGCGGACGAATGTAGTATTGAGAAAGGCGTTGTTGAATCGGGAGTGGCTGGGAGTTTCATTGAAGAATGCTCTTCAAGAGCCAGTGCTTGACGTGTCTTTTTCTGCCGAACCTTCCAGATAAAACCATCAAAGTAATAGTGTAAAAAAGTAGAGGTTCCACCAAGGGCGAGTAAAACGGTGATCAGCTGTTCCGAAACGGGAAAATACTGTACATATTGCTGGCCTATAAAGTTAAGACCGCCGTAACCGAGAATAAGAATCAGATATAAGGCGATGAGCAAGTTATGGCCACGAAAAAGAAAACGTGTGAATACAGTAACGGAATGTCCACGGTCAACAAGGTTCCGGTTGAAAATCCATACAACCGCAAAATATTGGACAGCGTGAAAGACGTTGAACGTGGCTATTCCCAGGTACAGATCCTCAGCCCAAATCCAGACGGTGTACAAAAAGAGGCTGGTTATTCCATGGAGCAACCATTTGACGCTACTTAGCGGCTGTTTACTCTGGAGTTTCATACAGCAGTGAATGAGATTGGTGAGAGTAACCGCTATTGTTGCAATTGTTGTGATCCACAGAAAAGAAGAAAAAATCTCTGGCGCAACATAAGGAACACCGGTCTGGTACATTTGAGTCAGAAGACTACTGCGATATAGTGGGCTCCAAAGCGCTATGGTGAGGAACCATCCGAGACACATCCAAAAATCGAGTTTGGCTGTAATTCGTGAAGTGGATCCAATTTTGGCATCATAAATACGCATGAAACCATAGTGTTGCATCATCAAATGCCACAGATCCCACATGATGAGCAGCAGAATCATCCCGTTCAAGTTGTGGATGGCGAAGTAGTAGAATGCCAAGAAAGCACCGATAGGACCCAAAATAAATCGCAGGCGGTATTGAGTGAAAAGATCGTGGTCACCGTATGCACGCATGAACCCAGGTAAATGATGACCAAACGAAACAAAGGCCAACACGAATGCATATATTTCAAGGGACCCGATTACGGATCCTAAGGGCAAGATGACCAAGGCGCATAGTAAGGGGCTTGCGATGAAGAGAATTCCGTCCCACCAGGGAGAAATCATCCATCGAGAAGGCGCACTGGTCCCGGCTGTAGCCATACTCGAATCTCGATGGAGAGGTGAAATAAGGGATTGGAATCCAAAATATAAGCAAGTCATCTCTGTCGATGTACCCTATTTATTAGTATATCGACTGTGAAAAAGAATTGCTGTAGATAGTATGCAATGTGCACAAGTACTTGGTTTCAGCGACTAGCGAGCCTTCTCAGTCTTGAAATCTAGGTTCAGGATCGCTCAAGAGTCTTCCGTGACCATGAAAGGAAAAGCATTTCAGTAAGTCGGGAAGTCGTTCAATTGGAATGATGCCTCCGGTGGCAGAATGGTGTCCATAGCCGACAATCCCACCGAGATTTTCATACGGACCAAGGTGTTGGTGGAGCAAGGCAATCAGATTTCTTCCATCCATACTTCTTAAGCTGAAAATGGCTTTCTTTTCAATGAACCCTGTGTTGATGGAAAGAATCGCATAACCCTTAAGACGACGTGCCCAGCGTGAGGCAATAATGCCGTGTATCTGACAGAGAGAATGGCAGGTAACAAGTGCCACGGATTGATGGAATACGGGTTTTGCCGTGAGTGCTTCGTCCAAGGCTATTTGAACCTCTTTACGATAACGTGCAAGCTGCTGTGTATGCGGATTCCTGTGATTTACCAGATCGGAAATGGAACAGGAAGATACCAGAGCCTGATACGCACAGGCGACGTCACAGCACTGGGAACGTCTCGCTGCGTTAATTAACGTTACGGCCTTGCGAAGTTGTGTTTTAGAATAACGTTTAACCAGTGGTTGAATCACAGGAAAGGAGTCCGCATTTCCAAGATCACCATAAATTCCCAGAAGGGCAAGCCATTCTACTTCTTTAAGGGATACCAGCATTCGGCAGGCTAGGTATGCTATGTGGGCGGATGTTTCTGGATATGGATTCTTGTAAGAACTAACAAAAGTTGCATTCGGTGGAATACCTAGTGGTTGGTGATGATCCAGAACCAGAACAGGAATGGGAATATAAGGGTTTTCAGATGAAGCACCCATATCAACAAGTATGATCGCTTTCGGATCAATTGATTTGACCCGGGAAACCACCGTATCCGAGTATGCAGTTTCACCTTTTTTGAGAAAAAACGCTACCGGCTCAATATTCCGTTTTTCAAGGGTATAAGTGACAATCCGACCACCACTGAGTCCATCTGCATCACCATCCATTACCACCGCGACGGGGCCTTTAGTCAGTTGACGCAGAAAAACAGTTCCCTCTTGGAATGGAGTACTCATGGATTCGATGGTAATAAGATGTGTTATTTTTCATCGCACTGACAAGGTGTCTCACTATACCGGACAAGAGCGTTACACCAACAAGAATTAATGTTCTGTTTGGCATGACTTGATTACAATCATGCCGGAGGATGTGGTGAATAGATTGTAAAATCGGCATGTTCGTTCTATTAATACTGAGCGAACTCGCTGTCTCGTATTGTAAATAGGCTTTGCATGGAAAGATTGCATTGATGCACATTATCTTGTTCGATATTGATGGAACTCTGATTTCCAGTGGTGGAGCGGGGAAATCGGCTATTGAAGCTGCGTTAACGGAAACATTTGATATCACTCCAGACAGTGCTGGAGTTCCTATGGCTGGGAGGACAGACCGATCTATTGTGCGAGATTTGTTTGTTCAAAATGGACTGGAAAATACGGAGGTTAACTGGACACGTGTGCTGGAATCGTATTTGCGAGTGCTTCCGAATTATTTGCAACAATGTGAAGGACAGGTTCTGCCTGGAGTGGTGGCATTGCTGGACGTACTTAGAACGCGAGAGGATTGCCATCTAGGGTTATTGACCGGCAATATAGAAGCCGGTGCCCGATTGAAACTCAAGTATTATGGGTTACTTGAGTTTTTCAGTTTTGGTGGTTTCGGAGATCATTGTTACGATCGGAATGATGTTGCTCGTGAAGCGTGGGATGCCTCACAAAATCTCGTGGGCGAAAATGCAGTTGATCCGAAACGGATTTGGGTAATTGGGGACACACCCGCTGACATTCATTGTGGCCGTTCTATTGGGGCCAATGTCCTGGCAGTTGCTACAGGATGGCATTCCCGGGAAATACTGGAAACGGAAAAACCCGATTTGTTATTTGACGACTTTTCTGACCCGACGAGATTTCTGCAGGTTCTATCTGAAGTCGATTCTTGTGAAGGGTAGAACTTGGATTACTAGGGGATTAATTCATTCAGTGTGTAGTACGCTTCGGGATGCAAGAGCGGATCATCATCGATGGAAATCAATCCTTCAATATGTAGTTCATAGATTCGTCCGGCCATTAGTTGTTTCGTATTCAGAAGAACGCGTTTGCCATCAGAACTGACAGTAATCTGGTCCAGTTTTACAGTCTTTCGATCTATCTCCGGAGAACCATAGGTTCGCCAGTGGTGATACGTGTAGGACAACAAACTGTATGCCTCCAGTTTCCGACCCGCTTTGGCACCAATTGGTTTCGTAAATACCAGTTCAAAACCGTTCTTCCGAAGCCTCATTTGTTGAATTTCAAAAGGCAGTCTTCCGGTATATCTCAATCGCTGTAGGCCATATGGTGAACCACCGACAGAGCCCCATCCACGGTTTGTCATACCGACATATAGATTGCCGTCAGGGCCAAAAGTGAGGCGGTTGACACCACATAGGAATTGGTTTCTGAATGGAAAACAGGCACCCTGAAATCGGTCGTTCACTTTTTCCAGGAAAACACGCATTATCGTCGATTTTGTTTGGTCTCCAACGAAACATTGGCCCTGAAAAGGACCGAATTGTCCATTACTGGTATCCCATATGGGCTCACTGGCGGATTGTCCCATTTTTCCATAAGGGAACCATATACAGGGAGGGGTGATAGGAATAATGGTATTCAGCGCATCGTAACGCAATCCAGATGCAGGGATCGTGATATCATGCCATTTGGGATGCCATCTTAAGCCAGCGGCGTGACCAAAAAAATCGCCCCTTTGGATATGATGCATCTTATTGGTAGCAACCCATTCACCCTGATTGTCGACGTAAAAAAGATCACCTTGCGGACTAAAATTAATACCGTTTGGAGACCGTAAGCCGACTGCCCATGGGGTCATCGTTCCATCTGGTGCAACTTTAACACACCATCCACGCCAGGGGGCTTTTGATTGGTGACCACCTCCAAAACCCACGTTGAGCGTTATAAAAAAATTACCCTTGTTGTCACGGGCGGGGCCAAAAGCGTATTCGTGATAATCACCGGAAAGTCCCCAGGCATCGGAAAGGGTAACGAATTCGTCAGCAACTCCGTCACCTGTGGTATCTCGAAGTCGGGTAAGTTCCGGGCGCTGGACAACATAGACATCATCACCATCGATGACCATTCCAAGTGGTTCGTGTAAACCCGAGGCGAAACGATGGTAGCTAATTTGAGTAAGGTCATCCGAATTCGGATTCTTAATACGATAGATATCACCACGACGCGTGCAGATCAGGAGATCACCTCCTTTGGCAAATGCCATCCCTCCTACCTCGAGAACGACACCCTCCGGAATAGGCAGTGTCGTTATTTGATAGTGGCGATTTTCAGCGTCGACTGGAAAATCTCTATCGAGATAGTCGTGGAGTTGCTGATCTATTTCCGGCTCATACACCATTCGAAAATAAAAAGCTGTTGAACCGGTAAGGTTACAGATCTTCAGCAGTAGGTGATTGGAGCCTTTTTGAAGCAATATCGGAAGAAGTTCCTGGTCCGGGGCGGCCGTCCGTTCAGTATTGTGTGAAAGTTGTAGCTTCCCATTAAGAAAGACTTTAATGCCGTCACCGCTTCCCAGGGAGAGACGAACAGCGGTTTCTTCATCGGCATGAATTTCACGGTATAGATAAGTAATACGGTAAGTATTCCTGGCATGAAAGTTCAAGCCATTCACTTGTTCATCGATAAGTTGGGGGGCAATCCTCCAGCCACGCGTTCTGCCGCTTCGATCGCGATATTTGTTTTGAGAATTTAGTTTTTCGAGTTGTTCGAATGGCTGGTCAATGTCAAAGGACTGGCCTTCTGGATTTTCAAAGGGTCCCATACGGTACCAGTGTCCCAATGGCCTTGGAAGATGAGAAGCAATAAGCGTGGCGACCAAAGTTTTGTCACGTGTTGCTTTCTTGACGTAGACCAACGGCGATTGCCCGGATTCCATTGGTTGTATGTTAAGCAGCATCAGCGGAATTAAAAAGTTGCTCAAGTAAAACATGAGACTTTCTTCGGAAAGGGTGTGTCCAAGGACGACAACCACAATCTTGGTTGAGGTGTTAGCTACCGGAAGCCCGTAAGGGGTTAACGGAAAACCACGCTATACGGGCATAATACTTTGAATAGTTCAACAAAACGAGTGCGACTTCAACCGTTTTGTTCAGCAAAGTTAAAGCTAGAGGTCATCATCAGGGATCTCTGTGAATGGTAGATCGGGGTTGGATGGATGACGTGGGGTAAATAATGCAAACGCCACTATTATAAGAATAGCTGCGGTGGCTAGACAAATATCGGAAAGAGTGCGGTCGCGAGCAATCAGACGTGCTGGTTGTAGCCACCATTCGAGTCTCCGCTTGGGAGTGGACAATTGCACCGTGTTGGCAGTTTCTGGGAAAACCGGTTTCACCTCAATAGGTTGCTCTTCTGATTCACTGACATTCATTTCAAAACGAGCAACTTCAAATGTGAATTCGGGATCACTTTCGAGGGCATTACCAACACTTGCCAAAAAGCGATTCCGCTGTTTGATGTCCTCTAGTTTTTGTTTGAGGGTGTTTTCTTCTGATTCCAGTTGATGGACCAGTAACAACTTTGGAGACAAGAGCACTGTGGCAAACAATCCAACAGCAAAAAAAAGACATGACCAGAATAGAATTGACGGCAAAATGGGGTCTGCCTGGTCTGACATGTTATGAGTGTTTTCAGTCATTGGAATGGCTTACTGTTTGAAGATCCTTTGTGCATTCATTGTGGCCAGTATTGTGGGAACAGAGAATCACCGTATCCGGCTGTTGTTCCCAGCGCTTCCTCAATTCGTAATAGTTGATTGTATTTGGCGACTCGGTCTGTTCGACTCACGGAACCTGTTTTGATTTGTCCGGCACCTGTTGCTACCGCGAGATCGGCGATCGTAACATCTTCTGTTTCACCGCTACGATGACTGATAATGCAGGTGAAACCGTGTCGTGAAGCAAGATCAATAGCTTGAAGGGTTTCTGTCAGTGTGCCGATTTGATTTACTTTGATGAGAATACTGTTTGCCGAACTTTCGCTAATACCGCGTTGCAGACGGACAGGATTGGTTACGAACAGATCGTCACCAACCAGTTGCACCCGGTTTCCTATTCTCGATGTGAGTTCTTGCCATCCTGACCAGTCATCTTCAGAAAGAGGGTCTTCGATGCTGACAATGGACGGCCATTCATCACACAACTTTTCCCAGAACTCAATCATTGCTTCGGAAGAGAGGACATTGGAAGGATCGCTCTTAAAAAAACAATAGCCGGTTTGGTTTTTTTCCGAGGCAGCATAGAACATTTCTGTGGATGCAGCATCAATCGCAAAGGCGATATCTTTTCCGAGTTGGTATCCGGCTGCCTCGATTGCGCGTGCTATCTGTTCTAGTGCTTCGTGTGTGGATCCGATATCCGGTGCAAATCCACCCTCATCTCCAACGGCAGTATTCATGCCGTTTGATGAGAGAACCTTTTTTAAGTGATGAAAAATCTCCGTCCCCATTCGCAGACCTTCTCGGAAAGAAGACGCTCCGATAGGCATGATCATGAATTCCTGAATATCAAGATTGTTATCTGCATGCCGTCCACCATTCACTATGTTCATCATCGGAATAGGGAGCCGTGTTGCAGAGACACCGCCCAGATATCGGTAAAGCGGAAGTTGAAAAGCGTTAGCAGCAGCATGGGAAACAGCAAGAGAAACTCCGAGAATCGCGTTGGCACCAAAGTTCTTTTTGTTTTCAGTACCATCCAGTTTTAATAGCTTCTGATCGATCATGACCTGCTCAGAGATGTCGCACCCGAGTAACTCGGGACGGATAGTTTCATTGATGTTGTTTACCGCTTTCATAACACCACGTCCGAGAAAACGATCACGATCACCGTCTCGTAACTCCCATGCTTCATGTTCACCGGTGCTGGCTCCACTGGGGACTGAGGATCGACCCTGGATTCCGTTGTTTAACGATATCTGAACTTCGACTGTCGGATTTCCTCGACTATCGAGAATTTCACGGGCATGAACGTCTGAAATGGAAAATAGCATCGCAAGCCTTTCTGGAGTGTTCTGAAAACGCTTATCCCAAATGGTGCCCCTAGAGTGTACCTATCGCCCGAGAAGTGTATTCTCGCTACTAGTTCTTATTGAAGGGGTACCAAACAGAGTATCTTACCTGATAAAACGATTCTGCATTTTTCGCAGATTCATTATGTCTAGTACTTTTATGCAGTGTGCAATTGATGGATATGTTGTTATCGGTATTTTCCGACCGGAAATACATGTAAGGTACTTGGAGGCGGGTGTCTTTAGTCGGTCAGATTGTTTTCTGACTTACGTGCAACCTGGGGCGGATTTTGTCAACCGTTTCTTAGATCATAAGATGACTAAGAAGGTACCGGTCAATGCATCCGGCCCATTTGTCCCGGAACCGATACTTTCCAACAGTCAGTATGTTCAACCGGGAAGTGAGATCCTTGTTGGGCGATCGCATTAAGGAGGCTGATTCAGGCGATGAGATCTAGAAACATTCCAACCTGCTAAAGTAGGAAGAATGCTCCCATTCGGCGTGAATCATGTGAAGTGTGCGGCCGCGAAATCATGGATTACCGTGAGTTATAGGGATTTAAAAGGTATTGCGGAGATTGGTTTGATCCGTCCTATGATCATTTTCGTGATCGAATACCTTGGTTCCGTGAAGCGCGCTAACGGAGACCATGGTACTGGACATTCCTCTGATCCAGTCCATTATTATGATTCCTGCGTGCACTCTAAAAATGCTATTGATTGTAATGGTAAGTATGAATCTATCAGTGATTTGGGTTTTTCGTGATTCTATGAAAAGAATTTTCAGTACTACCGGCGTACTGATTTCTCATGCGAAGGGGGTTGGATGGGGGATATCACATACTGTGAATAAGATGCATCCATTGAAGGTTCTTCTATCCAGATGTGGCAAGTTTATGTTTTTGGTGAAGGTTCCTATGAATTGGCCACGTGCGCAGTGGGCACGTATTATCGATCAGAATAACAGGACAGGTGCCGTTACAGTCGGTTATGAAAAAGCCAACTTCTGATGAGAATGAAAGAATGTGGATTTCTTCGTAACAAACAGATTTTTCACACCGGTCTTTGATAGTGCGTCAGATTGCGGGTTTGATTGAACGTCGGATCGTATGTAAGATTTGTGCTGACCAGGGCGTCCAGTGTGGTAGACGTTGTTGGGATCATGAAACTTGGTTCGGGAACAGACCTCCTGTTGCCAAGAAAGACACATGCTCAATCTAGAGGTATAAGTTGGTTCATGTGTTTAAAGTGGGAATGACTTTTATTATTGCATCCTATTCAAATAAAGAAGGCCAGTTGTGAAAAAAATTGCCGCTATTCCCACCCTCTGTACTTTGGCTGGAGGTGTGTGCGGTTTTATGGCTATTAATGTCGCGGCCCGGATACCATTGGATCAACCAACACCGGAACAACTCCGTGGGCTCTCCACGGCAGGGTGGCTGATCTTTGCAGCCATGATCTTTGATGGTTTGGATGGTTACCTGGCGCGTCTGGCAAAATCAACCAGTGAGTTCGGTGCCCAATTAGACAGTCTGTGCGATACGATTAGCTTTGGTGTGGCACCGGCATTTGTTTTTTCCCGCCTCTGTGTTGGTCAGTACGAACATCGCATGCTTTTGGTGGCGGTTCTGTTTGTTGTGTGTGTGATTCTCAGGCTTGCGCGGTTTAACGTCGAGACGGGCAATAAACTTAGCGATCATTTGCAGTTCAGCGGACTTCCTTCACCGGCAGCGGCGGGCACCATTGCCTCCTTTGCTATCTTGCTTTATGGCGCCGGGTCAGAAAAAAATATTCCCGTCTTCGAGACCGGATTCAAATGGATATTGCCGTTTATAGGAATCGGGCTAGCCTTGTTGATGGTGTCACGTATTCCATACCCCCACCTCATCAATGACGTGCTTCATGGTCACCATCGATTTCAACATATCGTAAAGCTTGTTTTTGCAGTAGGGATGTTGTTTTTCGCTCCGAGACTATTTCTGCCAATCCTTTTTTCATTCTTTGCCGCAAGCTCGCTTTTGCGCTATGGATGGGAAGCTGTGGTGCTTCGGCGTCCTCGAGAAGAACCTCTATTCTAGTGAGAGATGAGGAACTTTCTTTCTCAGACTTCGTGACGGCTTACACCGTTCCGAGTGCTTTGTTCAGAGCGGGCATTAATTCTTGTGAGAACAGTTTCATGCTGTGAATCCAAGCGTCCTTGTCATCCCAGTCGTAACCCATCAAGATTAACGTGCCAAAGGGGCCTGTTTCGTCGATCATTTGGAGTAAACGACGTAACACTTCATCGACATCACCTGCAATGATCTGTTCCTGCATCAGATAGTCCATGTTACAGTCAGCATCGTTCATGTCTAAATCACGTTTATAGAGTTTACGTCCTTGGACAGGGTTTTTATCGAGAAGATTGCCAATGTATTCATAACACTTACCCAGTGAATTCGTTCGTGCACGTTGCTGTGCTTCCTTTGTAGAATCCGCAAGGAAAATAGACCTGGCAACTCTCCAGTCTTTACGATCCGCTGTACGGTTCACCGCGATTGCACCTTTTGCATAGGTGTCCCAGGCGTCTGCCAGGACATTTGAGGCGACCAGACAGTGTCCGAAAGCATCAAATCCGCGTCTGCCTGCCATTTCCATACTCGGCGAATTACGGCTCATACCGGGAATTGAAATTTTTGGATAGGGTTGTTGAAATGGTTTGTGAATGAAGCCGATTTTTGTTTCATGGTCAACGAATTGTTCTAATTTGATAGGCCAAAATTTTCCATCATATGAATAAGGTGGATCTGACTGCCAAAGGTTCAGGATAATATTGATGGATTCCTCAACCATTGCAGAGCCTTGTTTGGGGTCAAGTCTGTAAAGTTCCAGATCTGCGGTCACGCTGCCTGCGCCGAAACACAGATTGAGTCGGCCTTTGCTCAAGTGATCGAGAAAAGACAATCGACTAGCAACGTGCGCCGGATGATGGAGTTGTAAGCAGACAGGGGCCGGACCAAGCCGAATGTGTTTTGTTTCGCCGAGTGCGCGAGCAATGAAAATTTCAGGCATCACGATGTTTTCATATTGCATCGTGTGGTGTTCACCAATCCAGAATTCACTGAAACCAAGTTCTTCTGCACGAATGATAAGTTCCAGATCTTCATCATAGCACTGGGACAGGGACTTTTCTGGATCGTGAAACGGCATGATAAACATGCCATGGCGCATTGTGCTATTAGTGGAGTTCATGGTGCTTATCCATTTGTCGGATTGTAAATGAATGTCTGAGATTCCTTATTAATCTCTCTAAATGTCGATTGTGCGATTCTATGCAAAGGGAGGAATGATATGCAAGAGAGCGCATTAATTTGATGTAGAAAGGATCTTCACCACCTGAACACAGGACAGCCTGGGAAAACCGGACTTACAATCTGAAGGCAGAGAGGTAACCGGAACGTCGGCAGGTGTCTGTTAGTTTTCCCGTTTTGATGAAAGGGGGCGCACGTTCCGGTTCCTGTTGAGTTGTCGGAGGTTGTTTGATTTTATCATACCTTCCCACAAACGATATCTCCCGATACAATGACGCCGCATTTGGCGTGATGGTTTCCAGTGGTTAGCCATGTGATTGTCCTTGCGGTCTGTAACCGAAAGGGAAGTCTGTGCCGCGCATTTTATGTATTGCGAACCAAAAAGGTGGTGTAGGTAAAACCACAACCGCGATCAATTTGGCAGAGTGTCTGTCACGTGCGAATCGGCGCACGCTGTTGCTTGATATGGATCCACAGTGTAATGCAACCAGTGGATTTGGTTTTGCCCCGCTTGACAAAGACTCTCATCCATTTTTTGTACACAATGAACCCTGGAACGTAGCATCTGTCGTGGAACCTGGGCGGTTATCGGTATTGCCGGGTTCGCGGTCGCTGGCACAAGCGGATTCAAATAATCAATTCTCAAATTTTGATAAGGTATCCGCTCAACTTCACCGATTGATGCAGGATTATGAGTATGTACTGTTTGATTGTCCACCGTCGCTTGGGTGGCTAACTCGCTTGGCTTTGGAGGTTTGCACGGAAGTTTTTATTCCGATTCAATGTGAGTACTATGCCATGGAAGGTTTAAGTCAAATGGTAGATGCAATCCGTCACTTACAATCGAAAAGTTCAAAGTCGCCTACAATCGGTGGCATTGTGTTGACGATGTTCGACCCCTCGGTACAGCTGGCAAAGGATGTTTCAGAAGAAGTCATTCGTTATTTTGGTGATCAAGTGTATTCGACTTTTATTCCAAGGGACACGGTGCTTGCGGAAGCGCCCAGTCATGGATTAAGTGTTTTGAATTACGCTCCGCGTTCGCGCGGTGCGCGAGCATATGTGGAACTGTGCTTGGAGGTAATCGATCGTGGCTAAGAGACTTGGAAGAGGATTGGGCGCGCTCTTGGGAAATGTAGATCTCACGCAGCTTCAACCAGATATCGAACACGGTACAGAGGAGCTCAGTGAAATTTCCAGTCAAGAATCAGAAGACTTGTACGGGGAAGTACATGAATTATCAGTACGTCAGATTGATCCAGGATCGCATCAACCTCGTGAAGATTTTGATGCAGAAGAAATGGCTCATCTGGTTCAAAGCGTACAACAGCACGGGGTGATACAGCCGATATTGGTACGGCCAGTTGGCGATCGTTTTGAATTGGTCGCGGGCGAAAGGCGTCTGAGGGCATCCTTAGAAGCGGGACTTGAAATGGTCCCGGTACGTGTTCTTCAAGTTGAGGAACGTCAAGTTTATGAAATGGCATTAGTTGAGAATCTTCAAAGAAAAGATCTCAATGCTCTTGAGAAGGCCCGTGCTTTTTCTGAATGTCTGGCTACGTTTGAACTCAGTCACGAAGAGCTGGCGACTGCACTTGGTATCAACCGTTCTACAGTATCCAATATCATTCGATTACTTGAACTTCCTCAAGATATCCAGGTACAACTCCGCAACGGATCAATATCGGCGGGTCATGGACGTGCTCTATTGGGACTCGATAGCGAGAAACAACAATGTGTATTAGCACAAAAGATCATCGAAGAAGGATTATCTGTCAGAGAGGTGGAGAATATAGTAACCCAAACGATGTCGCATGCGGACAACGCATCAGCCATCTCTGGTGAGAGGAGTGGATCCGGAGAGAAAAAGCCTTCTGGAAATAAGGCGCATCTGAGTTTACTTGAAGATCAACTGCGAATATCACTGGGAGCCCGCGTGGAAATTAAAACCGGTAGAAAATCCAGTGGACGTATTGTTATTCATTTTAGCTCAAACGACGATTTTGAAAGACTACTGGACGAGTTAAGCAGTCAGTCCGGGTCCATCGCAATACCGCGGGACCGTGACAAGTAATGAATTACAGGAATAATGAGTGGGATTCATTGTAAAAGTGTTTCTTCCTGCCAAATCTAGGTGAAGAGGTTGTTTCATTTAGTCGGTGCGGACACTACAACCTGAGTGAATATTACCCGCAGTTTTTCCGCTCGAGAAGAATAGACCTTGCCTGGGAAGCTAGTCTTTGCGCCTCCGTCCTAGTAGGGGCTTCGGCAAGAACACGTACAATGGCTTCGGTGTTACTTGGGCGAATGTGTGCCCAGGCACGATCCCACTGGAATCGATAACCGTCAGTCTGGTCGATTGAAATTGGCAAAAGATCTTTCTTTAGATTTTCGAATAATGAATCTACCAAGTCTGTGTCCATTTCCACCTTATCTTTCACCATGTGATACTGTGGCAATCCTTCAACCCATTCATGAAGCGTTTGACTGTCAGCTTGCAATCGATCCAGGATGATACCCATCGCTATAAACCCGTCACGCACCAATCCTACTCGTGGGTCAATTACTCCACCGTTTCCTTCGCCGCCGACCAGAGCCGATTCCATAATCATACGTTCCGCTACATGCGCTTCACCAACTTTGGTACGAAAACATGGACAATCATACTTTCGAGCAATATCGTCGATAGCTTGTGTGGTGGAGACATTGGTAACAACCGATCCTTTGTTACGACTTAAGAGGTGATCAACCGCCAGAGCGAGTGTGTATTCTTCACCAATATAATGACCCTTATTATCGACCACTGCTAAACGATCACCATCGGGGTCGAGGGCAAATCCGACATCAGCTTGTTGTTCTGAGACCACGCGGCACAAATCACGTAGATGCGGTTCAAGAGGTTCGGGCGGATGGGAAAAATCACCATCTGGTTCCTGTCCGAGACAGGTAACCCGGCATCCGAATTTTTCTAGAAGGCGAGTTCCCAGTATGCTTCCCACACCATGATTGGAGTCGAGCACTACGTGTAATGAGTGTTGCTGAAAGCATTCTGGATTAATGGTGTCGAGCAGTAAATCAAGATGTGGTTGATGTGGGTCAGTGTAATCGGTTGTTACCCCAAGTTCGTCTACAGGTGACCAGAAAGGCTGTAAGCAATCTTTCCCAGCGGTAAGGTGACTAAAATGGTTTGATAACTTATTGGCCAAATCGGCGGTGAGAACCCGACCATCAGACGAAAAAACCTTCATTCCATTCCATTCACGGGGATTATGACTGGCGGTAATCTGAATGGCGCCTATGGTCTTTAGTTGTCTAACTAGGACTCCCACTGTAGGAGTCGATGCAATTCCTGCTTCAATCACATCGAGTCCCATAGCCATCAATCCTGCAGACACAGCATGGTTAAGGAGAGGCCCGCTAGGGCGACTGTCTCGAGCAATTACTATTGTTTTGTGTAGCGATCCTTTCGATTCTTCCGATAGGTCAGCAAGTAAGCGACCCGTGACACAGGCGAATTGCATCGCGTTTTCCACGGTAAGTGAAGAGCCAACGATGCCACGCAGACCCGATACACTGTTTATTAATACGGGCTTTGCGTCGTTCATATTTTCGACACCCCACTTACTTTGAGCGGGAAAAGAAAACAGGGATAAGCGACAACAGTCATTTTCAGTGTGTTGTTATGTTTCAACAAAATGAGTAGCGGACCATGGAAATTTTGACGGTTCACATCACGATAATCATGTATTCCACTTCATGATATATTAATGAGTTACATACAAGTGCAGGAAGTGGGAAATCCGATGGAAATAAACAGAGAGTAAAATCATTAACTGGGGAAACACTTCATCCGAACCAGTGTAAAAGGTACCAACCAGAACGGGGAATAACAGGATGTTAACGATGCTTCTTAATGAGTGCATGTTCTCCGATGGCCCCTCTGTATATTGCGAAACATCCTGTGGAAGACATGATGAGTGGAGTTGTAAGCATTTCTGTTAAGGGGATGCTGAAATAAGTATCGGAAAGGAATTTTGAAACAGAGGATGCCCTTTGATTTCCTGGTTAATAGCAAGTTCTCTGGCTTTGATGTACGCACTCCGAATCCTGTATCTGTCTGGATGGATTGCAGTGTGGCGCCCGGTTTTGTTACCGGCATCGAATGATCTTCAGATTTTGATTGATGGATTGAATACGGTTGCCATTCTGGCCCTGGTACTGCTTGCGGTTCTGTTATTCCTTGCAGCTATTAAGAGCAGAACGCAATCTCCTTTTCATGCATCAGCCTCCCATCTGTGGTTTTATCAGATATTAATCGGCATACCGATGTTATTGTTTTTGGTAAGTCTTTTGCTTGCGCCGGCGAGTCCTCCGGTTGCCGCTCTTGATATTAATCGCGATCAATGGGATGAAAACCAGGTCGTCTGGCCGTTGTTTTTAGCCCTGAGTTCCACCACGGGCTTGATTTGGCTGACGGCTCTCTGGTTCTGTCGTTCAGGTAAATTATCTGATCGGATCGGAAACATTGTATTTGCTTTCTGTATTTCACTACTTGTTGCTGAAGGTGCATTGCGATTGGCAGGGCAGCTTTGGTCACATCCACTGATGATCCCTTCTGATCCTTCTGCTGAGGCACGGATCAACACCTGGAGGTTGCAACCAGGAAGTACCTGGATGGGCAAACGTGTTAATTCACAGGGATATTGTGATGATGAGCATGGGCAGAAAAAAGAGACGGATGTATTTCGAATCGTCATATTGGCAGATTCATTTGGAGTGGGATATGTGCCTTATCAGTCAAATTTTATATCTTTAATGAGAGAACAGTTGCGAGAGGACAAATTGGCCACTCGTCATTACGAGGTAATTAATCTGGCAGTTCCCAGTGCGGGGCCGGCAGAATATCAATGGCTGCTACTGCATGAGGCGCTTCAGTTTTCGCCAGACTTGATTGTCTGTTGTTTTTTTGTCGGGAATGATTTTCTGGACAGCCAGTCCCGGGGAATCAATCTTCTTGACGTAGAAAGTTATGCGACAGCTCGCTTTCTGAAGCGACTTTTCGTGCTATATCACTATCGACGAAGGGCAGAAGCGTCATTAGTTGATCACGGCGGTCCAGCGTTTTCAAAAGAAGACTATCTGAAACTGGAAAGCGCGCGTTTGAAGACCTGTTTTCGGCCTGGTTCAACTGCTATGTATGCCGCGGCATTACATTATCTACAACAAATATTTGCGTTGGCCTCAAATAAAATAATGTTGTTTGTGATTCCTGACGAGTTTCAGGTTAATGATAGTTTGTATGCACAGTTATTGCGTGGAAATCCACTGCGACATCTTTATGAAAGGGATAGTCCTAATCACATTCTTCAGGACTACTGCAAACAGTATGAAGTGCCCTATGTTGATCCGCTTCCGGCATTACGTGCTAGTCAGAAGTCTACCTATTTACTGCGCGATAGTCATTGGAATGAAAAAGGCAATAAGATAGCCGCGGATGTTTTAACCAAAGCTGTTAAGGAATGGCAGCAGAAGGATAGCCATGATGAATGAAGAGGTATCCATACCTTTTAGCTTTCATTTTGATTAGCATGTCGGTGAGATGAAACGTCAGTTGCTCTCAAATGGCTGAGGCATTCAACAAGAGGCGAAGCTGTAAGCAGTGGAGGGTTTGGACAAAGTGTACGACATTAGGAAGAGGGGTTAATCCCAGCTGTGAGGTAGGCAGACACGATGCCCGTTCCCCAAGTAGCTATCGTTGGTCGCCCCAATGTGGGTAAGAGTTCATTACTCAACTGGCTTGCTGGTAATCGCATAGCTGTTGTTGATGAAACCAGTGGTGTCACGCGCGATCGCGTCACAGCAATTGTTCAACGTAGAGACCGATTTTTTGAAATGGTCGATACGGCAGGTATGGGCATTGAAGATGTCGATCATCTCGATGAACATATTGAACAACAGATTGAGGAGGCGGTAACACAGGCAACGCTTATATTATTTGTGGTGGATGTTCAACAGGGGATGACGCCGTTGGATCAGGCGGTCGCACAAAGACTGCGTTATGTTTCTAAACCTGTCATATGTGTTGCTAATAAATGTGACCATAAAGAGCTAGAAAGTGAAGCGGCAGATTTTTATCGCTTAGGCCGCGGCAAGCTTATTTGTACCAGTACCGTACAAAATCGTAATCGTGATGCGCTCATGGAAATGATTGTGGAACGACTTCCTATTGATCTGGATGATCTTCCAGGTCCCGAACCAGTGATGCGGGTGGCTATAGTCGGGAGGCGTAATGTTGGTAAGAGTACGTTTGTGAATACCCTGGCCCAAGCGGAACGTATGATTGTGAGTGAAGTACCAGGTACTACACGAGATAGTGTTGATGTGACATACGAACTGGATGGGCAGTCGTTCATTGCGATTGATACGCCAGGGGTCCGTAGAAAAAAGAGTCTTGGAAACAGTATTGATTTTTATGGTTTTGTTCGCGCCCAGCGTAGTGTTCGCCGTGCAGACTTGGTTTTGATGTTTTTTGATCCGACACAACGGATCGGAAAACCGGATAAGCAGCTAGTTGATTATATTAATGCTCAGCATAAACCCTGTATTTTCGTTGTTAATAAATGGGATCTGATGCGTCCCATGCCAACGGAAAAATGGTCTTCTTACATTAAGGATACTTTCCGGACCAGTCATTATTCGCCGATAGTATTTATCACAGGAAGAACAGGTAAAAATGTCAAAGCGTTATTGAACCTCGGCCAACATCTCTTCAAACAGGCATCTTCGCGAATCAGTACCGGTCATTTGAATCGAATTATTCAGTCAGCAATGAAGAGGAACCCGCCTCCTATTCGTAGAAATCAAAAGCCGAGACTGTATTACGCAACTCAGGTGGGTGCACAACCTCCCACGATTGTCATGTTTGTGAATCGTCCAGCCTTATTTGAAGCGACTTACTGTCGATACTTGATCGGTGCAATAAGAGATGAGTCCCCTTTCCTCGAAGTTCCAATAAAACTATATCTACGTCGGCGTGAAAAGTCTGAATCCGGCTTGGGATCAGAAGACAGTCCGTTGGGAATTCCGGAGACGGACAACCCTTCTTCGGTCCGCTAGGAAGGGTAACGCAATAGGTATTAATGGATATCTGGGGTAATGAATCGAAACGGGAAGTGGGGTATTCTGGGTTGCTCGCGGGTTGCTCGCAATGGTTTTATACCTGGAATCCTGGAATCGAAAACAGGATCTCTGATTGCAATTGCCAGCAGGCAGCAAGAGCAATCGCAAGCCTGGGCAAATGAATTCAAGGTGCCAAAATCGTATGGGAGTTACGAGGAACTATTGAAAGACCCAGATATTGATATGGTTTACATCCCGTTGCCTAATCATTTACATCATTCATGGGTGATACAGGCAGCACGAAGTGGAAAGCATATTTTGTGCGACAAGCCACTTGCGGTGAATGCGGTTCAAGCTCAGGAAATGGTTGCGGTTTGCAAGCAATACGAGGTTTTGTTGATGGAAGGCTTTATGTGGCGCTTTCATCCCAGAACAAAAAAACTAATGGAGCTTGTGCGTCAGGGTGTCATAGGTCGCCTTCGAGTTATTCGATATATATTTTCACTAACGATGGAATCCAATGACTGGCGTTTAAACCCAGCATTTGGAGGAGGCGCATTACGGGATATCGGATGTTACGGGATCGATACGGCTAGAATGATAACGGGAAGCATGCCTCAAGAAGTCATGGCAGTCCGGCATATGGGAAGTACGGGTGTCGATATTACTACTTCCATTCAGCTGGAGTTTCCAGAAAATGTAATGGCTCAGATTACATGTAGCTTTGAGCTTCCTTTTTATTATCGAGTAGAACTAGTAGGAAGCGAGGGAATGTTGCGCGTTTCACGGAAGTCCCTGAACGGTCCGCCACCGGAACTGTTTCTTCACAAGGGAGAAGAAATCGGTCAGATTCAAATTCCAGAAGGAAATCAATTTTCTCATATGATTGATCATTTTACGGATTGCGTTTTGAATAAGCACTCACTAATCGATCCTGCTGAAAACGGTCTCAAGAATATGACTGTGATAGATCAGATTGAGGATACCGCGAGTGATGCAAGAGGAGGAAGTTAAACCAGGAGTTACCACTGGAAGAGAGCGGTTCCCCAGGTAAGCCCGGCACCAAATCCACTGAGTAAGAGCAAGTCATCCTGTTTAAATCGATTTTCCCGATACGCTTCATCAAGGGCAATCGGAATGGAGGCCGAGGAAGTGTTTCCGTATCGGTCAAGATTATTAAAGGTTCGATTAGCTGGAATCGTTAGTACATCTGTCGCAGCCTTAAGAATCCGAATATTTGCCTGATGTGCAATCATCAAAGAGATGTCATCGACATCTTTTCCATGGGCAGCAAGGACCTCTTCAATGGAGTCTGTAAGAATCCGAATGGCCCATTTAAATACGGCACGGCCATCCATTTGAAGGTATTGCATATCCTGAGCAATCAGTTCATTTGAAATAGGAAGGCGTGATCCACCGGCGGGTTTCTGAAGAAGATGACCTCCAGAACCGTCTGATCCGAGTTGATAAGCCATTAGTCCCTGTTGTTTGCTACCACGAGAGATCAGGACAGCACCAGCGCCATCGCCGAAAAGTGGAAAAGTTCCCTGATCTTTGGGATTTAAGATACGTGAGTTACAGTCACCACCAATGACAAGGGCAAGGTTGCTGCACCCGGTTGCGACATATTGGGCTGCAGTAATCATTGCGTACATGAATCCAGAACAGGCAGCCTGAATATCCATAGCAGCTGCATTTAGCCCTAGTTTTGATTGAACCAGACAGGCGGTAGAGGGAAAAGCCATATCGGGTGTGAAAGTGGCTACAACAACTAGGTCGATGTCGTCTACTGGAACATCATTATCCTCGATGGCCTTCTGGGCAGCGTGAAAGCACAAGTCACTGGTAGCTTGTTCCGGTAACGCGTAACGACGTTCTCGAATTCCGGTTCTCTGAAAAATCCAATCAGGGTCAAAGCCATAGTCCTGGTTCAGTTGCTCATTCGAGACTATTTGTTCAGGAAGATAGGATCCCATACCAACGATTTGAATGCCGGGAAGTGCCCTGATGCGCTTGTGGGAGGGCGATATCAAACGCCGTGAAGCTTCATCAATGCGGGTCGACTTACGATTGATCGATGGTGATGCCATAATCACAGGTGCTGTGAATGAGGGAACCTGTCCAGCGGCCGACCACCATCGTTGCCGAACCCCGTCAAGGACGGATTTCTTTATCGACCCGATCTGCCGCTACTGAAGGCTAGCAATATATCGGATCTTGGCGGATAAGGCTAGTTGCGTTGGTATGAGTTTCTCATATGTGACTTACATCCTGAAAAATGCCCCGGTTAGGGTGGATCGGCTCAGAGCGAATGGTTATTGCCTTTTCAGACCGGAACGTTGGGCAATTCGAGGGTCAGATTTAAGAGGCAAAGTCACTCTTCGACCTGTTTCAGAGGCTTTGTATACTGCCAGCACCATTTCTACAGAATGACGACCTTCCCGACCATCTACCAGAGGTGCGGTTCTATTTTTAAGCGCCTGAATGAAATCTTTTAATTGGTCATGATGTCCCTGATGGGAGATTGCCTTCGGGTCTGCTGCTCCTCCCTGAGTGGCCGATCCTTGTGCAAATTTCCTCTTGATTCTGCGGTCTTGGGCTGTCATCGGATCAAATTGCCAGAGCAGCAAGTGCTCTTGTTCTACGATGGCCGTCCCCAGCGTGCCGTGGATTTCCACTTTACGTAGAAGACCGGGATGCGCACTGGTTGTAGCCTCAATGATTCCGAGTGCTCCATTCTCAAATCGAACGGTAACAACTGCTGTATCTTCCACGTCGATGCGTTTGTGTGATAGGGTGTCGGTGATGGCTCCGCATTCAACTATCGGACCCATTAGCCAAATAAGGAGATCGACATTATGAATTGCCTGGTTCATAAGAGCTCCTCCTCCATCTAGGTCCCATGTTCCACGCCAGTCTCCGGAATCATAATATTCCTGTGATCGCCACCATTTTACATATGTATCACCTAACGTCAGACGTCCAAATTTTCCAGAATCGATCGCCTTTTTCAACGTCTGATTAACAGGACTAAATCGTGATGGAAAGATAGTGCAGAGTTGGACTCCAGCCTTGTCACAGGTGGTGATAATCTTGTCACAGCGTTTGAGCGTGATTTCCAGTGGTTTTTCGACAACCACGTGTTTTCCTGACTTGGCGGCTGTCACGGCTGGTTCCATGTGCGCTCCACTTGGAGTACAAATATTCACGATATCTAGTCCGGGGTGTTTTAGAAAAGCATCATAATCCGTGTAAACGGTGCAGTTCTTGGTTCCTTTTATGACGCTACCGGCTTTCTCGGGATGTCCTGTGAATACAGCTACCAGTTTGCCCCCTTTTAGTTGTTGGATGGCTTTTGCATGAAAATGCGCAATCATCCCACAGCCAACTATTCCAAATCCGTACGACATGGTGTCTCCCTAGTGAGTGTTGTGTTTTCCGTGATGCCAGGGGGTAAATCTATTTCCGGTATTGTGCAGATATGTGGACAAGTCAGGAGAGCCTAATAGCCTCGTTAGAATCCCAGGCAATTTTGAAAACAGTTGTACCGAAAAAAGGGGGTGGCAGGACCTGTCGCAAAGTTACCGGAACCACACAACAATACCGTTCTTAATATGCAATAAACAGGGAACGACAAATAGTTTCAGTCAGAGGCTTGTTCCCTATTAAGGACGAGTTGTGTGCCTTGTCCCGGAACCAGGGTTTGAAATTCGGCCATGCCTTCGTGAATGATGATGTGTTGATCGGCTGCTACCTCTTCAAACACCTGGATCTGGCCTGATGGCCAATGAATTTCAAGCCGGTCAATGACATCACTGTGCCCCAACCCAAAATTTGCTACAGCAGGCATCTGAGATAGAAAATTGATTATGGGGTTGATATTACGAAAGATTTGTCTGTCGCTTACGGTACACACTAATTTTGCACCAATCCCAAAAGAATTACTCTCAGAGCCTCTCAGGGAAATGCGAAGCCAATGTGCCGATGGAAATCGATTTCGATAGACCAGAAGAGGTCCCCCTCCGACCTGACGTACAAACAGTTCCGGCATTCCATCGTTGGTG
The DNA here is from genome assembly GCA_963996245.1 of uncultured Planctomycetia bacterium. GTDB lineage: Bacteria > Planctomycetota > Planctomycetia > CAXEIY01 > CAXEIY01 > CAXEIY01. The sequence continues at coordinate 23,245 of CAXEIY010000236.1, read as the reverse complement.
ATATCGTAAGAAGCTACAGTTCGGCCATCCCCATTACTGTCAGCACCACTGACAAAACCAACGTTTAGGAAATGGTTTCCAGAATTATTGAGATAAACACCATTTCTTTCGTACATGCTCAGGTTTTGTGCCTGAGAGGAAAAGGCCCAGGGATTTCCAACCCAGAATTCACCATTATCTTTGTCAAGAGATCGCAGCAGCGGAACATTGGCCTCGCGGTCAAATGGCTGTGACACGACAGCCAGCCAGACACAGCGTCAGCCGTCTGGTTTATCGGGATTAACACTCTGAAAACCGACAGGGGCATAGAGGTCAAGAAATCCATCATTGTCGAGATCCATATAGCCAACACCGTAAGCCCAACCTACATCAGACATTCCACTCGATTTTCCGATCCTTTCAAAATGGCCGTCACCGAGATTATGATAGAGTTCATTTCCAGTTACAAAATCCCGGATTTTTGCTTCAATGTCAGGTGGATACACGCCCGGTTTTAGATTGCCAATAATTCTCTCACCTGCTTTGGAGTACATATTGGCAACATACGGATCACCGAATCCATCATTGTCGATGTCTCCAACTGTTATGCCCATTGAGAAACCGCCATATCCTTCGGGAAGCTCTCCGCGCTGGAAGGTCCCATCCCCTTGGTTGATATAGTAGTCGTTCGGACCTATTTCACAGGCGGTCATGAGATCGGGCCAAGTATCGCCATTGGCGTCGAACCAGACAGCCGCAAAAGCAGGTGCGCCATTACCTGCAGTTCCAGATGGATCTGTTACGTCTTCAAATTGCCAGTCACCCAGATTGCGCCACAGCTGATTGCGCAGTCCATCTTTGGTGTCAATCCAGGCGCGTTCTACCTCTTCGGCATTCAGTGATCGATCGATGGTTCCTGTTACGTAGAGGTCGAGATGCCCGTCTTTGTCGTAGTCAGCGATTGCAAATTGGTGGGCCTCTTGAGGTAACCTAAGAGAGGTCTCGTTTTCTGACAGAAGTCTAAATTGTTTTCCTTGCTCGTTACTGTAAATTTTGTTTCCAATCAATAAGTCCTCAAATCCGTCTCCGTCTATATCCATAAATACAACCCCGTCGCTCTGACTTTTAGAGTGAGAGGTGAGCCCGACCTTTCGAGTGACATCCAGGAACTTTCCGTCTTCTATTCCCTGGTATAAATAATTTCCGTTAAAGTCGGTTACGAGTGCATCCATCCAGCCATCCTGGTTGTAATCAGCGAGGAAAATACCCCCAGTAATGAAGGGTGTTTCTTCCGATTGTTCGCGAACCAGCCAGTTATCTCTCAATAGTTGCACTTTGATACCTGTGTCCGCAGTGATATCTTCCATAAGAAAGTCATGGGCTTGAGTTTTACTTGCCTCATAGGATTCCCATCGGGTAATCCATCCTCGTTGATCAGGGGTATCGTCATTCAATTGGTCAATATCACATCGAAATTTGATAATTCGTTCTGATAGTTGACCTTCATGGGTCATTCCAGCGAGCCGAAGTTTGCAGGTCCCGGTCCATGGCCCGTCCAAATGGTTTCTCTCAATGGGACTCATGAGCATGACTTTCAATTTACAGGAAATAAGTTCATCAAACTCATTTCGATAACCGATCAATCGCTCTGCAAGTTGATCACGGTTGCATGGGGCCGGACTTTGATCGGGTTCGTTCCAGAGCGTGATTCGAGCGCCTGAATGGTCAATGGTCAGGCCCGATTCATTTTCAAAGATGGCGGTTTGGCTGCTGGCAGAGAAAAATTCACGTACTTTTGAAACCTCTGAAAGTTCAATCGCATCGGCAAGTTTAGGTAACGCACGGTCACCAAAAACGAATCCTCCCAGATGTTCCACATCCTGCAAGTACTTGGCCTCTTCTTTCGGAAGCCCTTTTCTAGTTAGGGAGGAAGTGCTTTTGGGATTGGAGGAGACAGAATTCTTCTTGGGGGAGATTAGTTCATCAGATGTCCCGGAAGTGAATATGAAACTCAGCGCGATGCAGGCAGCAATTACCCCAAACATGAAAATCAGGGGTACAGCGCCGGGTTGATACGTGTGCTGTTCTGTATTCTCGGGAACCGGTAGCCCGTCTGTTTTATCTGCCATTTTGATGTTCCCAGGCCTTCAAGTGACAAGTACCTTTTCACATTTCATGTGAGCGCTGCAATCATTCTGCTAAACATTAAAGCGAATAAGCACAACATCTCCATTCTGAATAATGTAATCACGACCTTCAACATGGAAAAAGTTTTTTGCCTTTGCTTCACGCTCAGAATCGGCTTGGAGCAATTTTTCAGCAGCAATGATTTCTGCACGGATAAAGCCACGAGCAAGATCACTGTGAATGGCGGCTGCCGCGTCTACGGCCGTCTCACCTTGAGGTAACAGCCAGGCACGGGATTCTTTTGGTCCGGCTGTGTAGAAGACAAGTTGGTTGCTAATTTTCAGAAGCCCCTGGATTAACTGAGTGCGAGAGAGCGTCGTTATTCCCAGTTCTTCAAGAAAAACAGTTTGTTCTTCGGTGGGCAGATCCAGCAATTCTTGTTCTAGAGTGAGGCAGGCTGAGATTACATCAGAACTCTGTTGATCGATGAAGCTGTCAGCAGTTTCTTTTTGATCGTCGGAATGATTGCTTACGTATAGTCGAGGTTTTTGTGACAACAGTCCGTAGGATCGTACCGCGCTACGTTGTTCATCGGTCAGATCGAGGGTGTATAAAGAGTCTCCTTTACTAAGAGTCGATTCCAGTGGTTCGAGCAACGCTAACTGTTCGCGTTGCTGATCACGATCGGGACGGGGTTTGGTTACAGCAATCCGCAAACGTTCGATTACACCCGTTAGAATCTCAAGATCCGCTAAAAGAAGATCATCTTCAAAACGATCCCGCTCCGTACCGAAATCATTTCCCATGTAGGTGCCGATAACGATTACCAGCGCCTCTGCCTCTCTCCAAGATGCCAGTCGACGCGCATTATCTCCCGAGGCACCTTGTGTTAATCCAGGAGTGTCCTGAATTTCAAGGGAAGCTGCTGTTTTTTTGGGGCTGTCGTAAAAAGAAACCAGCTTATCTAAGATTAAATCATCGATCTTGGCCATGGCCAATTGTCCAGATGGCTGTGAGGTTCTTTCTGCTGTGACACGTGTAATCAGTTCAAATAAAGTTGATTTGCCACTTCCGCTATATCCTACCAATGCTATTTTCATAGTTCGGTGAATCCACTATTCCCATATGTGAAGGTACCGTTTGTGTCTACTAGAGCCATTTCGGAAGCTCGGCTTTCTTTCTGCACATAAGATGGTTGATTAAAGGTTATACGATTTATGCAGATGATCAGCGGTACGGATAATAAGCAGCTCCGGCAAATAATCGTTTACGACGATTGCATGGTCTTTGCGGACTTAGTCGGGCGCCGCCTGATGTTTATTGGAGGAAGACGCTTGTCCTAGGTTATGTGAAAGGTCATCAAGGCAGTGTTGAAGATGACGTTGGGATTCCTTGGACAGGGATTTTCCGCCGTATCGTATTTGGTAATAGGCTCGAACAATGGTTTCAGGAACCATTGCTACCGGCTGATGGGTCCCATCAGAATATAATTTGTGATGGATGGACTTTGCAAATTCCTGGGGGGTCTGTTCTGGCTGTCGCACCCAATGTTGTTTTTGAAGGAGGGTGATTAACTGATCGTAAAAATCCACTCGGATGTGCTGATTGGACTTTTGAGTTCGGCCGAGTATGCGTTCCCAAAGAGTGCGTCGACGGTGCTGTTTCTTCATCTTTTTTAGAGAAGGCCGCCCGGTTTTCCATAGTGTAGTAGCCCCTATTGCGAGCAATACCATACCAAATAGCATAAAGGCAAGTTCCCAGGGGATACGTCCTTTCATTGGGTTGTCCGTGTCAACCAGTTGTCTTTGTCCCCACTGTTGCCATGAGTGGATCATTGCCAGAAGAGGTCCGGAGAGAACGACCTGTTGCTGTCTAGCATCGAATCCGACGATATGACGCGACCACAGTGCCTGGACATATGTTCGAAACTCACGAAGTCTTACCCAAAATGATCGTGCGGGCAATGCCCTTATTTGAGATGGTGTGGGGTCAAGCGTAAGCCAGCCCTGATCGGGTATATAAGCTTCAACCCAAGTGTGCGCATGTTTTTGTTTCACCTCATAGAACTGGCCTATCCGATTCCATTCTCCACCTCGAAAACCGAACACGACGCGTGCAGGAATTCCAATGCTGCGGCACATGAGGGTCAGGGCACTGGCAAAATATTCACAATGTCCACTTTTTCGGTTCATGAGAAAGTCTTCAACAGGATCCAGGGAAGGGTTATCAATGTATTGTTGTAGGACATATGAAAATTGGTCTGACAATAAATGGGATTCCAATAGCCGTGCTTTTCTTGCGATTTCGTTTTCAGGGACATCGGCTGTCAGTTGTCGGGCGGTTGTAACCAGCTCTGGCAAAGATTCAGACGGGATTTCAAGAGACCTTTTCAATTCTTCTCCTCGTGGTAAAGGGAGGTCGATCCAGGGGTTTCCGACCTGATCCTTTGGAGAAAAGACACGATAACGAAGAACACGTTGGTCTGTGGCTTTGGGACGCATCAAGCTACCTGTTGGGGGATCTACACGTAGTGAAAAGGATTCGGTACTTCCCCGCATTGCCGAACGAACAGGCCAGGCCGCAAAAACAAATTGGGAGTCGATCGGTTGTAACTCAATTTCCTGAACAAGTAATCCGCTTTTATTACGCGGTTCATCCCACCATATTTCAGGACGGGGTTCTTTAAAGGGAGACCAAAGCCCTTTCTTGTAATCGAGCAGGGTACTTCCACGAAACAGAAGGTCACCCGGCTGGAGTTGATGATCGGTTTCGCCGTCACGAAAAGTGACCTGCATGACCGGTTCGTCACTTTCAAGGATCTGTCCCATTTCTCCAACTCGAACTACTTCGTCGTACCCCGTCTCATATTGATCGAAGACAACAGGCTGACCCCAGTCAGGGGTCGGTGCACGGGGTGAAAGAACGAAAATTCCAATGGCTAGAGGAAGAGTAAAAATTCCTAGTAAGCCAGTTGTCCATCTTAGGCCCATCAAAGAAGAACGGTCAGACGATTCCCAGATGACACCGTTTCGAAAAACAGAAGACATGCTGGACAATGGCCAGAGCCGATCTGATTTTGTTTTGGAAAGATCGGGAAATGGAAGAGAAGCTTTTTGTAGGGTGATACTTTCACGATAAAGGTAAAAGAGAGTCATCGTGAAAATGGCAATAAACAAGTAGAAGATCAGGAGAAGTCCAAACCACATTTTCAGATTCATCACCGCTGCAACGGGAATCTGCATTAAGGCCAGCAGGGCCAGGTGCCAGTAGTTGCGAAGTTGTTTTTTTTGAAATAGCACGATCAGTTGCAGATACACTGCTAAATGGGCAGCCGCGAGTGGAAAAATACCTTGCCAAAGGTATTCAGACAGAAAAAGTACGATAGCGATAATGGCGAGCCCATTGGAGTGGCGATCGTCTAAATGAAAACGGCCGGTTCGTTCGGTGAAAAAGTAGGCAAGTAAGGTACATCCGAGGATTAATACGGCATACCATTCCATACTTTCGCCCATCGCTAACAGAAGCGTGGATAATGCTGCCAGCAAATAGAGACGTAGGAGACAGGCTGTCTGAAATGCCACGTGGGAATTCCTGATGGGGTTGGAAACGGTTCGTTTTATTTTCTGTCCGTTATCTGAGTTGATAGCACTCGGAAAATTCGTGACTCCCGACACGAAGGAATTTAACTCGTCGATCGGACCGTGCATTTGAGGTGTTTGTTTTTCTACGGTTGTTGCTCAATGGAGAGCTTTCATATCGGGAATTGTCAACAGGACCTGTCCGTGTACTTATTATGAGCATCTGTGTGTCATCGCGTACGGAAGACGATGTTCGTCGTAAGAGATCATTGAGAGACGTGTTACTGCTGGGGTGGGCTGTTGCCAGAAGGTCGAGCATACGTTGTAAAAGAACGTGGGAAGACATTCCCTGGACGACTTCGATGGTCGGACCACCTATGAGTAACTGAACTTCGGCATGGCCGGATCGTGTGAAATGAGTGCACAGCGTCGTAGCGCAGCTGACTGCCAGTTCGACACGATCCGTTTCATGAAGTGTGGGGGCTTCGGGTATCCAGGGGTCTAAGACCACAAGTACCTTTTGCCGTTGATGGTCATCAAATTCGCGGATCATAGGTTCTCCAACTCGCGCAGTGGTTCTCCAGTGGATCCAGCGAGGATTGTCACCAGGTCGAAAATCTCGCAGGCTGTGATATTCGCTGCCCTGCATATTCGTACGGGATTTCCACATAGTTTGAGAATTAGGTGCAACAAAAGAAGGGGAATCACGGCGTACGTTGAGCTTGCCGAGGCGTGGGAACACGATCAGATCAGCATCGTGTACAAAGAATCGATTCAATTCGAACAAGCCTAATGGAAACCGGGTACTCAGTTTAAGGGCGCCAAACCGGTACCGGCCTCGTTGCGCGATCATTGCACGATAGTTTCCTTGAATCGTGTGTCCTGAAACAGCGCGCAGGAACCACACCCGCGGATGAAACCCGGGAACGGGGGTATCGGACTCCAGGGGGTGTACATAATCTTCCACGGTCAACGCCCATCCGGACGTTAAACCCTGTGTTTTGGTTAAGTTAATTTCGACAGAAAAGGGTTCGCCTGCTTCAACACGTTGTGGAATGTGGCGAACGAGTTGGATTCCGCGAAGACTGTTCCATGCAAAGAAGATACTGAACGCAAAAGGGCCAATCATCAGTCCGAACAAAAGGACCAGCAGGTTCATGACATTGATCATCGCACTGACCATAAGTATGAGAAGCACGCAGGCGTAAATCCATCCTGCTGGCATGACACGTAGGTGTAAGCGACTGGTCTGGATTTCATCTTTTGAAGCCGGTTCAAAGCTATCTGCAGTGACACTGGATGTATTTCCAGTTTTTTCCAGTCCTTTGTTGTTCTTGCTTGTGATCACAAGACACTCCTGTATTACAACCGTTGATCATCAAAGGATGCTATGAGGGAACGGTGATGTCATCGAGCAGATGCTGCATGACGGTCTGAGCGGCTTCTGTATGGCGTTCGGCTTGGTAGGTATGAAGAATCAGGCGATGGCTAAGCACCGGAATAGCTAGTTGTTTGACATCGTCAGGTATCACGTAATCGCGTTGCTCTAACATAGCCAAACTCTGAGCGGCACGGTACAGGGCCAGTGATCCTCGGGGACTGATTCCGACTGAGATCTCGGGAGCGTGTCGTGTGGCGTCGACGACATCGAGAATGTACTCGTTGATGGATTTTTCAACCTGAATCTCGCGCACTTTTTTCTGGAGATTGACAAGGCTACTGCTGTCAATGACAGGTTCAAGCTGGTCAACTGGTTCACCGGTTCTATGGCTAGTTAGCACATTCATCTCTTCCTCGCGGTCAGGGTATCCTATCCGGATACACATCAAGAAGCGATCCAGCTGGCTTTCTGGAAGCAGATACGTGCCTTCGAATTCATATGGATTCTGGGTGGCGATCACGAAGAAAGGATCCGGGAGAGCATGGGTCGTTCCATCAACGCTGACCTGTCGGTCGTTCATCGCTTCAAGTAGAGCACTCTGAGTACGAGGCGGTGTCCGATTTATTTCATCTGCGAGCACGATATTTGCAAATAGCGGGCCCTGAGAAAAACTGAATTCCGATCGATTTGAATTGAAAATACTCGATCCGACAATATCGCTGGGAAGAAGGTCTGGAGTAAACTGAATACGGCAAAAACGGCCGTTAACACTGCGTGCCATCGCGCGTGCCAAAAGTGTTTTACCCACTCCCGGCACGTCTTCAATGAGCAGATGGCCTTCAGCGAGCAAGGTGATTACTGCCAGGCGTACCGTTTCCGGTTTTCCCAACAGGACACGGGAAATATTCGATTCCAAGTCTGCGATGTCATGGTCAACTTCACTTACCATTGTTGGCTGGTTCTCTCTGTTGCTTGCGGGCTTCTTACAAACATTTGTGGAACCCTGTTCCGGCGTTGTTTCCTTGAGGTTTTGATCCTGGGTTGGCGGAAATGTGGAGCTTGTGACTAGTTCCAGGTTCTTATTGGATCAGGACGTTTCGTCACGATATCTTCCATGGCGGCAACACGCTTCTCTCTGCATTCGAGACGGATGTCATTATAATCACCGTAGAGTAACGGAAAATAGTATAAAGAAGATTACTCCATTATTCAGACTATGGTGTCTGTGTTCAGTCTTAAACAACCGGGTTATAATATGGAAGTAATTCCATAATAAGCGGTCTGTTCACGGTTCCACTTTTGGACTGTGAGTGGCGGCAGTTACGAGTTCTTTTTGAGTTTGAACAGAAAGGCGAAAGAGAGAGGATGCCTTTTAAAAGTGCCGAAGAACAGATGTCCATTTTACGCCGTGGTGTGGATCAGATACTTTCCGAATCGGAACTGCTGGGAAAGCTTAAACGGTCGGTTCAAGACAATCAGCCGTTAAGGATCAAGCTGGGTATTGATCCGACTGCCGTTGATGTTCATCTAGGACACACGGTGCCATTGCGCAAACTCCGACAATTTCAGGATCTTGGACACCACATAATTCTGATCATGGGTAATTATACCGCACTGGTTGGAGACCCAAGTGGGCGTGATGAAACACGGACGCGGTTATCTGCTGAGGCGGTAACTGAAAATGCTGCGACCTACTTGGAGCAGGTTGCAAAGGTCATCGATTTATCACGTTGTGAGGTCAGGGAAAACGGAGACTGGTTTTCCCGAATGACCTTTACAGATGTTCTGGAGCTTACCAGTAAAATCACCATGATGCGGCTTTTGGAGCGGGATGATTTCAATAATCGTATCAAGGAACAAAAAGCCGTATATTTACATGAGTGCCTATACCCTCTTATGCAGGGTTGGGATTCTGTTCAGGTTAAGGCGGATGTTGAACTTGGAGGTACGGATCAATTATTTAATCTCCATTGTGGTCGCGATCTTCAAAAAGATCAGGGGCAAGAACCTCAGGTAGCAATCACAATGCCAATCTTGGTGGGAACAGACGGTCAGCGACGTATGGGGAAATCTTTGGGAAATTATATTGGGATTTCAGAGTCGCCGAATGAGATGTTCGGAAAATTGATGAGCATAGCAGATAGTTTGATGCAAGATTATTTCGAATTGCTGACCGATATCCCCTCAGAAGAGATTGCAGATTTGCTTTCTCTCGAGGCCCATCCCAGAGACACGAAAATACGTCTTTCAGGTACCGTTGTGGAGAATTATTACGGTTCAGAACTGGCAGACACAGCAAAATCAGAATTCGAACGGCGGTTTGCACAAAACAAGTTACCGACGGATATACCGGAAAAGTTCTTTTCGTATCCCTCAGGTGAAAAAATCGCCATTGTTCCATTTTTATCGAAAGAACTGGGTCTGGCTTCCAGCGGGTCTGAGGTTCGTAGACTGATCCAACAGGGTGGGGTGTGGGTGGAAAATCCGGATAACCGCCTCACGGACCCACATCAAGAAGTGTCGCTGTGTGATGGAATGCTTTTCGGAGTGGGCAAACGTCGTGTCGTACGTGTGAGACTCAACAGCTGATCCATTTCAACTGGACGTTATTATTAGTGGTGTGATAAGGATGGTTTTTTTAAGAGGTTAGATGAAATCAAACACCTCATTACAGGTGATTTGCTATGGCTGGATCCACGTCCAAATACGGACGGTTTCGTCTGCTCCAGCGGAGACCAGATGGCTGCCATCCCTCGAGAAATCAACACCCCATACCCATTGATTGTGAGCGGTCAGAATCTGTAATAATTCTCCGGTCAGAATATCCCACAAACGGATGGTTTTGTCGGCACTCGACGATGCAATGAAACGGCCATTTGGGTGAAAAGCGAGGCCAAGCACTTCATCCTGATGTCCCAGAAGGGAAGCCAGTGGCTTACCGCTTGGAGCATTCCATAGACGAATGGTGCGGTCGGAACAGCCAGCGGCAATCACTTTTCCATAGGGCCCGAAGGCGAGGGATCGTACCGCGCTGTTTCGATCGGGGTTACTTTTTTCGAGAGAAGGTACTTGCAGGGTGTGCGATGCACGTCCATCGGTCGCATGCCATAGCCTTACGGTGCCGTCTAAGCTGCCTGAGGCCAGCAGGTCGGTGTCCGGACTGAAGGCCAATGCCCATACCCAGTCACGATGTCCTTGAAGTGTTAAACGTGGTTTATCTGTAGGCGGTTGATCTCGCTGGCTTTGAACCGTGCCTAAAGGTGACTCGAAATGATGAGGAAGATTCCATATTTTGACTAAATTGTCATCACCTCCGGAAGCAAGCAGGCTACCGCTGCTGCTGACGGCTAGTGCCCGAATCCACTGATCATGGCCAGCTAATTCAAGAATCGGTTTGTCCGTTGGCAAACTCCAGATGAGAATCTTTTTGTCCAAACCAGCCGAAGCTAATAGGTTGCTGTGAGGACTCCATGCAAGCGTTGTAACCCAGTTGTCATGCCCCTGAAGCTCGATTGCCGATTCGTTATTATCTGACCAAACATGTACTTGGTTGTTAAAAAATCCAGCGGCAAAACGACTGGTACTGTCAGCATACCGTACAGTAGAAACTACTGCTGATGGACCTTTGATCGATTTTAATTCGCGCAACCTGAGATTGTGAGGAAAGGGTGTGTCCGCGATGAGTGTTTCACTCGAACCAGTCAGACTCAAAACTCCAATTAGCAAGAGGAGTTGCTTTCGAGTAGTCATGGGTGTCGCTTCCTGGGTTATAATTTTTCAAAAAAAGGGCGCCAACGAGCGTTCCGCCGGTATTTGTCCGCAACATCTTTTCCCACGGTATCTTCATGATTGAAAAGAAGAGTCCGGGGATCTTTGATATGACGGATTTACAGGACCTGACGCCAACCGGTATTAAACCGGATATTCAGCACGACTGTTATTTTATATTTCTTCAACTACCTTCCTCTAAGTTATCCTAGCAGCTGAATGAGGTATCGGCGACCTTTTGCCAAGGCGTCTTGAAGATTTTCCAATGTGTCATTATGTCCGTTTAAGAGTGTTTGGTTCTGTCTGAGTACATACACGAATAATCCCTTAATAATGAGGTTGTCATGAATGGCGTTCGGCTAATAACGAGGACTACGAAGGTTCTGATTTTAGGGATACTGCTGCATGTACAGGGAGAGAGTTCTGCAGCTACTTGGAAAGCAGGAGTAGCTCGCGTTGAAATTACACCAGCAGATGACGTCTGGATGGCAGGATACGGTTCCCGAGATCATCCTGTTGAAAGCACGTTACATCCGCTATGGGCAAAAGCGATTGTTTTGGAAGATGCTGAAAATCGTCGTGCTGTACTGGTGACTACGGATCTTCTGGGGCTCACCAAAGACCTGTCAGAAGAGGTGTGTGCAGATTTAGCTGAAAAACTGAGTCTCCAACGCAGTCAGATTATGCTGACGAGTTCTCATACGCACTGTGGTCCGGTCCTGAGTAATGCCCTCTATGACATTTATCCACTGAATGATGAGCATCGTACAAAGATCGACCGTTACACTAATAACCTGTCAGTTAAGCTTCGTGATTTGGTGGTCCGTGCCGCTAGTCAGTTACAACCTGTCAACGTATCGGCAGGGACGGGGGTTACCCGCTTCGCCGTAAACAGAAGGAATAACCGTGAGTCGGACATTCCTGGTCTTTCCGCGTTCAAAGGTCCCGTAGATCATGCGGTTCCTGTATTGGAAGTTCGGACGGAAGATCAATCGTTACTGGCCATTGTCTTCGGATACGCGTGTCACAATACTACCTTGAGTTTTTATCAATGGTGTGGTGATTACGCTGGCTTTGCGCAGTTGGAATTAGAATCGCGACATCCTGGATCAACAGCTATGTTTTTTTCGGGTTGCGGTGCAGATCAAAACCCACTTCCAAGAAGAACGGTAGCTCTTGCAAAGCAATATGGAATGGAATTAATGTCCGCAGTCGAAAGTACTTTGAATGGGGATATGCGTTCGTTAAAACCCAAACTAAAAACAGCATATTCCACGATCGATCTTGCATTGCAGACAGCACCAACAGAAGTCCAACTAAGACAGGAAATTCAGTCAGGATCGGTTTATGTTCAACGGTGGGCGAAGCGTCTTCTATCCAAGGTTAAACAGGGTGAAACGCTGCTTTCGGAATACCCATATCCACTCCAGGCCTGGAAGCTGGATGACCAATTATTAGTGGCTATGGGAGGTGAGGTAGTAGTCGATTACGCACTGAGACTCAAAAGCGAATTGTCAAAAACACTTTGGATTGCCAGTTATGCAAATGATGTGATGGGTTACATTCCTTCATTGAGAGTGCTCAATGAAGGAGGGTATGAAGGTGCCAGTTCGATGTATGTCTATGGATTGCCAGCACCGTGGGCGGAAGACATTGAAGAACGTATTGTTTTCAAAGTCCATCAATTGGTTTCTGAACTGGAGGATGCCTTCATTCCACTTGCTGCCGGTGACGGTAGGACGATAGCCGGTTGGCGAAAGATACAGACGGGGCATGGAGATGGTGGAAGATGGGTCAGTCGTGCGGGTGAATTGGTGGGTGAACAGGAACCACCCGGTAGTGGAAATGGTGGTGTACTTGTGACGAGTAAAGAGTACGCAAACTTTGAAATGAAAATGGAGATCAATCCCGACTGGGGTGTCTGCAGCGGAATTTTTCTCAGGAGTAATGAACAAGGGCAGTGTTATCAGATAATGGTGGACTATCATACCGATGGAAATGTCGGGTCCATCTACGGGGAAGGGACCGGTGGATTTACCAATCGCAACTACAGTTTTCTTGAGGATAAACGAGTGGTTGAAGTAAAGCAGAAAGATATTTTTCCACTACCTTTTTCCCCCGATGATTTTGGGAAACACTATCGTATAGACGATTGGAATGAGGTTCGCGCGCGTGTGGTCGGTAATCCTCCGCGCATTGACGTGTGGATTAATGGAACCAAAATCAGCGAGTTTCAGGATACGGAGAAAAGACTTCCTGACTATGGAAGAATAGGAATACAGGTACATGGTGGGCAGTCATGGCCAGTGGGTAAGAAAACGCGTTTTCGAAACATTCGCATTCAGGAACTGCCCTAGGTGTGGTCTTGCTATGGTCACTTGTAGTGAACGGTATGACGAAGACACAGACAAGTCTGTGGGGCCGTGAAACTGGATCGATTGTGCTCTAATCTGTTGAACCGGATTTACTCCTGAGAAGGGTCCAATGGATTCGGTTGTGTGCGTGCTTGTGAAGGTGTCGTTTTTCGAATCAAGATTTCCCCAAATTCTCCTATTTGAGAAAGCGTAATTTCTGCGTGGCGGACCAGTTCTAGAATGGCGAGAAAAGTGCCCGCTATCTCAGATCGGGTTGCAGAGCGTTGAAAGAGTTCATGGAAGGGAGTTTCCGTTTTTAGTGTTAATTGGTGTTGAATTCGATCGATGTGTATTTCCAACGGAGTGTCATCATACAGGTAGGTTTCCGCTGTTTCGGTCTGCGTTTGCCTCATGATGTGATCATATGCACTGACCAGATCCCATAACGCCAATTCTCGAATGGGTTGCTGACGGATATCGACATCGTGCGCAATCGAGTTACGGTCGTTGTTAACACGTGGAAAGTATTCAGACCATTGTTCTGCACATTTCAATAAATCGGAAGCGGCGTCTTTGAATCGCTTGTATTCGAGCAGTTTCTGAACCAGTTCATTGCGGGGATCAACTTCATCTTCAGATTCTGCTTGAGAGCTCACCGGCAGCATCATGCGGGACTTGATTTCTATTAAGGTGCTTGCCATTACTAGAAAATCACCGCTGAGTTCGAGATCAATGACCGAAAGATCTTCGAGATATTCAAGGTATTGCCGTGTAATCGATGCGATGGGGATATCGAAAATATCGACTTCATTTTTGCGAACCAGAAACAACAGTAGATCCATCGGTCCTTCAAAGACATCCAGTTGGACACGATAGGACTCGTTGGATTCGTCAGATGTATCGTTCAAAGCATAGGATGAAAGCACGGCGTTTCTCGAGAAAAAAGATCTCTGGGCAGCAAAGCGTTCCAAGTATTCGTAATAAAAATTATGATCGGGACGGTCAGCTTAAACGGATCGGGATGAGGAGATTATTAGAAGCGATAAAGAAGGCGCGGCATTTTAGCGGTTTTGCCGTTTACCTTGCTAGCACAGTTATTCATCTTGGGGCAAGATATTCTTCTTGCACGTTGTTGTTTTGGGTAATTTGGAGATCCATGATAAGCACGGACTTTGGTTTATCAGGCAAAGGTGTGCGTAAATCAGATAGTTTTTCTTTTAGTGTCTCTGTTTCTTGCATGGCAAAAAGTACTTGGTCAAGGATCGTTCTGATTGTCAAAGCCGCTGAAATATGCCATTCACAGCGATAGTTTGCGTAATGCAAAACGAGGTGAGTCAATCCAGCTTTCTATCTTGTTGTCTTCATGATGTTTTGAAATCAACGTGTTGACGCTAGAATGCCCGAAGGCAGTAGTGCGACAGATTATTGACACTTGGTGAAATGGCATATTGCGGACAGAGTAATGGGAAGGCGATTAGCTTGAAGGAAATGATAGAGGAGCCGGGAGGAGATCGTCAGGGAACGATTCAAAATGTTGCTGTAAAATCGATGCAGCACAACGGATTGACCATCGAAGGATACTCCAGGGCAGCAGTTCAGACTTACTGGCGGGTTCCAGAACTGAAGTTGGGTTTCGATTTGGGAGCACAACCCTGGAGATTCATGGGAACACCCACCTGGTTTCTATCCCATGGACATCTCGACCATGCTGCAGCCTTACCCGTGTACGTAGCAAGAAGACGAATGATGAAGATGGCACCACCATCCATCTACCTGCCACAAGTTACGGTTGAAAGTGTGGAGGCTTTGTTGCGATGCTGGCAACGGCTTGATCGTGGTCGCATGCCATGCAATCTGGTCGGAGTTGAATCAGGTCAGGAAATTGATTTGTCACGTGAACACGTGGTATCTGTTTTTGAAACACAACACACGCTTCCCTCGGTGGGTTTTGTCGTTTGGGATAGACGACGAAAACTCCAAGAAAAATTTCACGGATTATCCGGCGATAAGATTCGTGAAATCAGACTTTCTGGAACCGATGTAACAACCGAAGTACGCTACCCTCTGGTCGCGTACTTAGGCGATTCCGCTCCCGGTGGATTAGACGCATGTCCTGCTGTATATAAAGCGCGCATTTTAATTATGGAACTAACGTTCGTTGCTCCTCATCACCGTCGAGAACAAATCCATAAGTATGGTCATATGCATCTGGATGATCTGGTCGAGCGTGCAGATCTTTTCCAGAATGAATTGGTAATCGCATCGCATTTTAGTACCCGGTACCACCCGAAGCAGATCCGCTACTGGGTAAAGCGTTCTTTGCCATCAGCTTTAAGCAAGCGGCTGGTTTTGTGGTTGTAGTGGAAGTCACCGGTAAGCGTTCTTCAGTTTCTGGATCTGTCAAAAAGCAGTAACAGGTTTGGAAGAAGAATAAGATCGCCAAACAAGGCAGCTATCATGGAAAGCATGGATAGGAATCCAAAATGAACAAGAGGTTGAAAGTCAGAGAAAAGAAAAATGGAAAATCCTATCATATGAATCAATGAGGTTAACAGGATAGGCCGTCCGACATGTTGAAACGTGACGGCAATAGCATCTTGGACCTGTTTGTTAGGGTCTCTTTTTTGCAGGCGATAATGCACCACAAAATGGATGGTATCATTTAGCGCGATGCCTAGGGCGATGGTAGCTACCATCGCTGAACCGGAATTAATCGGTATCACATATCCGGGAAAGTTTAACCAGCACGACAGTCCCATGATTCCAAAGACAAAAATAAGAGGGAAAAAATTTGGAATAGTAGCGATGAGTGCCAAACGCAATGATCCGAAAAGTATTCCACAAAGAACGGTCATACAAATGATCGAAGTCACAATGCCCAGAGTAATTCCTGATATGAGATTCTTAGACAACGTGACGACTGTAGAAACAGCGCCGGTAATGATGGTTTCGACTCCGTCATGGGGGACAGATTGCTGGACCGCTTCGACAAAAGGAGCGAATCCTGTGCCGGGATCGTGAACAAGCAGAGTTACTCGTAATGCACCGGTTTGCTGTTGATCTGTCGACCAGGAAACAAAACTTTTCTGAAAGACAGAAGCTTGTTTCAGTAGTTGAGCAATTTCTTGAGCGGCTTCTATGGGGTTCGACCGTGCGAGCCGAGCTAAATGTGATTGAAACAGGCTGCTTCGTGTTTCGAAAGATACCGTGGATATGGCTTTCAGGAATTCTGGCCGATCTGAAATTGTTTGTAGGAAGTCTGAAATCTGTTGACGCACTTGAGGGTCATCTTTCCATTGCTGTGATTCTTTCTGTAATTGTCCAATAGCTTCCACCCATTCTGGATTGGTGTGTTGGGTCAGAAGCGCACTGGCCGCACTCGGACTGAGTACCCCGTTGCTGACAAGTTCTTTCGTTTTTTTGTCATATCGTACCCGTTGTTTAGCGAACGAAATATTGTCTGGGATGGTTTTCAGTGGAACACGGGTTTCCTGGGTCGGAAGAAATGCAATTTCGAGAGGATAGAGGCCAAATTTTTCCTGTGAGAAGTGCCGAAGTGCTCGTGCTGTGGGGGAATTGGGTTTGAAGAAGCTGAACGGATCAGCATCAACGTATATGTGGGTACCTCCATAGGAGAGAAATGCGACCAGCGTTACGCTTGTAAAGAGCCAGAAGTAAGGCCGTTTAGTCAACTGGAGTGCTGTGTAATGCAGATTTACAGATGAAAAGACATGACCACTTGCAGTGGACCGTAAAGGGACGGCGAGATTCGCAAGGAAAATTCCAAGAAACGCCAGAAGGGCGCCTATAAAAAGCTCTAAACCTAATTCTCGAACAGGTTTTAGTTCATTGAAAGACAGCATCAGGAAACCCGTTCCTGTAGTTAATGCCGCACCTACACATGGAACAGCAACCCAGTGAATCAGTGAGGTTGTGTCCGTTTTATGGTGGACAGAATGAAAATGAGCAAAGTGAATGGCGGTTGCCAGCCCTATGACTGTCATGAGAGTCGGTCCAGCTACGGTAATCACGTTTAAAGGAATCTGGCTTGCCGCGATTCCGCTCACCAGAATGGAAATAGCCCAGGCGATCCCAAAAACCACCACTATGATTGAAGTCATAGACCGAAAAATCAGTCCAAAAATGACAAGTAGGATGAGCAGGCACAGAGGCAGCAGCGGAGGTCTTTTAAAGCTGGCTGTTAAATTGTGCTTGAAGCTTGTTCCCTTGGCAAAGGGCCCTAAAAGCATTTCCTTTGCGATCTGTTCGAGTTTTCTTTGAAGGATCAAGCCACCCGCCACATGGAAACTGATTTCAGAAAAAGTAGGATGGTTTTGCTTGCGATGGACATTGAGAACATGAAGTATATTTTCAACCGCGTTTCTTCGTTCTTGAGTGCGACTGTTGTTCGGAAATTGCTTTAATTCACATAAGGTCACTAAAGTACGGTCTTGCAGACCTTGTTGTACGCCGTCAAAAAGTGCTCCTCGGTACAGTGAAAAACGATCGGTGTTGTCTGAGTGAAGGATGGTGGTTAGAGGGACTCGTTCAATTTCTTTCGTGACAAGGGCAAGATCGTAGACTTGTTGTATCCCCGCTATACCGAGCAGTGCGGTCCTCAGTTGAGCGATGTGCTCTATATCGGAGTCGTGTACCTCGCGATGAAATTGCATGCCTATTGCAATGGTATCGCCTGCCCGAAAATGACTGCAAAATCGCTGCCATTTGTCTAGAGAATGACTGGGAATCCAGTGTTCAGGTGAGTCATCAATAGTGAGTTGCGGCCAGAAGGCAGCCAGAGCCGCGATGAGAAACAGCGCGCAGGTAAACGTTACTTTTCGCCACTGCGCAAGGTGAAGAAGAAGTTTCTCCAGAATCGTCACGACAGGCCTTTAACATGTAAAATCGAGTGAAAATAGGAAGAGGCGCAAGATGCCACTTACCAACAACCAATGGAAGGGACCGTTGTTTCAAAGTCATGCAGGTTTAAGGGTTGCTGTTCATTGTAGAATTCCGGCATGTCTTGTTGGACATAATCGGTTATTCAAGAATATCCTTTCGCTGTTACTGAAAGGCAAGAAAGCTATAATACAGAAGTATGCGTACAGTCGTAATGGATATGAGTGTTTAACGGTATTTCAGATGAGTTTGACTTTGTGATGCATATTTCAAATCGTCCCCCATGGCATATTCTGGTGGTAGTTGTTGCTTTAATAGGCGTGTCGATTGCGCTATACGGTGTGTTGCGCAAACCAAACACCAATTCGGTCGAATCCCGGCAGCAGTCCCCTTCTTTGATACAAGACTGGTATTACGTGTGGTGGAATGGAGTTCCCAGAGAGCTTGAAGTGCAATTGGGGCCATCACAATATAGCAACATTGCTCCTCAGGACTATGTGGGACCTAACGCTTGCGCCAATTGCCACGCGGAAAATCATAAGAAATGGTCCCAGCATCCCCATCGTTGGATGAATGCAGCTGCCTCGCCGGAAAGCGTGAAGGGGACGTTTGATGGTACCCCTATCAAACTACGTGGTGGAACGATTGTTCCTTACCGGAAAGATGGTCAATACCGTATGCGACTGGAACGTGGTTCACACTGGCGCGAATTTGAAATCACACATACCATCGGATCACGCTTTCAACAGTATTATATTGGTGAGTTTCTCAATGGGGCATGGTTTGAAAATACCGGTGAGAGTAGCACGACTCATGATGGTGAAGAGAAAGATCATAGCTTGGAGCATCTGGAACGAAATACAAAAATGGTCCTGCCTGTTGGTTATCGAATTAAACACGAAATGTGGGCCCCAACCTACTCCGTTTCAACGGTAAATGATACCGATGCAACATCAGATCCCTACCAGGATTTTGAGCCAATTGCATATTATGACTTCTGTGCCAAATGTCATACTACCATGCCTCAAGGGTACCGGATGTTGTTTGACAACAACTCACGTCGACTTAAAAAACCTTCTTTCCATTTCGATATTAATGATTTTCTGGGCACAACATTGGGTGAGATGATCTCGGAACGGCCTCCAGAGTTGCCGAGGGATACGGAATCGCTCAATGACCTGGTTCATGATTTATCGCTTTCCTACAGTCCTCAGAAAGCAGTGACATTGGGAATTAGTTGTGAAGCATGTCATTATGGAGGTCGGGAACACGCTGAATCAGGAGGTGAGATACCACCCCGATTTTTCCCGAGTGCACCATCGGTGTTTCCGGTAGAAGGTCAGGACAAACACTATGGTCGATCAAAAGAGAATGTCAATCTTTTATGTGCCCAGTGTCATTCAGCCCCAAGATTGCTTCTGCCGGGAGGTAATGCCCGGGTCAACTCTTCGGAATTTCGAGACGCACTGACAGGGGGATGCTATTCTCAACTTCGTTGTACCGATTGTCATGAACCACATACTGCGATTGGTGAAAGATGGCCGAACACTCCCGCGCAGGACAACGCGAGTTGTGTCCGATGCCATCCGAAGTTCAAGGATTCAGAAACCCATGAACAGCATGCGAATCACCCTCTTTCCAGTTCCGGTTCTAGGTGTATGAATTGTCATATGCCACATGTTAACGAGGGCATTGAAGATATGGTCCGAACACACCAGATTTCTTCTCCTGCTAAAAGAGAAGTGATTTTGGGAAAGGGAGCAAATGCCTGCAACTTGTGTCATCTTGACAAAACAATTGACTGGACGTTGTCGCACTTTCAAAGCTGGTATGGGATTCAGTTCGATTCCTCAGAGATTGACAACACTTATTCCGACCGCGATCAATCTTTAGGCGAGATGTGGTTAGAAGATAGGCGTTCTGAAATAAGAATGATTGCCATCGGGGCAATTAAGCGGAATTACGCAATATGGCTTGCACCCATGCTTGTTGAGGAGCTGAACGATTTTCACCTAATCAATCGGCAATTTGCACAGGACACGCTTGAGACGGTGCTTAATATAAAATTATCCCAGGCAAAATACACTTACTGGCTGGAACCGTTACAACGAACTGAAGTATTGGGAGATGTGCGCAAATTGGTCAAACAAGCTGCCGCGGAACCGTTGTCTCGAAAATGGATACCGAGTGTTTTGGAAACCGGTGAGTGAAGATATCGATATTCACTGAAAATAAGGAGTCACCGTGTGCTGCGAATCAAATTGAGAGATTCCAGGCCCAATGGTACCGTGACACGACGGGAAGTGCTCCGGATGATGAGTATAGGGGCTTTGGCTCCTGGAATATTACCAGGTCATGCTGAGGTACCGACAACATCTCATCCCTCGCGTTTTGGCAATGCCAAGGCGGTCGTTTTCGTAACTTTGTACGGAGGGCCCCCTCAGACGGAGACCTTTGATATGAAGCCAGAGGGTCCAGAAGAGGCTCGGGGACCATTTCGTCCCGTTTCTTCCCGGGTCGAAGGTATCCGTATTTGTGAGCGATTGCCTCTACTCGCTAAATTATCTCATCTGTACACGCTTGTTCGATCCTTCAGTCATGAGGATACGGCACATGCATCGGGACTTTATACTCATCTTACCGGCTGGCCGCATCCTCGCATCAACATGAACAGCCCGGCTACCCCTTTTGATCACCCTCATTACGGATCTGTGATCGGATATTTGAGGCAGCCCGGCGAGGTCGTTCCACCCTGTGTCATTGTGGGAGGCAGAATTCTTCCTCAATTTCGCGGTATTGGACAAACAGGTGGTTATTTGGGTGAGTCACATACTCCTTATGTGGTTCCTCAAGGTGAAACGTATATCAATCATTATGGAACGCAATTGTTTTCAGGTGTCAGCCCGGAATTAAACTTACCCGATGAGATAGGAGAGATTCGGTTGTCTCGTCGACATCGTTTGATGGAGCAGCTTGATGCCAGAGATCGAGCGATACATGATTACGCTCAAACAGTTGATTTTTCGACATTGCAGCAGCGTGCCATCACGATGGTAGGAGCTTCTCGTTTAAAACAGGCTTTAGATGTTAATCAGGAGTCAGACGGTACAAGAGATTCCTATGGTCGTTATTGGTTGGGTCAAAATCTTCTTTTGTCCCGTCGTCTTCTGGAAGCGGGGGTACCGGTGATTCAGGTGAGTGACATACCTGAGCGAGGTGAGCAACATTGGGATCTGCACTACCCTAATATTTTTGATCAATTAAAAAACAAGCTGTTACCAAGACTCGATCAGAGTCTTGCGGCCTTCTTGACGGATCTTCAGGAGAACGGCTTACTAGACCAGACACTTGTTATTGTAGGCGGAGAGTTCGGCCGTACTCCTTGGATGGATAAAATAGATGGTGGTCGACAACACTGGCCAAGATGTTATTCGATGCTGCTGGCGGGAGGAGGTATTCAACCCGGACGAGTGTATGGAGGTTCGGATAAGATGGCGGCGTGGCCGACTCATAATATGGTGAGACCGTGGGATTTGGGTGCGACAATGTACCATTTATTGGGGATTAATCCATTTTCGGAAGTGTTCGATGAGCGCCAACAGCGCATACGCCGTATAAGTGCCGGTTCTGTGATAGAAGGTCTTCTCTAGCATCGTATTTTTGCATGAAGTCCGGAAGGCTTAATACAATTTGAGAATGGAAAAAGTGAGCGCATCGCTTTTTTAATCAGCATTATCTGAATAACAGGGATTACGACGTAATGACAGGTATTATGACTGCCCGGATACTTGCTTATGCAGGATTGTGGAGTTTTCCAATGTTTTTTGCGTTTCCAACTGAGCATTCAAAGCAGCAAGAAGGGATGTCGAGGCACAAAAAAGAAACGGGTATTTCAAGGACGTTTTCAATCGTAGCGGTAGATCCACAAACCGGTGAAACCGGAGCGGCTGTTGCCAGCAAGTATCCTGCTGTGGGTAAAGTGGTACCTTATGTGAGAGCTGGGGTCGGTGCATTTTGCACTCAACATTATCATAACCCGCAATGGGGTGAACCAGCACTGGATCTCCTACAGGCTGGTAATTCACCGGAAGCAGTTCTGGCAGCGCTGCTTCGCGATGATCCGATAGCCGAACAAAGGCAGTTAGCGATCATGGACATCAAAGGCCGAATGGCGGTACACAATCCGACAGAGGCACCTGAGAACAGCAGGTATTGGGGGTTGGCTTCAGGGCGTTTTTATTCGTGTCAAGGTAATACACTGACTGGGCGATCGGTAATCAGTTCCATGGCTGCCGCGTATGAAGAAACAGTGGGAAGTCTGACGGATCGTCTGATGGCGGCTTTGATTGCAGGTGATTGTGCAGGTGGAGATCACCGTGGTCGGCTAGCAGCGGGGATAAGGGTTGCTAAACGGGATCATCCTGGAATCTGGTTCGAGTTGTATGTGGATAAGAGTGAGAATGCTGTTATCGATCTTGCTCGCAAATACACATTGCTTGACCATCCAGCGAAAGGGGGCTGGAAAGGTGGTAAGCCCCCGTTCCAACATCCTTGTTCCGATCGGCCCGCTTTGCCATCGGATGAAAATTTGAAGTAGTGCATGCCGGTGAGTAACGTTCTCCTTTTATCATAAGCCATTGTTGAAAAGATGCCTGGTACCAGATCCTTGAGCTGCTGGTAGAAAAACGTTTTAACCGTTCTGAAAATCAGGGAACACAAGGGTAAGAGTGTGTTTGAGGTGTCAACGGGCTAGAGGCCATTTGTCGAGAGGGCCTATGGCGTTTGGGGGTAATTCTGGCTGATAAGTATATATCCAAACGATTTCGGATTGGGTGGTTTCAGCGATAATTCTTTGAAAGAGCCCCTCTGCAACCCTTTCGAAAGTATCCACATCCTTAGTTAATTCATCTTTAGATATATCCAGGACAAATCCTGAAAACGTATCCGGAACTTGATTGACCAAGATAGCGCCTGGGTAATTTCCCAAGTCAAAGAGTCTCCCTCTTATTTTTGCAGGATGAGCGTTTGTAGCGGATTGCGGTGGCTGTAGATGTGGCTGAAGCAGTCCGTATGCAAAAAGTAGGCACCGTTTCGAGTTACCACCAGTCAAGGTTTTCACGGCGAGGCCGCCTTTAAACAATTCGGCTAGGTAAGTCAGG
>CAXEIY010000235.1:0-17582 GCA_963996245.1 uncultured Planctomycetia bacterium | reverse complement strand
CCTTATGGCATCTCAGACGAATTCCGAACTTCTGTGAATACTTTGCCTCACCTATTTATGGCGACGGCAAAATCTATATTGCTGGAGAAAACGGGTTTGTCGTTGTTATTCAAAGTAGCCCAGACCTCCAGGTACTGGCAAAAAATGATATGGGCGAATCGATCGTCGCTACACCCGCGATTGCAGATGGTCACCTGCTCATTCGAACACGCACCAAGATTTTCTGCGTCGCACAACTGCCGAATTGACGTCCATCGGCCAACTTCAGCCGTGTACTCCGAAACCCGGGTGATACCTCTGAGTTCGGTAACCTTTCGCCAACCCGAAAATGGATGCTCTCCAAGCATTCTTCTTTCGGGTTGGTGTTTTTATCCAGACCCCGTGCGCTGGTGGAAAATAATATTCAGCTGACGATGCATCAGCGAAAACAGACAGCCACCAGCCAGTCCCGTCAGTAAAGAAACCGGAAGTATCCATTGAAAACTAACTTCACTCGTCCCGGAAAAAGTCCCCCAGTATGCAACCAGAAAGGCGGATATAAAGGAAACTAACGTAGCGAGAATTGTCGCTTGAGAGGTAGCAAAAGGAACAAAAATCGACATCGCAAACAGCACAAACAGCGGAGCAACAAACAATCCGATTGTTCGCTTTGAAATTTCGAGAAAATTACCAGGAATGTATTCCATTACGCTACTGGTTAATACCACGATCAATCCAATTAACAGCGCCAGTCGTTGAGCAACCCGTATACGGGATCGAGATGATATTTTCCGTTTTCCGAAACGTTCAATAAAGTCGGTCATTACCACAGCCGTAATAGAATTCACACCTGAATCGAGACTCGACATCGCCGCTGCAAACATCCCGGAAACAACCAGACCCGAAATACCGACTGGAAGATGATGGGAAATAAAGTGGGGAAACAATAGGTCTGAATCGCGAGCTATCGTTGTCCCCTCCAGCAGTGCTCCGGGGAACGCTTCAAAATAAGCCAATAACGCAAAGCCCACCAGCGCCAACACCACACTGACCATAGCACCCGCAATGGTATTGGTAAGAAACGAACGTCGTGCAGCATACATATCACGAGTTGCCATAAATCGCTGTATGGCAGTCTGATCAGACCCGGCCGTGCACATCCACCAGACAACACCATGAAAAACAGACCCCACCAGCGTGACCCGTACCTCCGGATTGATACTGAAAAGGGGTTGGACGTCCCAAGCTGGATTCCAGCGTGTTGGAATCCAGCTCAGCCCACCCAAATGGACACTCACCGTAATCAGAACCATGACGGCTCCACCAAACAACAGAATAAACTGCATAAGATCAGTAATAACCACAGCCCGAATACCCCCGAGTGAGGCATAGACGATCGCCACTGCCCCGGTCACAAAGGTGACCAAGGGTAACCACGCATCGTTTATTCCCAACATCACGATCATCGCTTTGGATGCAAAGAAGATTAACAGGGACATCCATACAAGACGTAACACAATAAACATGATCGCACCGGTTATGCGCACCGGAACACCCAAAGTTATTTCCAGAAGCTCATAGGCACTCGTAACCTGGTAACGCATATAAAAAGGAATCATAAAATGCCCTACCACGAGATAACTGAAAGGAATTCCGATCATTCCTGTAAGTATCACCGGACCGTGCCCTATCAGTTCACCGGGTGTGGACAGATAGGAGATTGTGCTGAAGAGTGTTGCAAATAGGGAAATACCGATCAGATAGCTGTTCATGGAACGGTTACCAACAAAATATTCATCCACGTTCTGCTGACGCCGATTGTAGTACCAGCCAATACCCAACATTCCCAGCGCATAGGTTGTTACAACAACACCATCTACCCAGTGCAGATGATGGCGGGCAATTGGAAGGGAACCTTTTGCCAGATATTGCTTCTGGTCACCAGGTGCTGATTCCGGCACGGAAGGCTCCGTTTCGGTCAGAGGACGGTCTGCCTGGACAGGTTCCGCCCGGGCGAGTATCCCGACACTCACTATGATCACCACACACATCATTTTATGGATCTTGTTGCTCCTGGATTCCGATCTGAACGGTTGCGTTAAATAACTTGCTCGTCATCAGGCATTCAGCAACTCCGACAAGAAAAAACCTTTGGAGTCAGTGACTATAATCCTGGGCTGGGTTTGCCAACACTCATGGTCTCAGAACGCATGTCACCGAACATCATGCCATAAGTAATCTCGCACAACAAAGGTTCTCTGATACATGTAAACCCGCATTGCCATTTTTCACTGACACCAGTCGGAATCGATGACTTGTAGTACTTCTTTGACTCCTGATTCTTTGAGTCGATTATCCGGATTGCTTGTGATACGATGCCCGTACCTGACGGCTATTTACGGACGCCCAGGACATTAACCAAACGACAGGGAAGCTTTGCCAACCCTTGCTGGAAAGCCCGATTCCATAACGGAAACTACTATGAACCGATCGTATCTGCTGTGCCACGTATCTTTTTTCTTTCTATTGCTGATAACACGACCAAGTGTTGCCCATGCGGTTGACGGTCTTCGGGATAACGACCCAACCAATGTGCGGAGTATTCCGAGAAAAGGAATTTCCGTACCCGATGAACAAAAACAGCTGCTGGAAAAAAGTCTCACCGCTCTCTCCGAACAAATCACAGAGCTACGGGCAAAGGATACTTTTCAAATCCGAAGATTCATATCGGATGTAGTTATCTTTCACCGGGCAGTAGATAACGCACTGCGATACAACGAATTCTTCCAGGAAGAAGACCTTCTGAAAGCGGATCAATTGCTCAAAGAAGGGAAAAAACGTGCACAGCAACTGCTGGCCGGCAGAGCACCCTGGACACGGAAATCGGGACTCGTTGTACGAGGATACCGTTCCCGAATTGATCATACGGTCCAACCCTATGGTCTCGTTATTCCTCCCAATTACCAGGCGCGGAAACCACAGGCAACACGCGTTGACATCTGGTTTCACGGACGTGGAGAAACCCTCAGCGAGGTTAATTTTCTGCATCAGCGCATGCATCAAAAAGGGGCGTACACTCCTGGGGGAACCATCGTTTTGCATCCCTACGGGAGGTACTGTAATGCCTTTAAATTTGCAGGTGAAGTCGATGTACTGGAAGCACTGAAAGATGTCCAGACTCACTACCGGGTCGACCGCAGGCGCACCTCGGTACGAGGCTTTTCAATGGGAGGTGCTGCCTGCTGGCAGTTCGCTGTCCACTACGCCGACAGATGGTTTGCCGCCAACCCAGGAGCAGGTTTCTCTGAAACCCCTGAATTTCTGAAGTTCTTTCAGAAAGAAACCCTGAAACCGACCTGGTATGAAAAAAAATTATGGCATTGGTACGATTGCCCCGACTGGGCTATCAATCTCTATCATTGTCCCACCGTCGCCTACAGTGGTGAACGAGACATTCAAAAACAGGCGGCTGACATCATGGAAACGGCCTTGGCTGATGAAGGGATTAATCTGGTCCACATTATCGGCCCGGATACCGAACACAGCATACATGAAGACTCTAAAGTCGATATCGAAAAACGCATAGGCAATCTGGCACGACGAGGTATCAATCGACTCCCGCGACAGCTTCATTTCACAACCTGGACTTTGAAATACAATCGTATGCACTGGCTTACGGTAGAAGGGCTTGGTGAACACTGGTCTCAGGCCAGAGTAGACGCCTCCCTTCAACCAGGCGCCGGAAAAATAACACTGAATACCTCGAACGTAACCGACCTCTTACTAACCTTTGCTTCGGGTGATGCGCCCTTCGACCTGCTTCGCCCGGTCACCGTGTCTATTGACAATGTGACCATCAAGGGCCCCCATCCTCAATCGGATCGATCGTTAAATCTTCGCCTGCACCGCGCCGATGGATCCTGGCAGCTGGGTCCCAGACCGAAACATGGCATACGCAAACGCCATAATCTTCAAGGGCCCATTGATGACGCGTTCATGGATTCCTTCATCTTTGTACGTCCCAGCGAATCCAGTCCGTCACCTGAAGTCGAAACCTGGGTCGAAGCGGAACTGGAACATGCTATTACCCATTGGCGACAGCAATTCCGTGGCGACGCCCGTGTGAAAATGGATTATGAGATAACGGATCAAGATGTTTTAAACGCGAATCTCATCCTTTGGGGAGATCCACAAAGTAACGTGCTTCTTAATCGTATGCATTCGTACCTTCCTATTCAGTGGAAAAACGCGGAATTACAGGTAGGTTCCAGACGCTTCAAAGCCGAACATCACATACCTCTCATGATTTTCCCCAATCCTCTTAACCCCAACCGTTACATCGTTCTCAACAGTGGTTTCACCTACCGGGAATTCGCCTACCTGAACAATGCTCGTCAGGTACCCAAGCTCCCGGACTGGGCTATCATTGACATCCGAACGCCCGCTGACAGTCTCTGGCCAGGAAAAGTAGCCGATGCTGATTTCTTTGACGAATTCTGGAAACTAAGATCACCACAATCCGAATCGAAATAACACCAGCCTGAAAAGATGTGACCGTGACGGATCTATTCAAAGATATCGGTAGACAGGGAAGCTTTTTGCAAGTCGCGGACTACCCGATGGTAGCCAAAGCTCTCTGACCCTGGAGAACGTTTCAAGTGACCATTGCACATATCACTCTTGCAACTCGTGACGTACAGCAATCACTGAATTTTTTCACGCAGTGTTTTAACTGGCGTCCTCTGAATCGACCTGGAAATATCGAATGCAAGACAGCATGGCTTGCTATTGGTCCTCATCAGGAACTGCATCTGGTCGAAGTAAAAAATTTCAATCCCTCTCCTTTTGAATCAGAATTTGGGCGGCACATTGCCCTCGACTTCCCGGGTGGTCAATTTGACGAGCTCCAAAAACGGATTACCGATCATGGAGGCGAACTTGTCGCACCCCAGCGAGAAACACCCTTTGAACGGTTTTTTTTCCGAGATCTCAACGGCTATCTCTTTGAAGTCGTTGACTCAAATCGGGTTCCAGAGTCCACCCCCTCACCCTGAATCCGAACGGGGCTGTGGAACGTTGAATGAGAGCATTCAGCCATTTAATCAGCAACGGTATGACCGCTCAGTATCAGTGGCCGCACTACTCTTCCCGGTAACCGGGATCTGATTCCGGATTCACAAACAACCATGACAGCGCACCCAGACCATATATGACGGCTACGAAATAAAATATCACATTCCAGTCGGCTGCCACGGCCGCTCCTTCTACTGCCGATTCCCGAATATCACCGATGATATAACCGAGAATAACTGGCATCGCAAACCCCCCTGCCGTACCTGCCATGTTGGTGGACCCCATAACGACCGCTGTGTTATTTCCAGCAACATCCATGGTTGCAGCCCATGCCGAGGGGCTGCCGGCACCGGAAGCTACTCCCACCATTCCCATCAGTACCAGAACAACCGAAGCATGACTGGTAAATGAACATCCCACGGTTAATAGTCCACTCAAGGTCAGTGCCACGACAGCAACATAGCTTCGGCTCAACCGACGATTCTTGAATTGTCGCTGCAGAAAATCAACGGTAAATCCTCCCATCGTTGACCCCGCAATCACACCTACCAACGGAATAGCCGCATAACCACCTGCCTGCTGGACACTGAGATCAAATCGATACTGTAAAATGGCTGGAAACCAGCTGACGAATAATCCATATCCTGCAGCACGGAAAAAAGACTGTACATGAAGCGCCAGAATCGACAACAACCGATCGCGCTTTCGGACAATACGATCCGTCTCCTGTCTAGACGCTTCATCCAGCTGATCACTCTCTTTGTCGAAGAAGGTGAACAGAGTCACCCTTTCTCCATCCATGGTGACCTCCTCTTCTTCGACATCGTTGGTCCGGCGTGTGAGTGTCCCTCCCTGGATAACTTCCAGTTCGTCCAGACTGATCGACGGATGTTCGTGCGGGTAAGTACGAAAACAAGAGTAATATGTGAAAGCCCAGACCAGCCCCACCAAGGTATAGCTGGCAAATATAACTTTCCAGTCAAGACCACGACCCAATAAGTTTCCGGTAAGCCACATCGCAACCACACCACCAATTGACATCGAAGCCCCGATTAGCGCACTGGCAATCCCTCGTTGCTCTTCCGGAATCCAGTCTTTGAGGACTTTAGCGGAAAGTGGAACCATTCCAGCCTGTGCTGCGCCGTAGCAGAAACGAAGCAGGAACAGCGACAGAAACGAATGCGTAAATATGGTGATCAGATGGAAAGATGACCAGAGAACAGAGATCAATGGAAAGGCGGCGCGCGTCCCGATTCGATTTCCCAGCCATCCTCCCGGAACCTGACAGAAAAAGTATCCTGCAGAAAATGCGGCGAGCACCCAGCCCATTTCTTCATCGGAAATACTCAGATCTTTTTGAATTGTGGTGGCCGCTGCCGCAAGCGCATGACGTGTCAGATACGCAGTTGCTGCCGCTAAAGCAAGTAGCACAATGACACGATGACGTACGTTTCTCCTAATCGTATTATTAAATATCTTAATCGCCAGTTCAAAGGCTTTCATCCCTGCACCTCAGAAATCGCATGAACACGTTTCGAGTGATAGCTGAAACACTCTCATCCACCACCAGAGAAAGTATCCAGCACAACGATCCCGTTGAAAAAACAGCACCCCCGGACGCCGTTTCAAAAACGACCAGTTCCGCACCTTGATTGTCGGGATTAGTCCCCTTTGCCAGTGGCTTTAGATCCAATGAAGAAGACATTGGAATTTTATCGAGTTCATGTGCTGAAGCACCACCCGGGCAGCGCAAATGGACACTGTTTTGACCAAACAACGAACCTTGAGACAGACCCGTTCCTTCAAAAATCCAGTGGTCAGGCTGCAGCACTCGATAAGGAGCGCCGGTTTGAAAACCACCATGCGTATAGTTGATACCCAATAACTGATCAGGAGTCTCTTTGCGCATATCGAAATAACCTTCACGTCGACAGAGCATCGTCTGTTCATCAGGAAGCTCTGCCTCTGCATAAAGACCACAACCCCCCAGATACATCAGTTGTCCCCCTCGCTCCATCACCCACTGCTTGACACGCCGATACATCTCAGGGGTCCAGTATTCCGGATGATTGTCCAATACCAGAACACGATATTGATCCAGATCCAGACGATCAAAGTGAAGCGACGTATCACTATACAGGTCGTAATCCAGCCCCTCTCGATCGAGCCATCCCACCAGTCTCCACTGACCGGGAGCAAAAGCGGACTGTACACGCCCGGCAATCGGATCGGTAATCCGATCTGATTCGGGAATGGTATTGGCAGGTTCGGGCCGCTGGAAAGACAAAGGAGCCGCTGTGGTCTCGTAAGGCCAGGTATCCGGATCGGTGTACCTGTCAAGATCCTGACGAACGTTTACGGCCGGGGTCCGGGGTAATCCACTCTGACTGAAATAATTACTGCGTCCCCCAAATGAATTGTAAGCATTCCAGGTCATGGTGGAGAACAGAACCGCAATCGATGAGGTGGGTTTCCTGGGAGAAACAATCCAGGGGAAATTACAAACTTGACCATCATCCGTACGCGCGTGCAGATAATATAGTCCACTCCTTTCGGGGGCTACAATCGCATGTTTCTGATATTCAAGGTTATAACCGACACGGTTCCAGTTAACTCCAGACTGAGAATAATCGCCATCGGGTGTGATTTGCTTCATCGCCCCGGCCCCGTGCTCTCCACACCATCCCAGGGTTCGAATGTGATGTTTCTCCCACCCGTAACGCCACAGATCCAGTCGAAAATTGTGTGTGCTATGAACGCAATATTCAGATGTTTCTCCGGCCTGTACCCATTTGGGCCACATAAAACCTGTCATGCCATCGGAAAGCATACGAAAACGGACAGGGATATCTGCCATTACTTTAACCGTAGTGCGTTTAGCACCATAACCAGAACACGTAATGACTCCTTGATAACACCCCGGCTCCAGATCCGCATAAACAGCACCGCTCGCTGTTGAGCGAACCGAGATCGATTGGTCATCCGACTCCAATTCGATATCGGCTCCGGCAATCGCGCAGTCGTTCTCATCACTGACATAACCAACGAGCATGCCACTCTCCTCAGATAGAAGTCACGGGTATCTCTATATCTATCATAATGCCCATTTCACATATCGTTTTCCAAGCTTACTTCACGGGCTAGACCTTACCGATCGAAGCGGCATGCCAGATCTCATCAAACTTTCAGACCACTTCTAACGATATGATGCTACAGTCAGATGCTGCTGCACACTTTTGCTCAAGCAACGCATGAACAACACAGAAATATGATTCCATATCCGTAATCACATTTCTGCATTAGACTGTAATTGAAGGAAGAACCGTTTACGAATCAAACTCTATACCACCCTTCATTACGTTAGCAGAATACGCTTCCATGGTCCCTGCCTACGACTTCCATAAAATGGAAACCCAACACGTCCGACATTCGGTGACCGTGCTCCTCATCCAAATGGCAGTCTGGGTCAATGGTATTCTTTCACTGGGATTTGGATCTCACAGCAGCTCGATTGTTCTTTCTCCCGATGAATCGAAGGTTGCTGCAGTGAACCAGGACAGCGGTACCATCAGTATCTGGTCCTGGCTTGAAGATAGGTCGAACGTTAACGTATTTCATGTTGGTGAAGAACCGCGAACCCTTGCCTACTCTCCTCATGGAGATCTGATCTACGTCACAACACAGCGCTCTCAGTGGCTGTCCATACTCGATGCCACTACCGGCACGTTGCTGGACAGGATCGAACTAGGAGGACAACCACTCGCGATCGTACTTTCACAAGATGGGACGCGCGCCTATGTAAGCCAGTTTTCCGGAGATTATATTTCGGGTGATTACAGCCCTGGTTCCATCGCTGTCATCAATCTGAACACAAGGAAAATCACACAAAGAATTCCCGTTTCCGCGTGGCCCTATGCCCTGGCCCGAAATGACAACAACCAAACACTCTACATTACTCACTATTTCCATAACCGGGAAAACGGTCTGATCACAGAACTGGATCTTGATACATTACGTGTCCGCAACGTAATTACACTGGTTCCAGACAAAGATCTTACCGGAGGCAGCGGAGGCATCTTCAACGCGATTGCTTCCATTGCCCTGCATCCTTCGCGTCATCGGGCGCTGATTGCAGGCATGCATGCCAACATACATCGCGGGAAAACACAAAATGGACAGCCGCTAAGCCACAAAACAACCGTCCAGTCGGCACTAAGAGTAATCGATCTAAAAAGATCCCGTGAAATGGTTCCAGCACGTATCATATCCAGTTTTTCCGGTCAGGCTGTAGCCGTACCTTCAGCCGTATCCTTCCTGCCTGACGGTGAGCACTTCATCGATCTTTACTTCGCTTCACACGACATGAAGATTCTCCGTTATAACGAACGAGGCCTTGTCGCTGAACGGGCATTGATGGAACTGCGCGATGGACCTGACGGCATCGCGATCACTCAAGACGGTCATTTTGCCTTCATCAATCAGCGATGGGACCGCTCGATAGCACAGATTGAAATACAGAACATTCGAAAACCGAAGCGGATACAAACCGCCCGGAAATGCACGGAACCCTGGACTGCAAAACGCATCCTTGGCGCACGGGTATTCCACAACACACGTGAGCCACGCATGACTCCAAACCGATGGCTCTCCTGTGGTGTCTGTCACCTCGATGGAGGACTAGCCTCCGACCAACTGATCTGGGAATTCACTGCCACTCAAAAACCAAGTTCACCCATAATGGTGAACACCAAAAGTCTGGCTGTTACCGGACTCAGCGGCCCTCCTTTTCTGATCAAAGGCAATTACCATACGATTCAGGAAGAAGATCAGTTTGTGCGATCTTTCCTTGCCGGAAGCGGATTTATCCCGACTGCATCCGGTTCTTTTCCCAAGAATCCTGTGGGACTGAACCCCTCCATGGACGCCATTGCAGAATTTGTGATCCAACTCCGTCCACGTCCTAATCCGCATCAAACTTCCGGTCGGCCGCGCCCGGAAATAAAAGCGTCTGCACAGCGAGGAAAAACTCTTTTTTACAGCACACGCATTGGATGTTCCCGTTGCCATAGAGGCTCGGCATTTACGGTCTCTGGAACTCCGGACGGCCAACCCGTTGATGTGGGTACCGGAATCAAGGCCGATATTCCAAGTTTGTTGAACCTGTGGGAAACCGCCCCTTATTTGCATGATGGCCGTGCTAAAAATCTGCTCGAAGTAATCACTCAATACAATACCGAAGATCGACATGGCCGAACCCGGCATCTCTCTGACAAAGACCGAAGGGACCTCCTTCATTTCCTACTGACTCCACACTGACTCGATTCACAAGGCCGTATCTATGACGTGACGTTCAAGGTAGCCACAACCCACTCTTCTGATCATTTCAGAGAAAACCCCGCTTTCGGTGTATGTATGAAACCCTCACACTTTACTATCGGTACCTTTCCAATCTACACCGGACTCCTGACACTGGTGTTGTTTTCTGACGGTAGAGCTGATCAGCGAACCGACTATCCCAGAAATCTATTAAATATAGGGCCAACGATTGCACAGTTTAGAAATGAAGTACAGCGAGCTGATATTGTCATACGCGCTCGTGTAAAAAAAATCCAACGTCATAAAAAGGGCAATCATGCGGACCAGGATGTTCTGGTCGATATTTTGAGATGCTACAAGGGGCAGTTCCCGGATCCATCCCCCAGCATACGCCTGGAAACTTACTGGCATCGAATCTGGGATGAACAAGGAGCACCCCCGTTACCGCAAGTCGGAACCGAACTCATTTTGCTGATTGATGTGGTGAGACCTCGCCACGGAAACCCACCCCCGCTCGGGCAAAGCATGCACTATATGGTCCCTTTTTATTATCTTGTAACAGAAGATAATATGGTGGAGTCTCTCTTTGGATTTCCCATGGAAATGCTGCCCCATTTACGACTTGACCGGATGGAAGATCTCATTCTGAATGCGATCACAGAAGGACCTCCCGTACCGCCGAAGTTCCAGACTGCAGAAGTGTTACTTACAGACAACTTCGATGACCATTCTCTTGCAGGATGGACCTTTCTTGAAGGAAACAAGATACAAAAACCATTTAACACGGATGGTTTCATTTGGCAAGATGCCGTGAATTACATCTGGATCGGACCTCATAATATTCATCTTCCACAGCTGGAGCTCTTTGTCTCGCGCGATCTTCAAGGAGGATTCTATAAGGGCACATGGAACCACGTGACACCTGTTGAATTCGGGATCGTCAACGGCAGACTTCGTCTCCGAACACAACACGTTTTGCAACACATTACCGCAGTCACGGGTGACCCTGAGTGGACCGATTATCAGATCGATGTGGACATGTATACCTTCAACAATCCTGCCAGTCCACATGGTCCTACCAATTACCTCAAATTTGGTCCGTATGGCAGAGTACACATACCCAATTTCCCTGAAACCTCAGGAGAACACTCCATGGTAGCTGTCGAAATTGGTAATTATGCAAACTATGATGTTTCCGAAGGAACCTGGGGTAATGCTGCTTTTCAGATTCGCTGCAAGTTCCCGGAACCATCCTATATCGTACGGGATCCGAGTCGCATTGTTCGCTTGACAGACATTCTGGATTACACTCCATGGACCGTTAAAGAAAAAATAAAAATACACCTGTGCGCAAAGTTTTTTGGTAGCCATGTGGAAGGCTGGATTAACGGAGAAAAAGTCCTCGAAGGAACCATCCCTTCAAATCATCCGGGTATTCAGCGCGGTCGAATCGCACTCTGGACATTTGAAACCTGGTCTGAATTTGACAATCTTGTCGTGAGGCGCCTCATTCCCCAAAAAACACACTAATCTTTTCTGACATTTCAAAAGGAATACCAGGGATCTCGACATCCTACAGGCCACCATTATAATCCAGGCTTTGCCGATTATCCTTGTTCATGATACCCCTTGAACCACATGGACTGACGAACGTATTTTCTCAATAGCTTACTCCCGGATTTCATTCTTCAATAGGTATCACAAGATCAGAAGCATATAATAGAGTTCCCTTTTTCAGGTTTTCTCGTGTTCTCGTCGTCTCCTTTCGAGGAACCTTATATGTCCATTTTTCTGCATAATACGAGTGCCATAACACTCCTTGCAGGGGCCTTTTACTTTCTCGCACTCGGTGACGCCCCGGGCAGCCCTCCGGTCGAGAACCTCACGATTAAATCATCGAATCACAGTCTGAAAGAACCTTCACAAGAAGTTTTCTGGTCCTTTCGGCCGCTCACCTCACCTCCGCTGCCTGATGTGAAGTACCATGAATGGTGCCAAACTCCCGTCGATCGTTTCATCCTTTCATCGATTGAACAGGCACAATTGCATCCAGCCAAACCTGTGTCACGAGAAAAATTGATCCGTCGCGTCACGTTTGATCTTCTTGGACTCCCTCCCACCAAGGAAGAAACCCTGGACTTTGTTAATGATCCGCACCAAATGGCTTTTGAAAAAGTTCTCGATCGGCTTCTGGCCAGCCCTCGCTATGGTGAACGCTGGGGACGATACTGGCTGGACGTGGTGCGATTTGCAGAAAGTTACGGTTTTGAACATGATCTCGACAACCCTCATGCTTACCCATATCGCGACTTCGTCATTGAAGCACTGAATGCTGACATGCCATACGCACAGTTTGTTCAATGGCAGCTTGCAGGCGACGAGCTCGCACCAGAACAGCCGTTGGCACGCCTTGCCACGGGGTTTCTCGCAGCGGGTGTACATAATGCCGACATTGCAAAAGTACGGGTGGAACAAGAGCGGTACGATGAACTGGATGACATCGCGTCCACTATTGGGACTGCCATACTGGGCCTGTCCATCGGTTGTGCCAGATGCCATGACCACAAGTATGATCCCATATCACAGAAAAACTACTACCAGTTCATAGCCATATTTGAACGGACGATTCGAGGAGAAGTACAGTTGCCGAATCCCTTTTCACTCGACGGGGAATCGATTACCGCACTTGTAGCCTCAGAAAACATAACTCCTCTAAAACGCATGTATAACCCTGGCCCGGCCTATTTCAAAAACACCTATCTGCTGGAACGAGGAGATGCTCGCCTCAAGCAGCAAGAAGTGAAACCTCGATTCTTAAATGTACTGATGTCTGTGAATGGAAACGAAAAGCGATGGCAATTGTCACGTGATTCTGTACCAGAATCAACTTACCGCCGCAGTGCCCTGGCACGTTGGATCACAGACAGTAATCATGGCGCCGGCAGTCTGTCAGCTCGAGTGATGGTTAACCGCATCTGGCAGCATCATTTTGGACATGGTCTGGTATCCACTCCCAATGATTTTGGTTCCCGTGGTGCACTTCCTACTCATCCCGCACTCATGGAATGGCTCAGCAACCATTTGATTATCAATCAGGGAAGCTTGAAAACACTACACCGGATAATTCTGCTGAGTGCCACCTACCAGCAAAGCAGACCGGAAACAAGGTTTAACGAACTCGACCAAAGACTATTTCGCGGACGTCAAGCACAACGACTTGAATCGGAGTCAATTCGTGATGCCATGGTCGCACTCAGTGGCCGAATGGATTTCAGAATGTTTGGCCCGGGAACCCTCGATCCTGAGCAATGGCGACGCAGCGTATATTTTCGTATCAAGCGAAGCCAGCTGATTCCTTTCATGACGCTTTTCGATGCTCCGGACACGCTTCAAGGAACCGCGGTACGCCCCATCACGACGATTGCTCCACAAGCCCTTGCCATGATGAATGATCCTCAAATTGAAAACTGGGCAAAACATTTCGCCAACAGACTTAGTGATGCGTCCGGGATCGCGGCTCCGAATCCCGGCACCATGATTCCAGACACCATGATTGATGATGCCGTAACAAACGCATATCGATCTGCACTCGGAAGATCGCCCGAAAAAGAAGAACGGAACGATTCCATTCACTTCATCAAACACCAGTATCAAACTTATCTTCAGAGCCCTCCTTCTGCTGCCAACCGTGTAGAAACTGACACACTTGTTCTTGCCCTCGACGGCCAGAACGTTCGGTACCCAACTTCTGCTCCGAAATCGACGAGGTTTACTCAATGGGTCAGCTTTCCGTCCTCCTCGCAATCAATTTCACTCACCGGACTGATGACATCGTTTCCCCCAAACCCCGAAGTCGCACTTCCCCTGGGACAAACAGCCGTCCGATTTGGTCCGGCGCGAACCGTTCTGAGCGCCCCCGATCATCAAACCCTGAATTTTGGAACCCAGGACTTCTCTATCACGATGCTTTTCCGCATCGCTTCCAATGCCTCCAACGATCATCACATACTGGGGAAAGATAGTTTTTCCGGGCAGGATGATTCGTATGGAGGTTATTTTTTACAGTACCTGAATCAACGACTGCGGTTTGGGACCAGGAATCTGAATTCAGGCGAAAAGACCGTCAACTATCTTGATTCAAATCGAATCATAGCAGCAGGAACGTGGGCCCGAATCACCGTGGTACGTCAGTCCAATATTCTGAAAATGTACTTCAATGACATCCCTTCAGCAGACGCGGTCCTGAGAGAGAAAAACCCAACTAACGTTAATGCGATGACCGCTTTCAAAATCGGCGACATGGACGATGACACCGCCCAGGCCTTTCATGGAGATATTGCTGAATTGTTAATCTATCAACATGCCCTCGATGAACAGGAAATCGTGGAAAACCATCGGTACCTTAAACAGAAATATCTGGAAGTCTCTCCGAATGCCTTTCAAAATGCCTTTTCTGATTTTTGCCAGGCTTTATTTTGCAGCAACGAATTCATTTACATTGAATGAAACGCTATACGAAACCAGACCGATTTTACACCTTGGATCGATAACCAGCTTGTCCTTCCGTCGTTTCCTGGAGGTTGATTGCCGTGCTACAATTCGGATCCCGGATTACTGATCAGGAACTTCCTGCAGCGGTTGCATTACCCTACACCTCTCGACGAAATTTTCTCAGTCGTGCCGGCGCCGGGTTCGGATCGCTTGCCCTTTCATCGCTTCTGAACCAAGAATCATCAGCTGATCCGATTTCTACCACCAATCGCAGTCACCAGACACTGGCTGCACGTCACAGCCATTTTCCGGCTAAAGCCCGCTCTGTAATCTGGCTGTTCATGCATGGTGCACCAAGCCATCTTGACACATGGGACTACAAACCAGAACTTCCACGCCGTGACGGGCAAGAACTTCCTGGATTTGACCAATCTACGGGATTCTTTGCCGGCCTAGGCGGTCCTATCATGCAATCTCCCTTTACTTTCAAACAATACGGTCAAACCGGAACCTGGGCTTCCGAAATTTTCCCTCGCACAGCGCAACACGTAGACGAAATGGCATTCATCTATTCGTGCTATGCCCACGAAAACAATCATTCTCCTGCCCAGTTCGAGATGAACACCGGCATGAGTCGAATGGGATTTCCGTGCGTCGGATCATGGGTTACATATGGGCTGGGTTCAATAAACCAGAATCTTCCTGGATTCATGGTCATGTACGATTCGCGCGGCCGGGGACTTCCTAAATCACGCGCTTCCTCCTGGGGGGCTGGCTTCCTACCTGGTGCATTTCAAGGAACTGCGATCCACAGCGGTGTAACTCCCATATCGAATCTGCGGCGTTCTTCCCGAATGACGGAACGTGCTCAGAAATCTCAGCTTCAATTCCTTTCCAAGATAAACAAACGCCAGCTTCCCAAACAGGATGACAACCCGGAACTCACCGCTCGCATTGAAAGCTTTGAACTTGCCTATCGGATGCAAATCTCTGCTCCTGAAACTCTGGATATTTCACGTGAATCTCCAAGTACCCATGCGCTCTATGGAATGGATAACCCGACCTGTGCCCCTTTCGCGCGCCAGGCACTCCTTGCCCGCCGCATGATCGAAAGAGGTGTTCGCTTTGTCCAACTTTACAGTGGCGGATTTAACAATGATGACTGCTGGGATGGCCACAACAATATCGACAAGAATCATCGTCAATTCGCAGGCGAAACCGACCAGCCTATTGCCGCTTTGCTGACAGACCTCAAACAGCGTGGTCTACTGGAATCGACACTGGTTGTCTGCTGCGGTGAATTTGGACGTCTACCGCTGGTACAAAAAGGTGGTACCGGCCGGGACCATAATCCCCATGCTTTCACTACCTGGATGGCCGGCGGTGGAATCAAATCCGGGGCTCGATATGGTGCGACAGACGAGATAGGACTACGCGCTCAGGAGCATCCTGTCAGTATCAACGACCTTCATGCGACCGTTTTGTACGCCCTTGGGCTGGATCATCGACAACTGACATTCCGACTCAATGGCCGCGACTTCCGTCTGACTGATGTCGAAGGACAGGTAGTAAAACCCGTTCTCTCATAACATAATGCCTTTGTATTGTGGACAGTCGGAAAACGATTTGTCACTTGCCCTTTTCCTCAGAAACAGGAAGTTCAAAAATCACATCCGGAGAATCCGTTTTCCCTTGCCCTGATAACTAAACGGGTACCATCCATGTCCCCATCCGCTTCCCCTTTTTCCTACTCAAAGGAACTCTGCCTGTGAGCCAATCTGATACCAGCCCACTTTCTTTCGGATCCTCCGATTTACGTCTTCCGGACAACCTGCGTGGTCCCCTGCGTGCTCATCTGGAAGACCTCAGACAGAAATATTTGAAGCGAAACTGGGGTACGCGAGTCGGTTTTGGTAATCGACCAGCGCTGATCGTCATTGATATGGCACGCTACTGGCTGGATCCTGAATTCCAGATTGGCAGCGAACTCGAACCCATTATCGATGGGACTATTCGTGTACTGGACGCAGCGAGAAAAGCAGCCATCCCTATCTTCTTCAGTACGCTTGACTGGGATCCTGCGGATCCACCAAGTCCTCAAAATGCAAAATTGCAATGGACGGTTCCTGAAGGAAAAAGCGATGACCTTTTCGCTATCGATTCACGGCTCAATCACCAAAGTAACGAAAAAATTATCCACAAACGTTATGCATCGTGTTTCAAAGGGACCAATTTTCACGAAATGCTGACGTCCCTGCACATCGATACGCTACTGGTAACGGGAATCAGCACCAGTCACTGCGTATACGCAACCTGCCGGGATGCTACTGACAGTTTTCGTGTGATCGTTGCCGAAGAAGCCGTTGGCGAACGTTGTGAATTGATGCACGAAGTGAATCTCCTGGATATTGATATCGATCTAGGAGATGTGGTACCTGTTTCGGAAATCGAGCGTTATTTAGAACAGCACACGTAAGGTGTGTTGCAAGTAACCTTCGACGCCCGTTACCCTGCTTTCCCTCATATCAGAAAACGTATGCGCAAGACTTTACAGACTCCGCTTTAAGGGACAGGACATCACATATCCGTTATAGGAACAAGGAATTTACAACCTTCCCTGTACTAAGCGTTAGTGGTCGACCGAACGGATCATACATCATCTTCGTTGGACTCACTCCAAGGGCGTGATAGATACTCGCAACTATGTCCGGGGGCGTCACGGG
>CAXEIY010000234.1:0-4740 GCA_963996245.1 uncultured Planctomycetia bacterium | reverse complement strand
GTGGGGGTGCATGATTTGCATGCTACTCTCCTGTATGCCCTGGGGCTCGATCATGAGCAACTGACCTTCCATCATGAGGGAAGAGATGACACGCTGACCGATGTGGTCATAACCGGTGCGCGGGTGGTGCCTGAACTTTTAGCCTGAGTTCGACCTTCGAGATTAAGTTTACTCATGTCCACACGGGAAGGTTGACGGTTCACAAATGCTTCAGTGATGCTTTCTATGAAGTTGTCGCAGGACGAAAGCAATGTCGCTGTTTGCTGAATGCAGTAAACTAATGGCAGCAGCACCCGGATCCAGGAGTGGGATGCACGTGAGATTCAATATGTCGGTTGCAATTCCGTTATCTGATCAGATAACGAGTCATTATGAATGATCAGAACTTGACAGCACAGATGATAAAAAGAACGCCCTCCAGCCGAAAACAATTCGAGCGTTACAAAACAGAATTTGGCGGCCACGGCTTTCGAATGGACCACCGCCCGGTGCATCGGGAACGCCGGGCCTTTGATTTAATACGCAGTTTTCTGAGATTGCTGCGCGGGCACCGTCTATCAATAGCCTGTGCTTTAGGCACCTTGACAGTGGGAACGCTACTGGCTTTGATCCCGCCTGCTGCCACAAAGTTTGTGGTGGATCATGTACTGGGTAGCCATCCGTTTCCCCCTTATTGGCCAGATCAGATACCCAAGGATCCGTGGCAGCTATTGGTCACTATTACCGTATTTGTATTACTGCTTTCCTTTACAAAAACCGCTTTGGGAATATGGGGCAGATGGCATGCCACACGCGTTACCAAACTCCTTCAAATGTCGGTACGCAAACAAGTGTTTGCTCATGCCGTACGTCTTCCTCTGCATCGCATTCAGGAACTAAAGTCTGGCGGTGCTGCCAGTATCTTGCGAATGGATGCTGGTAGCGTCGGGGATCTTGTTTTTGGCATGCTATACAATCCCTGGAGAGCGGTCATCCAACTGCTTGGTAGCCTTTGTATTCTGGCCTTCGTGGATTGGAAATTATTGATTGGCGCCATTGTCCTTGTTCCGCTTGTGTTTCTGACACACCGTACCTGGATCAGTCGTATTCGTCCTCAGCATCGTAGTGTCCGTGCACAACGTGAAGCCGTTGACGCACTCGCAACGGAATCCTTTGGAGGAATGCGTGTCGTGCGTGCTTTTGGTCGACAGCGTTCCGAGACAAGTCGCATCATGCGAGGTAATCATGTCATGGGCCGTCAGGAACTCCATGCCTGGTGGTGGACACGAACGATTGAAATCATCTGGGAAACACTCACCCCTCTGGCCAGTGCATTGTTGCTTTTATACGGAGGCTGGCGGGTGTTGGAAGTACAGTTAACACTCGGTGACCTGGTTATGTTTCTGGTTTATCTATTAATGCTTTTCAGTCCTCTTGCAGTCCTGGCTCAAAGCGCTGCGCAGTTCCAGAACAGTCTCTCAGGTCTTGATCGGGTATTGGATCTGCTTGACGAGCCACGGGAAATGGAAGCAGCCGATTCGATTAATATCCGTAAGATTGCAGTTAAATGACGAGTGACCCTCGAGGATGTCTGTTTCCGTTATCCCGGTGCAGATACGGATGCCCTGCACCATGTGTCGTTCGACGTTCAACCCGGCCAGACCATCGCAATGGTCGGACCGAGTGGAGCCGGCAAAACAACATTAAGTAATCTTGTGGCCAGGTTTTATGACCCGACCCATGGCCGGGTATTGCTTGACGGACGCGATTTACAAGAAATCGATGTAGAAAGCTACCGGCGTCAACTTGGAGTGGTGGAACAGGATGTCTTTTTATTTGACGGAACGGTTGCGGCCAATATCGGTTATGGCAAACGTATGACAACCGATGAGGACATTAGGGAAGCGGCTAAAATAGCCAACGCGCACACGTTCATTAAAGAGTTGCCAGATGGCTACAACACGGTGATTGGAGAAAGAGGCTTCAAATTGAGTGGCGGCCAACGGCAAAGACTCGCCATTGCCCGAGCGGCACTGGCTGATCCACGTATTCTCATTCTTGATGAGGCTACTAGTAATCTCGATACCGAAAGTGAACGACTGATACAGGCGGGACTCACCGTACTGATGAAGAGTCGGACCTGTTTTGTAATCGCGCATCGATTGAGCACCATCACGAATGCGGACCGGATTGTCGTTCTGGAAGAAGGGCGAATCACTGAAATGGGGACAAACGAATCTCTGATGGCATTGAACGGAAAGTACCGCGAGATGGTGCTACTGCAAAAAAATCCAACTCCCACTGTATGAAACCGAATTTGAGAATGAGAATCTTATTCATGAAGGACGGGTATTTATGATTCCGCGTCGACCCAGCGTACAGGAGGATTTCTCAGCCGAAGAGTTTCGCCGTCGCAGGGAGCAGGTGTTTACCGTTATAGGCGCAGAAGCCGTCGCTGTTCTTACCGGAGCAGCGGTAACCGGCGCCTTCGACATCTTTCGACAGACGAATGATTTCTATTACCTCTGTGGAGTTGAAGTCCCTCATGCCTATCTGATTCTGGACGGTCGTGATCATTGCAGCCGGCTTTATCTACCCCCACTGGATGAAAAAATGGAACGCAGTGAAGGATCGGTTCTGACTGCAGATGATCGTGATCTGGCACGCCAGGTGACCGGGGTTGATGTGGTGTCAGACTACCAACAACTGTTTGATGATCTGCAAGAAGCGAAGACGCTATGGACTCCCTTTCTACCGGGAGAACGACGTCAAATGTGTCGAGACACGATAGCCCATGCAGCAGGTGTAAGAGTGCAGGATCCGTGGGATGACTGGCAATCCCGTGAAGAACGCTTTGTTTCTCGTATGAAAGATCAATTTACAGGGGGCGCTCTCTACGACCTGTCTCCGGTGATAGACCGGTTACGGGAAGTGAAAAGCGAAACTGAAATTTCTCTAATGAGACGTGCTGGTTCCTTGACTTCCGATGCGGTTATCCGGGCGATGGAAGTAACTCAACCAGGCGTTTTCGAATATCAGCTGGTCGCTGAGGCCGAAAGAACGTTTGCTGATGGAGGTTCCCGTGGAGGAGCTTACCGAGCCATTCTGGCTTGTGGCGACAACATCTGGAACCCCCATTATTTTCGAAACAACGCAATGCTCCAGTGTGGCGAATTGGTACTGATGGATTATGCGCCAGACTGGCATTATTACACAAGCGACATCGGACGCATGTGGCCGGTAAACGGCAGTTACGATTCACAGCAACGGGAACTTTACGGTTTCATAGTCGAGTATCACAAGGCACTGTTATCATACATTCGACCGCACGTAACGGCTCACCAGATCATGGAAGAAGCCGCAGAGAAGATGCAAACGCAGGTGGAGTCCACGCAGTGGTCATCGGTTGTTTTTCGCGACGCGGCGCGAAAAACATTGTCTTTTACCGGTCATCTGTCTCATGGAGTGGGGATGGCTGTACACGATGCCGGGGATTATCGTCGGCTACCCTTGAGACCAGGAGTTGTCTTTGCTCTGGATCCGCAGATGTGGGTTCCCGAAGAGCAGCTCTACATCCGTGTGGAAGATACGATTGCAGTCACCACAGACGGCATGGAGGTCCTCACTGATTCAGTTCCACTGGAACTGAATCAGGTAGAGAAACTGATCGGCAGCCGTGCCAAGGAAGTAAACAAAGTCGCACCAACCTCGGACTCGTCGAGCTGATTCAGGATCACTGACCTTTCAGCTCACCGTTATATCTTCTAACTGCGTTCATCGCGATGCCCATACCGTGTCAATTGTGGCGTTTACCCGCCGCCGAATTAAGACATGTGATTTGTTATCGAGCGTTGGTAACGTTGCTTTTGTGTATGCCTCTTATGCGTTCGTTGAGTTGTTGAAATACATGACTTATACTGTTTTAAATTATGAGAAGTTAATTGAATGTTACTCTGCGAGAATGACGTCTATTGACAAGGAGAGTGAGATGTTTCGCATGCAGATTATCGGAGCTGTATTAGCTCTTGTTTCGACCACAGTCCTTA
This sequence comes from uncultured Planctomycetia bacterium, assembly GCA_963996245.1. Classification (GTDB taxonomy): domain Bacteria; phylum Planctomycetota; class Planctomycetia; order CAXEIY01; family CAXEIY01; genus CAXEIY01. Next base: position 715 of record CAXEIY010000234.1, on the reverse strand, counting down.
GTGGCGAGAAATCACACAGCCGGAAAACTGATTCACTTAACGGTCTGAAATGCGTCATGAATGGCCTGGATAACGCCAATTCGGATCAGATCATTGCGTACAAAGGCGGTCAGGTGCACACCTGTTGTGCCAATTGCAAAGCAGAGTTGGAAAAGATGATTGACTCGAAACAGGTGCCGGTTGAAGTGGCTGTTCGAGCGAATCACATGCTCGTTGCCACCGGACAGTTTCGGCAAAGCAAATGCCCGTTAACCGGTGGACCGGCAAAGGTATCCGTGACGGTTCAGGGAGCGGAAGTCAAAGTTTGCTGTCAGAACTGCACAAAAAAAGTGAAAGCGGCAGAGGGATCGGATCAGTTGACGCTTCTGTTTAGTGAAGAAGCTTTTGATAAGGCTGGGTACACAATGCCCGGTTTGTGGTACATCTTTTACATTGAATCGGACGAAAGCAACAGGAAAGCATTGGCTAAGGCCATTAGTGATAAAACACGTTTGTTCAATCGCCATAACGGTACAGATCAGTGGTCTACGTATCGCATCCTGAACGGTCCAAGATCCGGTACTTTTGTCCGTGGATTTGGTCCCAGGATATGGGCTGACTTTGACAACCCTGCCAATGCAATTCAAACGATAACACCTGATCTCGATAAAGAAGAAGTCCGGTATTGGAGGGATCATGTCAGGCCTCTTGTCAAATCCCAGGGTAATCCAGAATT
>CAXEIY010000233.1:0-17284 GCA_963996245.1 uncultured Planctomycetia bacterium | reverse complement strand
ATCAACATGCAGGCCTACGATCGGGCCGGAAACAAAAGTATCCACTTCCACTGAAAGTACGGGCTGTAACGAACCGGTAGCCGTAACCGTCGCAACAATCTCTCCCTGGGAAATGGAAACCGTTCGATACTCCGGACGATTCCTCTCTTTCCAGTAATCCTGAATCGGTTTAACCGAAGCCCCGAGCATGGAAACCACGGCAATCAACAGTAGAGGCTTCAGCCATCGTTTCATGTTAATTGATCCAGCCCTTTCGCTGATATTCCTGAACGATCAATCCGTTTAAAAACGCCGTTGAGGTGTTCCTGTCGAACACCCTGGTCATCAATTCAGTTTCACGCAATCGAAAATTCCTCGATAACCTTTCGGTGGCAAATACGGGTTACGGGTAACAAGATGCGTCATGCTGTCACGATCTGTCATATCGCAGGTCTAATCCGGCTCCGTAGTCTGAATTACCAATCTTACCGTCTCGTATCCCTTTCCCGATTTTCGGTCCGACCTGTTCACTTAAACCTCGAATCAGCCGAAAAGATTGTTTTTTTCTTCACCATATCATCCAAACACGTATATTATCATGACCCGATTAAGACCCGAGTGGAACCTGACTTCCCGCCATTTTTCACCGCGACCACCTGTTTCTGGCCATGACGGACGCATCCCTATGAAACGTATCAGACAATATGTCCCACCATTTGCTCCATGGCAGATCTTCTGCACCAAGCACCATGACCGTTCTGCACCAAGCCAAGTAACAGGCAGAAGGATTGCCATCGCGTTACTGTTTTGTCTACTGGCTTTTCAGCCCGATGCGCTGTATGCCCAAGAATGTCCGGACGATATCGCGCCGGCTCCTCCCGGCGCCAAACCGGTAAGTTCACTTTCTGTTGTTGGCGACAAGCAAGGAGTTGTCGTTAAGAAACTCGGAAAGAAAACCATCCGAACCCGGTATTTACTGGAAGGTGGCCTGGAGTCCCTACCCCGCAACCTCGAAGAAGAAGACTTCTATCAACACCTCACAAAACTGGAGAAAAAGACGGATACGACACTGCTGGTCGAAGATGTGTCCTCCAAACGTGTCATACGGGAAATCAAAAAGGAATCTAAAAGTCTCAGGCGTCACAATAAAAAGCAGTATTCCAAACAGGACACCAAAAATCTGGTGGCCTTTCTGGAATCGCTCAACTTTAAGAAAAAGTTCTACCAGGGAACCCGATTCGTCGTATCCTCTGGAAATCAGGATCAGGCGCCGCGGTACACGATTTACGCACCGGATGGAAGCAAAATGACCGTCCAGGAGATCAACGACCCACTTTATGCTACAGCCGTACGGAAATTCTTAAATTACCGGGAACACTGGTTTGAAGAGTATGAAAATCTATATACAGAGGATGATGACGACTAAGTGTGATGACTCAATCGACATCAAAAACGGCCATAACCCCTTAAAAAACCATTATTTAAGTCATCCCCAAGACGCTTGAACTAAACTAATGAGCCATGTGCCATATGCTCTAAACCGTGGTTCATAAACACTATAGGCCTTATAATCCTTCTCACTTTACCCTTGACCGACACCGGCTGTTAAATAAGCTATCATATAATATGTAGTAAAAAGGCAATTCATCACAATACGTTCACTTATCGATCCATTCCGCAGGTGACGCAAAGTGACTGAAGGTAATCTGGTAAAAATGGCCCGGTGGTTTACACCGCTTCTGCTTCTCTTTCTGCTGGTCTTGCCACACCAGTTGAAAGCGGACAATTCGTTGCATGAACAGATTGATCACCTTATCACCCGGGAAATGTTCGGTCCGGTGGCCACTCGATCCACCGACGGGGAATTTCTAAGACGCCTCTACCTGGATCTGACCGGAAGCATTCCTCCCGCGGAGGTAACGCACCGCTTTCTTGCTGATTCTTCTCCCGAAAAACGAGCGGTGTTGATTGATCAACTCCTGGGCAGTCCCGAGTATGCCCAGCACATGGCAAGGGTGTTCGATGTCATGTTAATGGAACGTCGTCCGGACAAACATGTCTCCCGCGACGAATGGATGCAATACCTGAAAACGTCCTTTCAGGAAAACAAGCACTACAACAAACTGGCTCAGGAAATTCTGGGGGCGGACGGAACACCGGAAAATCGGGGACCTGTAAAATTTTATCTCGACCGTGATGGGGCAACCAATCTCCTCACACGTGAAGTCGGACGCATCTTTTTCGGCCGTGATCTGCAATGTGCACAGTGTCACGATCACCCCAACATCGACGACTATCTGCAATCGGAATACTACGGACTCTTCGCATTCCTGACCCGTAGTTACATCTTCACACCTGAAAAAGACAAGAAAAAGACACTGTTTGCTGAAAAAGCGGAAGGTGAAGCCAATTTTAAATCGGTCTTCACTCGGGTAGCAGGAAGTTCACGTCCCCGGGTTCCAGGTGGTGAACCGATTGCCGACCCGGAGGTGTCCTGGGACACGCTATATCAGGTCAAACCTGAAAAAAATGTACGCCCTATTCCCCACTACAGTCGCCGGGAACAACTCGCACTTAAGGCGACCAATGGTGACAATACCGCGTTCAATCGCAATATTGCCAATCGACTCTGGGCCCACATGATGGGACGGGGCCTGGTACATCCGGTTGACCTCCATCATGCGGACAACCCGGCTACCCATCCCGAACTGCTGGACGTACTCTCGGCATCGCTGGCTGACCTTGATTTTGACATTCAGGCATTCCTTGCAGAGATCGCGTTGAGCGAGAGCTATCAGCGTTCTGTGGAAATGCCTGTCTCCTTGAAGGAACATGTACTGCAGGCGACCCAGACGCTGCCTGCCCTGCAGGAGTCACTCGCTCAGGCTACGTCGGAAGAACAGGCTGCCTTTGAAACGCTGGAACCGCTCCGAGCAGAGCTGGAAGCCACTCGCAATACCGTCACCGAATTGATGGGCCCTTATGAAAAAGCTCGAGGCGCTGTCACTACCGCGAGAAAAAATGCCGACGACGCCAAGAAAAAACAAATCGATACCAAACGTGATTTTCAAGTCAAACAGGAAGCCCTCTTATCCATCACTCAGGCCAGTGACAAAACCGCTGAAACGGTAACCAAACTCCCGGATGACAAACCCCTGGCGGAAGTAGCCAAACAACTGATGGCCGTTCAGGAAAGGCTGACACAGGAAGTCGATACACTCCGCAAATCCATTGTCGATCTGGATGTCAACGTGAAAACAACGCAGGATGAGCTGGACACGGCACAAACCGCCATGCTCCCTCTCGAACCCACGATGAACAAGGCCCGTCGCACCATGTGGGCTGCAGAAAAGCTGTTTGATACCTCCTTTCAGGAGCTCTCGTCCCGACGTGCAGCTATCAGTCTGCTGGAACGCCGTGTAGCGAATGCTCAGGCACTGGTTGACTACGCAAAACAGGAAACGACTCTGCAGTCATCTTTAGCGGCATACCATGAGCTGGAGATACAGCACCAAAACGTCCTTGCTTCGACACCCACTCTCGAATCCCGACTCGCACAAGCGCAGTTGTCCGTAGTGGCGGCTGAAGAGTCTCACGCTTCCTTCGTCAGCCGTTTAAATACAGCCCAGGACAACTATGAGAAACAGGTCGAATCGGTCCAGCTGGTTATCGATGCCGCCGAACAGGCCGAGCGTGCTCACCAGGCATTCCCCAATGACGAATCTCTGAGCGAAGCCTCGAAAAAACTGAAGCAACGGGTGACAAAATATACGGCGGAGCTCGAAGCTGAGACGCAGCGATTAAACGAAAAACAAACAGAAACAGCGGTGGCTGCCAGCCAGCTCGAGAAGAAACAATCAGCCCTGAGGGATTCCACTTCCATGCTCCAGAAGCATCAAGACCAGCTTCAGACCCTGGAAGCCAGGAAACAACAGACACAACAACAAACAGACTCGCATCAATTGGAATTGACCCGACTTCATCAACAACTGACCGACCGTTTTACACTTCAGTTTGTTGTACGCCCACTCAAGCCGCTGTCCCCCGAACAGCTGTCCTGGAGCATGATACAGGCAACCGGCCTATGGCCTCGTGAGCGAACGGCTACAGAAACGGAACTGAACACGAAAGAACCCCTGAAACCGGAAGACTTGAAGGATCCTGCCAAAGTATCCGAGAGAGCAGACAAGATTGAACAGCTCACCTATGAAAAACTCAACAAGCATGTAGCCACATTCATCAAGCTTTTTGGAGCCGGTGCCGGTCAGCCCCAGCAGGACTTTTTTGCTACCGTCGATCAGGCATTGTTTTTCTCCAACTCAGGCCAGTTGCAGGACTGGCTCTCTCCAGGAACCGGAAACCTTCTGGAGCGGCTGAAAGACATGAATGACACCGATGCCGTGGCAAGGGAAATATACGCCAGCGTTTTAACACGCACACCCAGTGTTACCGAAGTAAACGACATCCATACCTATTTGACTGAAACACCCGAAGATAACCGTGTTAGTGCCTTGAAAGAAATCGTTTGGGCACTTCTGACATCTACCGAATTCCGATTTCATTACTAAATATTGCTATTAGCGTCTGGTTAACTGCTATTTTTAAGACACCTTTCAAATTCACACTGGAGATCGAAAGATGAAATGCAATTACGCCTGCCAATCATCCACGCATCTTGTTGCTCGCCGACAGTTACTGGGCGGAATGACGGCCCTGGGTCTGGGTGGAGCATTTGGATCGCTTAGCGCGTTGGCCCACCCCGCATCCGCAGCACAACTGGCTAAAGACCAGAAACGGGTTTTGGTAATCTACATGTCTGGTGGCTTAAGTCAGCTGGAAAGCTGGGACCCCAAGCCCAAGACTGACACCGGTGGGCCCTTCCGTGCCATTCCCACCTCCGTTCCGGGACTTCACATCAGTGAATTACTGCCTCAAACGGCAACCTTGATGGACAAGCTTGCCGTAATTCGAAGTATTAATACGCGTAACAATGACCATGGAGTAGGCAGCTACCAGATGACCCGAGGCCGTAACCGGGAACCCAGTACCGATTATCCGCATCTCGGTGCCATAGCCGCCAAAGCGCTCGAAGCTCCTTCCCTTTCACTTCCTGGACATATCCGAATACCAGGAGGCGGACGTGGAGGTGATTCGGCGTACCTCGGTCCGCGTTACTCAAGTATTGGTGTAGACGGAAAACCCCCCCAGAACTCAGCCCGTCCGGAAGCCGTTTCTGAACGGGGTGATCAGCGACGTAACACCTTCCGAAAACAGGTTAATGAGCGTTCGAAGCTGAAACGCCGCAGCGCGGAAACCGACATTTACACCTACAGCTATGAACAAGCTCAGGAACTCATGAAGCAGCGTGAAGTTTTTGACATCACCAAAGAACCCCAGAACTATCACGACCGTTATGGTTCCTCGGGATTTGGACAACACTGTCTCATGGCCCGTCGCCTTATGGAAAATGGGGTAACGTGTGTTCAAGTGTCACATTCCAACTACGACACACACAATGAAAATTTCAATTTCCATCTGGAACAACTCGGCGAATTTGATCAGTCTTTTTCTGCCCTCATCGGTGATCTTTCCGATCGCGGCATGATGGAAAGCACACTGGTAGTCGTGATGTCGGAATTCGGTCGCACCCCCCGAATCAACCAGTACTACGGTCGAGACCACTGGGGCAAGTCCTGGTCGATCTGTCTGGGAGGTGGCAAGGTTCATCCGGGTGCTGTTATTGGCAAAACCAGTGACAATGGAACGGAAGTCACCGATCGTGAAGTGGATCATGGTGACCTCTTCCACACCTACCTGTCAGCAGTCGGACTGGATTCAACTGCAACCTTTAATATTGATGGGCGTGAGCTTCCACTCGCCAACCCCACCGGCTCAACGATTGACGAGCTGCTTACCTGATAATCCCGCGATTCAGGATGGACTAAGCGATGAGCCGATTATATCCAGCCCAGGAAGAACCATCGGAAAAGCAACCCGATGGTTCGATGCCAGATCCCAAGCTGGCGCATGTCCGAGAACAATGGAAATACTCCAGCCCCCTGATTGCCTGTAGCTTTGATCCCGGGGGAAAATATGTCTTTGCCAGTGCCGAAGACAACAGTGTTCAACGTTGGGATCTGGAATCTTCTGCCATCACTCCGTTTGCTGCTCACGACAGCTGGGTTCGGGACATGACCTTTCTGGCTGATGGTCAGACTCTGGTAACTGTCGGTTCTGACGACCAGATGATCTGGTGGCCGGTGGCAGCAGAAAATCCCAAGCCTCTGAAAACGATTCAGGCACACAAAGGCTGGATCCGCACGGTTTCCATCAGTCCGGATGGAACCTTGCTGGCAACAGGCGGCAATGACAACCTGGTCAAAATTTGGAATACGACAGACGGAACCTGTCTTCACGAACTCGCCGGGCATGACTCCAACGTCTACAGCACTCTTTTTCATCCGGAAGGTCAGTTTCTGGTTTCCGGTGACCTGTCCGGTCAAGTACGACAGTGGGAAATCAGCTCCGGTAAATTTGTACGTGCCTTCGACGCGTCTGCTCTGCACACGTACAACGGTGGACAGCAAGTCCATTACGGCGGTGTGCGATCGATCGCCTTGAGTCCAGACCTGAAATATATGGCATGCAGTGGCCTCCATAAAGCCACCAATCCTCTGGGCGCTGTAAGTGAACCTCTGGTCCTGCTTTTTGACTGGGAATCACAGGAACTGCTTCGCTCACATGTCACCTCCGATGTACGGGGGATTGGCTGGTCGGTCTACTATCTTGCAGACGGAACGTTGATGGGACTCTCAGGTGGTGGTGGCGGTGGTTTCCTGTTGTTCTGGAAGCCGGATGAAGATAAAGATTTCTTCAAATTCAAACTTCCGAATATCGCGCGCGACCTTGCTTTACATCCCAATGGCCTGCAGGTAGCCACGACGCACTTCGATCGACATCTGAGGATTTCCCACATGACCCCGAAGCCACCGGAAAAAGAAGACAAAAAATCCGGGTAGTGGTCCTTCTCGTGCCATCGCACTTGAGATGGGTTCCCTGCTGAAAGCGGGACAAAGAACGTTTCGTCACCTAGCGACTCAGCCCATCGATGAACGGTCAGCTGTTTCCCCAGCTGGTAACCCAGACCATGGTTGCCAGCATGCCTCCTCTCAAGGTACAGTACCTTCTGATGAAGTCTTCCTACTTCATCCGGTTGCCTATTTCTGAACGCGTTTGGAAAGCCTGAACCAGATAACACCTACAGAAGAATCACAACGCATGAAAATCACGGACGTCAAAACCTTTGTCGTAGCCAATCCTCCTCCCTACCATGGCGGCCCCTACTGGGTATTTGTGAAACTGATTACCGACAACAACATAGAAGGCATCGGTGAAGCTTACGGCGTCCCCTTTCATCCGCAAACCGTAGCACGCATGATCGAAGACGTCGTCGAGCGATACGTCATTGGGAGAAACCCTTTTCAAACCGAAAAACTCTGGCGGATCATCTATTCCAGTGGTTATACACAACATCCTGATCTTTCACTTGTAGGTATTCTGAGCAGCATTGAAATGGCTTGTTGGGACATTGTTGGTAAAGAGCTCAATCAACCCATCTACAATCTGCTCGGAGGAGCGGTACACGAAAAACTGCGATCCTATACCTACCTGTACCCCTCTTCCAATGCCGATGCTCCTGTCGCACCGTCGGGTGACGCACTGGATGAAATCTCTCACATATTCGGTGATGCGGATCAGGCACCCAACCGTGCCTGTGAATACATGGCACAGGGATTTACCGCCATCAAGTTCGATCCCATCATGCCAATGTCTTCCTTTGATCCACGAAATCTCTCACTCGAAGCGCTCGACAATGCCGAAAAAGTGACCAAAAACCTTCGTGAAGCCGTCGGTAACCAATGCGATCTACTGGTTGGTACACACGGACAGACCACGACAGCCAGCGCCATTCGACTTGCCCAGAGACTGGAACCTTACCATCCTCTGTGGTTTGAAGAGCCGGTTCCCCCGGAGAACAGCGACGAAATGTCTCGTGTGGCACGCTCGACCAAAATTCCTGTAGCAACGGGTGAACGACTTGCCACCAAATATGAGTTCACCCAGCTGCTGGCCAAACAGGCCGCGGCTATTCTGCAGCCCGCACTGGGTCGTGTCGGTGGTATTCTGGAAGCAAAGAAAATTGCAGGCATGGCCGAAGCGCACTACGTACAAATAGCGCCACACCTGTATTGTGGTCCCGTCGAAGCGGCTGCCAATATCCAGATCGGTACTTGCAGTCCGAACTTTCTCATCCAGGAAAGCATTGAAACCTTTGGAGGTTTTTACGGCGACATTCTCAAAGAACCCATTCAGTGGCAGGACGGTTATATCATCCCGCCTACCAAACCCGGCTTAGGAGTGGAACTCGATGAAGAAGTCGCTGCCAGGCACGCGTATTCCGGTCCGATTTTTCCCGAGATGGTCGAAAAACCTCTCTAGAACGTTACGCGCTATAGTTCAGCATCTCCTCTGTTCCGTAGACATTTGTGCCTCAGGCCGCACCCAGATATTGTCAAAGCAACACTGATCGCACCGGCTGCCCCCGCACGATGTAGTGCGGTCGACCATTGAAATCGACAACACGGGTATCACGCCCGTATCCCAGCGCGTGATAAATGGTAGCAACCCAGTCGCTTACATGGACCGGATCATCAGCGGGAACGGCTCCTCGCTTATCACTTTGTCCATAAACCGAACCTCCACGAACGCCCCCTCCAGCCAGGAGTGTGCTGTAAACAGGTCCCCAGTGATGGCGACCACCTCCTTTGGGATTCGAATCAATTTGAGGAGTACGTCCGAACTCCCCGGCACACGCAACCAGCGTTTCATCCAAAAGGCCCCGTGAGTGGAGGTCTTCAAGCAGCGCGGCAATCCCCTGGTCCATGGGTGGGAGTAACTGGTCTTTCATCGCCGGAAAATGATTCGCGTGGGTGTCAAAATGAGGGGTTGCCTGTGTAATCGGCCATACCACAGTAACCAGTCGCACGCCCGATTCAACCAGTCTTCTGGCAACCAGACAGCTCCGACCAAAATGGTGATCCCCGTATTGTTCCCGCGTAGTCGGCGATTCTTCCTCAATACAGAAAGACTGCCAGGAGGCTGACGCATTCAGCACATCCATCGCGCCTTGCTGAAAAAAACGCCACCTCTGCTGCCCCGATGTCAGCCCGATCTGCTCCCTGGCCTGTATGGCTCGCAACAGGTTGACCCGTTCTCCCAATCTCCCTCCCTGATTAACCTGATTGGGAACGAAGTCCCGAGGCAGGTTTCCAGGACGATCTCCCTTGAAATCCATCAAAAGCGGATCATGCGTCGGACCGAGAAAACCGGCATGCTGCCCTGCCCATTCGTTGCCCGGACCGTCCTGTGTGATCCACATCGGAAGCTGAACGGATGCCGGAAGCCCCGTTCGTTTACCTTCAAAATATTCCACAACGCCACCTATCGATGGCGGATCACGACGATCCAGCATCGGCTGTCCCGCTCGAGGCGTCGGTTCCCACCCGGTCAGGTTGTAATGGACCCCCGCTCCATGAAAAGTAGCGTCATGATGCACCGAACGAATCACCGTATAATGCTGTGCCAGACGGGCCAGTCGCGGCAAATGTTCACACACATGCAGCCCGGGTACGGCCGTTGCGATGGGTGAAAACTCTCCTCGAATACCCACCGCCGCCTCTGGTTTCATATCAAAGGTTTCATGCTGCGCAGGACCACCGAGCATGTACAGCAGGATGCAGGACTTTGCAGTCGGTTCATGAGAACGAACACGATCTTCCGCCTGCAGCAGTTGTGGCAGAAGGAGACCTCCGGCGCTGATACTGCCGGCTTTCAAAAAAGTACGGCGAGCAAAATGACCGGCCTGTTCACGTTGAGGATGCATGAGGCCATCCTTTCGACCCGAACACGTGTAAACAACACCTTATTAGTAACAGATTTGAAGCGGATCCAAAAGAGAGACGTCACCGTAATCTATCATCCCGCAGGTTTATTCCCGTGTAACGGTTGTTTCCGTACGAAGTTTTCACCTCGCAAAAAACGATCAAAGCACCCTCAGCGGCGCAGTCGCTTCACCAGTAAACTGACCGTACACGCGCCAACTATCGCTCCCAGAAAGCCGCCTCCGATAGCCCCAAAGGAGGCTCCGAAGTCTCTGTAGGGAAGATCTGGATTAAAAAGGGCGATCATGACTCTCCCAAAGCCGCTGTATGCCCCGACTACACCACCGCTGATCATCCCGACCAGACAGCCACCGATCGCTGGATAGTCCATGTGCCTGGCAGACTTTTCCATTCCGGCCTGAAGCCTCGTTGCAAGGATCCCTCCAAGAGTCCCGAGAAAGACACCCAGTCCACCTAAAACCAGAGGAGCCGCAGGATCTCCTTTACCAAACATGATTCCCAGCAGGGCGGCCACCAGACCCCCGAAAAGACTCCATAAAAGCAAATGGGCCATCATGTCAAAGAACCTCCCAATTGGTTATCCATGTCGGTTCATAAAGTAAAAAACCCGGATACGATCCATGCTCTACCGCTATCTGTTCCGCCTTATCATAAAACGATTCGATCGATCAATCACTCCAATAACTCTCAGGCAGGTTGTGCGCAGCATAGGTTCTGTTACGCTGCTTCTATTGAAAGTCAGGAGAGTGAACGGTAACCGGAACACCTTCGTTTTCTTAAACTGGCCACCTGCCCTGATGACGGGCATACTCTCCAGACCGTATGATCCGTTCTGGTCCCTGGCAGACATCTGTCTCATAAAACCTGCAACCCGGTTAAAGGAGCTCATCCGAATGAACATTGGCACCCCTTGCGGTTCCGGTTTCCGAACCCTTATGGTTTCCCTGTCTCTGTTGATGTCCGGAACCGTTGCCTCACCGGTAACGTTCGGCTCCGATGAGAATACCCCCAATACCCTTTCTGCAAAGGAACGAAAACTCCATTTTCATCTCTGGTTCAATGGACACGATCTCAAGGGCTGGAAACACAGCGGCAACTGGGCAGTTGAAAAGGGTGTCATATCGCGCACCGGAAACGGTGGTGAACTGGTTTTTGTAAAAACCAGAGTTCCGGATGACTTCGAACTGCGTTTTGAATGGAAAGTTTTACCAGGCAGCAACAGTGGTGTCTATTACCGTCCGGGTCAGTATGAATACCAGATTCTGGATAACGAAAAACATCCTGACGGGCGTAATCCACGAACCAGTGCGGCGTCGCTCTACTTCGGTATGGCTCCGTCAGAAGATGCAACGGCCCGACCAGGCACCTGGAACCGCGGCAGAATTCTTTGTAAAGGTACCGTAATTCAGCATTGGCTGAACGGTAAAAAAGTGGTCGATTTTGACTATTCGGATCCCCGCTGGCATGCACAGGTCGAATTGCTTCGTCTGCGTGGTGGTGACGTGAAAGCACGGGGCGCGTATCTTCACCTGCAGGATCACAATGATCCCGTCTGGTATCGTTCGATCCGGCTGCGCAGCATTCCAGATGCCGAACCGCTTGTCAGTGAAAACATCACTCCTCAAAAGATCACCGCTGCGGTACGCGCCGCCGAACAAAAGAAGCTTAAGGCTATTCTTGAAAGCAGAAAAAAATAGCCTGTTCGCTACACGTTTCAGCACAAATGGTTACGTACAACTTTTGACCTCGCCCGGGTCACGTGTCGGTGTCCTGTCGAAAACGAAGTGATTCTACCCCCTTTGCCTGACAGAAGACTCACTTCGACAACCCAATACATGCGGACTGCACGTTACGAAGCCGCCATCACCGGAATTGCACAAACGGTGCATTCCATTTTTTGCACGGTATTGTAATAGCCCCCGGACGACCTTTTGTCTTACTATACGCTTCATGGCATACCCTTTTGAACTCACTCAACAGGAGAATCTGCATGTCCCCGTCACCTGCACTGCCTCAACCGGTTCAAACCGCACTGGATCAATTCTGCACACAGCTGCAGGACGCTTCCGGGGAAGACCTGGTCAGCATCCTTCTCTACGGCGATCTCGTTGAAGGGGAATCCTTTTCTGATTCATCCCAGGTCAATGTGATGGTGGTGCTCCAGGAAATATCCGTCACCTCACTCGATCGCCTGGCCGGACCGATTGCGACGGCAGTTGATGCGATTCCCCTGGTTCCTTTTGTACTGAGTGAAGCAGATTTGACTCAATCGACGGACGTTTTTCCCATCAAGTTTCTCAACATCCAACGTCACCACCATCTCCTTTATGGTCGAGATGTGTTTGACGGGCTTGAGATCGCCCGTGACCATTTACGGTTACGTTGCGAACAGGAAATCAAGAACCTCATGCTTCGATTGCGTCTTTTTTACCTGGGAAGATCACAGAATCCTGAAGGCATCCAGAACACCCTGTCTCAGACCTTATCCCCGTTTACCAAAAACCTGGGTATCCTAGTTGAACTCAAAACGGGGGCGAAAACACCACCGGGCCCCGATGAGATCTTCCACACCGCAGCGTCACTGGGAATCGACATCGAACCGCTGAAACAGATTCAGAATCTGAAACAGTCAAACGGGGCACCCAAACCCGAAGAACTCAAGACACTCTACAACGGTTTCATGAAAACCGTACGTGAAGCCGCCGGAGTGGTCGACAGCATGTGAAGGACACCCGGGGCAGAGGGCTTCCTTTAGGGGACAAGACCTGTTGACTGTAGTGGTACTGGCTGTGGAGGTGGCGATTGCAGAGGGTAGGACACGTCCGTAGCTGAATATATTACCCAAAAGTGATTCACTCGAATCGAAATGGATTCTACGGAAACGGAGGAGCAGCATCGATGAACATAATCTTAATAGGCTGCATAGTCGCTGGCGGTGGTGTGCTCTATTTCCTTTTTCGTTCCTTTAGCCAGGGCGCTCGCTCCGGTCATTCAGGTTGGTGGAGTAGCTGCAGGGGCTGTAGCAGTTGCAGCGGTGGCGGCTGGTGGAGTAGCTGCAGCGGCAGCAGTTGCAGCGGCGGCAGCAGTTGCGGTGGCTGTGGTGGAGGTGGCTGCGGTGGAGGTGGCTGCGGAGGATAAATGTTCAAGCAATGACAATACAACCTACGAGGCGATAAATCCGGAAAACAGCCCGGTTTAACCGTTTTACCCGGCCAGTCTCTGGCCCTGACCCCGTGAGGTCCATATATGACAACCGGTATGTTTTGGCTCATTGTGATAGGTGCGATTCTGGCTGTCGGGGGTATAGCCGTGATTCTCGCCTTAATTGACTATCGCTCTGGCAGCGTTCCGGGAGGTGGCACCCCCCTGGGAATGCGCTGGAACAGTTGCAGCGGCGGCTGGTGGAGTAGAGGCCGCGGTTACCGTTGCAGCGGCGGCAGCAGTTGCGGTGGCTGTGGTGGAGGTGGTGGCTGTGGTGGTGGCGGGGGCGGAGGATAGCCAACAACATGAAGACGTTACCTACCTCAGCAACCTTCTCCCGCACCCATCTCCAGCCATTATCAAACCGGACATCGTTGTACGGTTCAACCCCTCGCAGACAGAAATGAAGCATCGGTAGTTCAGACAGCAGAAGAGACCACCATGTTGATATACCTTTACTATGCGTTAGCCATCGTGGCCGTAATCATTGGAGTGGCCATTTTCGCCATTATCAGAGACTTTCGTGCAGGGTCAACGGCACCTCGTTCGAGCTGTTCCTCCTCCAGGGACGGGCCCAATTCCTTCGGCTACAGCTGGTTAGGCTGCAGAAGCTGCGGTGGCGGAATTCACCGCAGACGACACAACAGTGGCTGGGGCGGCGGTGGCTGCGGTGGCGGTGATTGTGGTGGTTGCGGTGGAGGTGGTGGTGAATAGTTCTCACCGGGCAAACAAAGTTCCACCAGAATAAGAACCTTCCAGACGACCTGATGTGTTGATAAACCCGTAACCCTGAGCTTGCCATGACCCCTAATCAGTTCTTCAGGTCGAACTTACACATTCGTGATTACCTGAGTATCACACTGGTCGTCAGCAGTGCGATACTCTTTTATACCGAAGAACTGATAATCGGAAGTGAGCACAGCCTCGAAGGTCCCGTTTTCTTTCTCTGGGCAGAGCGGCTGATTGCTGCGTTTTTCATCTACGAATATCTGATGCGCTGGTACGAAGCCTCTTTTCGGCCCTGGTATCTGGTGAATCCGGTAGCACTCATTGACCTGATGGCCATTATCCCTTTTCTGGTGGGATTTTTTGTTACCCCTTCTCAGCTTCACCTGGTTCGTACCCTCCGATTGCTGCGTCTACTGAAAATTGTACCCTACATGCCAGGGGTACAGATACTCCTCCAGGCAGTCGTCAATATATGGCCACAAATACGCGCGCTGCTCTTTGTCCAGACTACCATGCTCATGTTCTCAACCGCTGCCATGTATGAAGCCGAGCGGGACTATCAAGGCACTAAATTTCATGACCTGGGAGATTCCATATGGTTTACTGCGGTAACCGTAACAACCGTGGGATATGGCGATATTACCCCCGCCACGACAATCGGGCGAGTCATTGCCCTGGTCACCTTTCTTACCGGTCTGATCTTATTTGGTGTCTTTGTTGGACTTTTTTCCAGCGCCATTACTGAAGCGTTCCAAAAACACCAGTCTGATTCCTCCTCGTAACAGAATGCTTCGAAATTGTTCCCTTCATTCGGAAACCTGACTGATGCAACACCTTCGTAAGAATCCAAATGCCACACAACTCGCTTTCCTTTGTCTTTTGTTGACGGCAGGATGTGGCAGTAACGTCACGGTCACAACCAATCAACAGGGCGTTCGCGACTATACCAAGGAAGTTTCGTATCAGGGAAAAGGTCTGCTATCGGTCACCTGTAACTACCACGGTAACACACCCGCTGATCCGGAATCGTATCAGGGTCCGATTGATTACCGGTCGAAGGATCCGAATTTTTATCGCATCAGCTTCTACAATCGAAGCCAATATCCAATCGAAATAACTGGCGTAGAATACCGGATGAAAATCGGACGGATACGGGGTAAATCCAGCCACAGTGCTCTTGATGTCAAGAACTCCTGGGGCAGTAACATTATTCCTGCACAGGACACTCTGACCCGTGAAGACAGCTCGGTATGGGCGGTCAAGTCAGGCAATATTCTCTATAAAACCTATTCTTTCAAAACTACGGCACCCGATACCGGGCCATTCCCGTTTGAAGTGGAGGTCCCCCTGCTCTACCAGCGATAGCCATAAGCGAGTCCTCCTGTTCATGGATACACCGAATCGGTGACGGTATGCTTATCCCCCATGTTTTCCATTACTGGCATTCACAGCTCAGGACAAACAGAACAAAATGGTGACCCACTCGATTTTCCCTTGTCTGCGTCTTCTTGCAACCGGGACTTTCTGGAAATTCCAGTCTCGGTACATTCGGGAACGGGAACAGCAATCATGATGTTATCTGGATTAGGATTTCGCCCCCCTCTGGCTGACTGGATTCGTTCCAGACCTTCCGAAATCGAGTGTCTGGAAATCACCGCAGAACATTTTTTCGACGGAGGTCAGGAACAACTCCAGTGGTTATCAGAACACTATCCCTTGTTCATTCATGGGCTCGGATTGTCTCTCGGTTCTCCCGGAACACTGGATTCGGAAACGCTCCGGCATTTCATCCAGGTGGTGGAACAATCTGATCCGATGTGGATCAGTGAGCATATCGCCTTTACCCAGACAACCGAGCACGACCTCGGACATTTGAACCCGGTCAGACCCACACATAGCAACCTCATTACTCTCGCGGATCATGCCAGGCAACTGAGTGACTTGTGTGCTAAACCCCTGATCCTGGAAAACATAACCTCATACCTCAGACTTTCCGGAGAAATGTCGGAACCTGAATTCCTGAACACATTATGCAGCCAAGCGGATTGCGGACTACTGCTTGATGTAACCAACCTGTTCATTAATGCACAAAACCATCAGTTCGACCCGGTCGAATGGCTTCACCAGATTGAGCCAGCCGTAATTAAACAGCTGCACATCGTTGGTTATGCACAGCGTGATGGCCAGTTCCATGACTGGCACGATGCACCGATTCAGGAAGACCTCTGGGAACTGCTCGAAGCCGTCCTTGAGTACGCTCCTGTTGAGGCATGTATCATCGAGCGAGATGGTGGCTTTCCTGCCAGAAACGACCTTCAAAAAGATCTGCTGCGTATGAAAGACATCGCTCATGTTTACCGATGAAACTACCTTGCTCAGTTCTCTGCTGACAGACCCCCGGATGCGAGAAGCCTTGCGATCCTCCTCTCAGACATTCATTACTAAACATGCGTTGAATGACTCGCTTTCTGCATTCGTCCTGTCACTCGACCTGGATCAACTCGATAAACAGGCGGAGTGTCTGATCCAGAAACGATTCTCTGAAGTTAAGATGTTACTTCCCCGTACTATCGCTCAGCTTGGCAAAGACGCCTGGTGCCGTTTTTCAGAATATGCAACCCGCTACTGGCCACGGGGCCATCGTCGTCATCTGCTCGATGCAGTCCAATTTGGAAATTACTGCTTTTCCAGATCACAACCGTTTGACCGTTGTGAATGGTCATGCCTTCAATTTTTACTCGGTAGTAATCGCTTTTCTCTGCAATGGTTTAAACTGGATTCGCCCTGGCACTACGCCCTGTTAATCCAGTGGCGCTATCAGGGTATCTGTTACTTTCGCTGGTTCAGTAACCAGGCACCTACCCATCCTGAAAACCACTCCCCGTAAACACCTGGGATCGCTCACCGGTCCATCTCAGGCAGACCTTATCTCAGGTCATTCCGTGTAATGGGAGTAACGCCGCATCTAACTGCGTAGATGTGCTCTGATTGTTTCATGGTTACAGAAATGTTGACCGGCCATCCTGTCCGATGATACCTGCTGGTCCACGAGGCAACCGCTTACCCACAAACCAGTTTCTTTTACGTTTAAAGAACCCGATTGATTTTCTAATTGCGAACTCACTCCCCAACAAAGAGGAGTGATACTTGCCCTCTAAAACGCGATTCATGCATTGATACTTACGTGCACTTTGAGTACGCGACCCGCACATTATTCCAATCATATCCATTCTTCACAGCCAGTGCATTTTTTCTTGCTTCCCCATAACCCCATTTCTATGCTGATGATGAGTAGATAGGTTGTTTTGAGGGTCTGAATGCAGCGGGTACGCTGCGAACCTTCCTCCGCAAAATTACTGTAGGGACCATCGATCATGTTGCGCAAAGATTCATGTGCTGTTTCTTCTCCCTCT
>CAXEIY010000232.1:0-3769 GCA_963996245.1 uncultured Planctomycetia bacterium | reverse complement strand
GTTCTCTGTGGTGGGGCTGTCGGTAATGGCTGCATCGTTCAGGAGAATCGCACCGGAATCAGTCGAAATCGCGATTGCATCGGCATCGCCGTCACCGGTAATGGTGAGCACACCATCGGTAAACCCGGTGGTTACAGCCAGGAGAATACGCTGCTCGAGTGCCTCCAGACGCAGACGACGTGACACAGAGGGGGAAGCAACAGCATGAGAATCTTTCCACGACATGATCGATGGCCTCAACGAACTAGAGAAACTTCAATTCGAGTGCCATCCGTAGCCACGGACTAAAACGACTCATCGATGAGCACTGCATCGTAGATGGGGATAGATCGGGAATCAAGGAAATTGAAGTAGTCTTGGGTTCTTGGTGAGCTCATAAGTGTTTGTGAGAATGATCGGAATAACTATTGAACCGTAGACGGACAGACACAATAGATGAAACGATCCAATGTGTTGACTTACAGTATCGAAGCGCTCAGAGAATCATTCGGCGAGGAAACCTACGGAAGCACGATTCCCGTCATATGTAGTGACCTTAAATGTATAAATAATCTCATGGTGCCAGTCCGTCATCAGGGTAGACAGGGAAAGTGTCCTTCCCGTGGCACTGCAATGACCATCTCAAGTTATGCTCAGTAGACATAATAAGGGACGACCTTGTCGTATTTATTCGTTTTCAAGGTCAATATTTTAGCGCTTAACTGTAGCGCCGTGCTGTTACAAAATCACGCGGATTTTGGAAGGAGGCAGGGGGGTTGCTAGACGTGAGTTGCCTATCGACGGATCTTACAAGTACGTAACGCTTTCTGTAATTCGGCAACACCTGAGTCGGTGATATTTTTCACAACCAATGATTTTTAGGATCTGCAGGTTGGTCGATGTTTTGAGATCAACCAGCCCTGCATCGGTAGAGTTCCCAGATCGACAGCTGATCATTGCGCAGCAACGTGAACATGCAGGCGAGTGGTTGCCGTTTGGCCAGATTTGGTTTTGCGCTGGACTTGCACGAGGTAGTCTCCGGGTTCCCGATAGGTGTGTTGTGTTACGGCATAACCGTCATTTGCATGAGGATCGATATTACCATCTGACTTTACTCGCACCTTCGGACTGCCATCATCGAAATCCCAAACTTCTTCACCAAATGGTTCGCGAAAAGATCGCACCTTGAAGGTAATGGGCTGGTTAACCCGGTTGCCAAAGGTCGGCCAATACACCGCGTGAATTCCGGGTGCATATCGGTCGGGCGCCTTTGGACTTACCACGTGTACCTCGGCAAAGTCATAGTCAACGCGACCGGCGTCGTCCGTTACCTTTAGAATCTCACTGTAGAAACCGGGCTTTGGGTATGTGCGCGTAACCGTCGACCCCGTCGATGTTGAACCGTCCGAAAACGTCCACTCGTAGCTCTGAATGCTGTCCGTTGCGCTCCATGACTTGGACCCGTCCAGAGTTGCGGCCTCACCGGCCAATAGAAAATTCTTCCGCCGTGCATTTGCTACAATGACCGGATTGAATTGATTTCGATAGGCTTCCCAAAGAAACGCGTAGCCCGCCTGAGTTCCCCATTTGCCCGATGGTTGACGGCTTTTGATTTCGAAATGTAAGTGTGACCAGCCACCACTAGCTCCCTCCTTGCCAACGGTCCCGATCTCCGCGCCCTTGACGATGAATTTCCCCGGCCGTAACTTGTCATTGATTTTGTGTAGATGGCTGTAGCGATAGTACCAGCCTCGCTGGTCCAACAGATAAACAACGTCGTAGCGGGCTGCCACGGGAGTGTCTTTGCGATGGCCTTCCAACACACGGTTGGCGACAGAAATCACCAACGCATCTGTTGCAGCGATGACCTTCACCTGAGCTTCAGACGCTCCGATGTCCAGACCACTATGGTAGTAGATCTTCGGCAGAATCTTCGATCCTCCATCAACCGCTTCGTTGTCGAACCAAGTGCGGGTGGCAAACCAGCGCTGTTCAACCGGATAGATTAACGAACCCGGCCTGGTCAAAGGCGATTCAGCAGGCCACACTCGCAAACGTGCCGCTTTGTCCAGACCCCAGAACGCAGGCGTGCCGTTCGAGTTGTATCCGCTGGTGACAGGGCATTCGATCTGCACATTACCGACTCGCATCGGCAAATTGTACATGCCGGATTCAATCGTAACTGTCCGACTGTCGACTTCAATTGTCACCTTCGCACTTCGAACTGCCTGACGAATCGGATCGCGAACTTCCTCCAAGTGGAGCAACCTGATAGTTACTGATTTCCTGTTGCTCAGTTCCGCAGTTACGGTTTCGCCGATGTCAAGATCCACGGTACGCACAAGCGGCGACTTCAGAACCCGGGACTGATGGTTGATGACCGAGGACCACACGGCCGACTGAGTTAGTAACGCCGAAGGTGAATTCTCACCCAGGTTGAGTCTCATCAGATTAGGTAGTTCCTTGAGGTGCACGAGCCTTGTGTCGGTAATGTTTGCGTTAAAATTGAGTCCGAGTGACTCGAACTCGGGCATTTCCGTTAACTGCTCCAGGTCAGCATCCGTCTCAGAATATCCTGTAAATCCAGTCACTGTTCCATTGTTATGGCATGTAATATAGCGCTCTAGATCCTCCTGATCCCCACAACCAACCATCAGCACCATCACCAGCAGAATTCCAAACACACGTTTCATGCAGATCTCCTTTCCGCCACATTATAGCGCCGTCCATAGCACAGTGCTGTTACAAAATCACGCGGAGTTTGGAAGGGGAGAGGTGGTTGCTGGACGTGGCGATAAGCGGTTTGGGAAGTATGTTAGTTATTGCCCTTCGAATCCTCTACAAAAGGGATGATTTAAGATACGGATCTCGATCCGTACGCAGGGCGTCTGTGAAGGTGAACTGTCCTTCCTGGGCAATGTATGTCACATGGAAACCGAGAAGTTTCAGCCGCTCATGGTTTGCATCATCTTCGGGAAACCGGGATGTCGCTTCGCAAACAATGAGACATGCATCGAATACCAGTGTCCGGGCAGCCACTCTTAGATAATCACCTGTGTTTGTTCCCATAAAGATGAGGAAAACGCGGCGACGTCAATTTCACGGTGCGCAGGTATCGGTAACAAGTCGATCGGAACCATCATAATCTGTGACACCCGTTGCAGGGTTGATATTCGGGAAACTTTCCACAACACTTGCTCGAAACGTTCCGAATCGTCATGATCGGCGGACAAAGTGCTAGGTTGCCACAAATGTCCGGTTTACTCCCCGTAAGCGGTCACGTCATAGATGGCCAGGGCCTGCCAACCACACCGTTCAAGAACACGAAGTCAAAGCCGAAACGTTACCCCATGTATAGAAACCTGGCATTCATTTCCGAGATCAGCACGATTGGCTGGAGAAACGATGGCGAATAAGCCCTCCGATTGCTTTGACCTTGATCGAGTCGTCAACCAGATCGCTGCATCGCTATCGGTCGCCGTTGGCCAGGTCCACGCGACCGTCGAGTTATTGGACGCCGGCAACACCATTCCATTCATCGCGCGGTATCGAAAAGAAGTAACTCAGGGACTGGATGAAATCGCGCTTCGGGCGATCGAGGATGCGCTCAGTAAAGCTCGTGAGTTAGCCCAGCGAAAGACAACGATTCTAAAGACGATCGAT
The DNA here is from genome assembly GCA_963996245.1 of uncultured Planctomycetia bacterium. GTDB lineage: Bacteria > Planctomycetota > Planctomycetia > CAXEIY01 > CAXEIY01 > CAXEIY01. The sequence continues at coordinate 127 of CAXEIY010000232.1, read as the reverse complement.
GAACAGGGATTGCTGACCGAAGCATTGCATAGACAAATTGAAACGTGCAATGACAATCACACCCTGGAAACCTTGTATTTGCATTTCAAGCCGAAACGACGCCCGCGGGCTTCGATCGGCCGCGAAC
>CAXEIY010000231.1:0-6025 GCA_963996245.1 uncultured Planctomycetia bacterium | reverse complement strand
GCAGGGTCTCGCAGAGGGTCGCAGGTCACTGGTAGTGCTGATAAGGAAACCACTGCATTGCAAGGCTCTGCGTCATCACGCGAAACCTTGCAAACATCTCGAGTGGGCGATAGAGGACTTGAACCTCTGACCTCGTGGGTGTGGACCACGCGCTCTGGCCAACTGAGCTAATCGCCCGAAAATATGTGCGGTGTCGACCGAAGGTCCCCTTGAGGCACGGGACCTGGCAAACTAGTCTTCGGGTAATGAGAATTTAGGGACTTCTTCTGCGTCTTCTACCACCTCTTCCTCGGGTAAGGCAGCACGCTGTGCCGGTGGGCGGTATGGTTCATCCTGTACTCCGTGCAGTCCCTTGCGAAATTCCGTTACCCCCCTGCCAAGTTGTCTCATGATGTCTGGCAGCTTACCACCAAAGAGCATCACTCCGATAGCCAGCATCAGCATCATTTCCGGAGCGCCAACACCACCAAATACGAATGCAACAGTCATCATCGAAAACCGTCTGCTTGTACATGAGAAATGCGAGGGTCATTTGAACTGTTATGCTACCAATCCGGAATCCCCTACTACCGGATTCGTCTACTATGCAGGTGGGCGTTTAATCCGTCCGTTCTGCAACGAGTCATCAGTCATCCTGGGTATCGGTTGTTTGTGTCACAGGACTGTTGACGGCACTGTCCACCTCATCTTCTATGCCGCGCACACCTTTTTTGAATTCCGTAACTCCCTCACCGAGACCTCGCATCAATTTGGGGATTTTGGAACCACCAAAAAGCAGCAACACAATTCCACCGACGATGAGCAGTTCGACGTGGCCTGGCATTCCTATAAAAGCGAGTAAGCTTGACATGTTTCCGTTCTTGGCCGTTTACGCCAAGCCTCGTTTGAAATAAAGTTGCCTACTTGTTGGGTCACCGAGATACTGTGCTAGGTGCGATAAGGCTTCACTATAACAAGCACCGTAAAAAGGGCAACGATGACTCACCTGCCATTTTATTTGTGCAGGGTTGGCTGTCAACGTATATCGGGGCTTCTAGATGTTATTGAGATGTTGCTATTCAACGTCAACTGATGGTTTTTCCGGCTGAATTCACGCTATTCCGAGGCAATTGGCGTTGGCCCAGCCAGTGTTTCATACATCGGGAGATACCGGTAATAAACTTCCAGACATAGCAGGGACATTGCCGTGGAGTAGATGCGTCCGCCATGACCTGCCCAGATTGATTGTGCTGGCCAGCTTCCCAAAGCGTGTCCATCGGTTTCCTGACGTGCAAGCAGCATATCCCGAAGATGACTGTTCCAGGTTTTCCAGGGATTATCTCCGTGTTGAAACAGACTTAAGGTGGCATAGTACCAGTAGTATAGATTGTAAGGTCCCTGGTCGGGCAGATTCTGCAGCAGATAGGTGACCGATTCCTGGCTTGAAAGGGAATTGGGCATGTTGCCCAGCAGCTGCCTGCAGAACAGGGCTTCTGCCGTCATGGAGGGCGTGATCGCTTCTCGCGGACGATAACTGGCAAGGCCTTTGTGCGTTCCTCGTGTTACCGATTCGAGGAACCGTCGTGCCCCACGCCAAGTACGGGCGGGAACCTCTACCCCTGCATATTCCGCGCTACGCAGAGCCATTAACTGCCAGCCCATCATACTGGTGTCTCCGGACTGACCGTTTTTGTAACGCCAGCCTCCAGACCGAGGTTCCTGATTGTCAATAATGTAGTTAATGGCAAGGACCACAGACTTTTCCAAACCTTTGTCGTGCGTCATTCCAAATGCTTCTCCCAGAGCAATGGTAGCCATGGCATGCGCGTACATTGATGCGAAAAGATTAGCTTGTCCGCCCAAATGGCCATTGGGTTTCTGCTGTCCTATCAACCAGGCCAGTGCCCGATTAACGATCTGGGTATATGGACCCTGCTGATGAGTGTAACCCGCCCCTAGAAATCCCAGTACGGTGAGAGCCGTTATCGCTGTGTCGGCATTTTTTCCAGCTTGTGTACGATCCTGACCATCAACGAGTCCTTCGGTTCCCGCTGCGCCTGTGCAGATATCTTCGCCCGGGCAATGATCGGAGAAACGGTCCGCATCCCAGTGGCCGTCTGCGTGCTGATGTTGTGTAAACCAGTGAAGCGCATCTTCGACCGCCTGTTCCGATTCGACGGATGCGCCATGACTCAGGGCGATTTTCATACGGTCCGCTACGACCCTGAGTTGATAGATACTGGGACTGCGCAGCTGATCGACAGGTTCTCCCGAAAATGACACCTCTGGTTTCTGAATACTTGGAATAACAACGGGGGATGGTGATGAGCGTGTGATCGGGTCAGTCAATTCACCAATGGGCAGTGTACGTCTGCTTGTTACGGGCGGCGCGGATCGTTCGGGAAGAGAGGATGCTTTTGCAGCATTACGAGAAGGTCGTTGTCGCAGTGATAGCGAACTCGGTACTGTCACATCAAAATCTGTGCGGTTGGTTTTTTGAGGACGCGGTAACTCGATATCCGTGGAGGCCGATGGAGCCGGCAGAATGTCTTGTTGCTGTCGATTGTCAACAAAAGGGTCTGATGTTATGGATAACGGCGATAAACTGTCCATTATTGCAGTTTCCTGACGCACCGCACGTTGTTGCAGAGTGTCGGTGGTACCAGGAGCAAGAGGCAGAGAAGGTTCTGTGCGCGATCGCTGGATCAAGGTCTGATTTTCCGTGGGACGCAGACGAAGTTGCTGACCAGAAGGACTGAGAGATGCAGGAGAAGACGCCGTGGCGGCTGGTGCTATTTCCGGGGTAACGTCTTCCAGTTCCGTCGCAGAGGTTCTTTCACTTGGAGCCTGAATTGCTGATTCCGGCTCTGGAGAACGATCATCAGAGACGGCAGAACGGTTGTTGCTTATCTGAGATGGAATCGTTGCAAGTTCACTGGCTGGTTTCTCTGGCGCGTCACGGGTATTACGAGCTGGTTGTGAAGACTTCATATTCAGGGAATCAACCGCAACGTTGTTGCGCGAACGGTCCCAGTTTGGAAGCAGAGTGTCGGACGATACCTCACGCGCGTTGGTGGGGTCGGCTATTTCAATACGTTGAATGACAAAATCCTGTTTTTCCTCTTCTGCGGCGGCACTGTGAATCACCATTACCGTCGTTGCATACATTCCCAGTAGACAATGTCCGAGTATGGAAAAAAGAAGACATTTACCCAATACACGACTTTCTCCCCAGCGTGTGACCAGCATGACACACAGCCATAAAGTCAGCAGGATCAGACCTGTCCAGATGACATGGAGCATCCTTACATCTGGCAGGAATGTCTGAAATTCGGGAAAGGACATAGGCGTTACAAAAAGTAAATGGAAAGTGCACAGATGTCAGTTGTTTGCTGGACGGACACGGGTGCCAAGACTGATACGCTGAATTCCGGATTGTTTACAGATTGCCAGTATTTCGGCGATACGCTGATAACGGATTTCCTGATCGCCTCGAATCAATACCGCTTGATCCGCGTATTGCACCGATGCTTCGTTCAAACGCTGACCGAGTTCCGTGTCAGTCAAGGTTTCTCCCTGCAGGACCAGAGTGCCCTCACGAGAGATGTTCACTATCAGTTCCTGAGGAGGTGACGTTAGAGGAGGCGCTTCAGATACCGTCGGTAGTTCGACATCGAAAGGCCGTTCGTTATCGGTAAATTTTGTGCCCACGACAAAAAATATGATCAACAGGAAAAGAATGTCAATCATTGGAGTAAGATTGATACTGGTATTTTCTTCTGTCTGTCGAACTAAAGGCATCGTTTTGTCGGTTTCAGAAAGAATACAAATCAGAATCAACGACACACCGAAATCCTGGTGGCCACTATTTTATCATTACGTTCCAGGTAGGTACGCAGAGATGTTACCCCTTTTATGTGCCAGCGGCTTCAGAGCTTACCCGAGGTTCGTCCGGTACGTTTTGTGGTTCGGTAATTCTGTGTGCGGTTTTACTAAGTGGTGATGACGAAGTGTGTTGCAGTTGTTGGGGATGCTGCTCTTCGGATACCAGTTGCGCGACTCGGTATGACAAATCATCAATTTCTCCGACCAGTCGATCAACGCGGCCCACAAAGTACAAATAAGACAATAAGGCGGGTATGGCGACGGTAAGGCCGGCTGCCGTGGTGAGCAGAGCCATACTGATGCCAGCTGCCAGCTGCTCAGCATTGCCCATTCCTGTGGAATCTGAAGCAATCTTCTGGAATGTGTAGATCATACCCAGGACCGTACCGAGCAGTCCGAGTAACGGAGACACGGTCGCTACGGCGTTGAGCACTCTCAGATTGCGGCGCAAGTGGCTTACCTCACGCTGGCCACCATCCAGAACGGCTTGTTCAATCTCTCGTGCCGGACGATTCCATTTATTGATCGCATAAGCAAAGACCCTTGCAACGGGACTGTTATTTTCCAGGCAGCGGGTTAAGGCTTCCTCTTTCTTAAGCGTTCTATTTTCCAGTTGCTGCATGAAACCGGTTACAAAACCGTGAGGAATGACCCGGGAACGTTGCAGGGCAATCAATCGTTCAATAAAAAACGTGAGCATGATGATGGATCCGGCTGCGAGTGCCCACATCAAGGGGCCGCCCTGTCGGAAAATTTCCAGCATATTTTCTGCTATCACTTCGCTTTGTGAGCCCGGTGCAGGGGTAACCGGTGAACTCGAAAGGGGGTCCGGTGCGGTGCGATCCGGATTTTGTGCGTATACAGGTGTCAGGATCGGTGTTAACAGCATAACGGAGAGAATGACAAATGAAATAAACCGGTTTCTTATCGAAAAACCGGCTGTGAAGAACGCTCGTGGCAAGCCGTAAGGTGCGATACAGCGAACGTCAAAACTGTCTGGATGGGTGGTCTGGCTCATAATGTATCTGATACGCGTGTTAGCTTTTTAAGGTTTGGTTGTTTGAGAAGAATTACGTAGCATCTGGAGTCGTGTCATGGCCTTCTCTGCAAAGCTGGTTTCGCGGAATTTTTCGGTATCCAGTATCTTCTGGTAAAAAGTAATCGCCTGCTGTGGGATGTTCATCCGCTCAGCACATTTACCTGCTTCAAATAATGAAGCCGCCTGCCATTTCGGGTAGGCGTACAGGATCTCTACCCTCAGGAACGCTCGGAGTGCCTGTTCAAAATCTTTTTGATGGAAATAGGTTTCACCAATCATGAACTGAGCCTGAGCTGCCGTTTCCGTGTTCTTCCCACTGGTAGACTCCAGGCATCGATCAAATGCTTCTCGCGCCAGATCAAATTCAGCCTGACTGGAGTGGCAACGTCCGATGAGATAGTCCACCTCATGCCCAAGAGGATAATCAGGGAAAGTCTGTAGTAAAGTGTGGGCTGAATGAATCGCCTCTTTCCAACGTTCCTGTGCTGCAATGGCCTGGCATGTGCGAAGTCTTGCGGTGTTGATCCAGGAAGTATTCCGATTGCGCACGTCTTCGATTAAATGATTAAAGGCTTCCTCAGACGTCCGGTAGTTACCGGTCTGGTAGTCGGTTTCCGCTATCCAGAATCGGGCTTCATGAACCATTGAGGTGTCGGTTGCTGACTCGATCAGATTGGTAAAAGGTACCCGACATTGGTCCCACTGTTTCTGATCAACTGCCAGACGTCCGTTCCGATACCAGATCGCTTGTTGTAAACGCGTTTTCTGTTCGCCGGACTCCTGATTGTTGATGGCAGATTGAAGTGTCTCAAGTGTTTTCTTACAGGAAGCATAATCTCTTTCACGATAATGGGACTCCGCGATGTTGATCAGTGCGTCACCCGACAACTCACTATCCGGGTGTTTTTCCCACAATAATCGGAAAACCTGGCTGGCCTGCTGGTCCTGGTCTGCATCGAGATGGACCCATGCCCATTCGTATAAGGCATGGTCCTGCTCTGTAAACTCAACAGGTTGTTCGGCCAGTTGGCGATAATGTTCGATAGCCGCGTCTCTTTTACCAAGTTGGATATGGATTCGGGCCTGCTGCCATAGTGCGAGCGGTGATTCGGTGTGGCGGGG
>CAXEIY010000230.1:0-12730 GCA_963996245.1 uncultured Planctomycetia bacterium | reverse complement strand
GAAGCAGGAGTTCGCTTTGTTCAAATTATGAACAAACCGCACAACCCTTGGGATCATCACGGGGACCTGGCTAACCGGCTTCCAGAAACTGCAGTTGCTACGGACAGACCCTCTGCTGCACTGATCACGGATCTGGATCGTAGAGGTCTGCTGGATGATACGATCGTAATCTGGATAGGTGAATTCGGTCGTCTTCCAACGTCTCAGGGAGGCTCGGGTAGGGATCACAACATGCACGCTTTTACTGCGCTGGTTTCCGGTGGTGGATTCAAGGCGGGGCACATACATGGAGCGACTGATGAGGTTGGATATAAGTCAGTCGAGGATAAAGTGAGTGTATTGGATTTACTGGCTACGATTCTCCATCAATTGGGATTGGATCATCGTCAGTTAACGTATCAGCACAACAATTTAGAAGTGTCGCTGACCGATGCAAAGGTTTCTCAGGCAAGTGTCGTGCACCCTTTGCTGCTGTAAGAAAGCGGATGGCTGTCCAAGAGCTTGAGACCGAATCAAGATAAGTGAACCGTAAAGCTGGGGCATGCGCCATCACGGACGATATACCATAAATCGGGTTAAGAGTGGCCATTGAACTTAGCGAGCTGGCAATTTCCACCGCACCACTTCTGCATGTTTGACATTGTTCTTATCCCGGTACGTGTAGGGTGTTATCAAGGTTGTATCATCGAGCTGTATCGTGGGGCCAAAGCCGCCACCACTGCTTCTGCCCGGTGGGGTTTTGGTTTCAAGTAGTAAAATATCCTGAGTCAGGTCGAAAGCAAAGCTATCATGATCCTGCGTTCCAATTACGGCTCGGATCCCTAATTGAGAGTCAATAGCGCGTTGTGTGAAAGTCAGTAACAAACGCGTGTCCTGTAGCCGTATCATGGACATATACATTTGTCCGTAAGTACCCAAGTCCGTCACTTTTTGCCATGTTTTGCCGTGATCAGTCGTAGCGTAAATGATCATTCGTTCCGATTGATCGTTATTTCCAGGATCAGTACTACCTGTTAACGGCCATGAATTGTTCGCCCCCACCCGGAGGATAGCGTATATTTTTCCAGAATCAGCCTGCCAGAAATGGGCTTCACCAAGAAGAGTGTAAGGATAGTCCAGTGGAACATGATCAAAATGAGCGGTATATTTTATGGCCCATGATTTTCCGTCGTCAAGGCTGCGCCAAATGGAACTTTGACTATTGGGTGCATGTTCCGATACACCGACCATGAGTGATCCATCCTGCAACTCCAATATATTGCGACTGCCCAGGCTGATGGTGTTGGGACGGAATTCGATCGGTTCCAGTCGTGTTGTAGTCCAGGAATATCCCGCATCCACTGAGCGATGAATCAGGCTGTAAGTATAGCCGTCCTGGTTACGTACTTCCTGGCTTAGGAGATGTGCTGTAATAAACAAAGTGCCGTTGCTGGAGATACTTAAATAGGGTTCACGCCCCGGAAGATCAAGTATCTTTCCCGTTGTCCAGGTCCTGCCCTTGTCATGCGAACGGTATAGGACGGGTTGTTCAAGAATGCGATTGTCAGAGACTCGTTGACCACGAAATAATACAATCAGAAGCTCACCAGAAGGTAGCTGGACGAGGGAGGGCTTGTAGTCTTCAGGTTCTCCAAAAGGGATGCGTTCACATGGAATAATGATGTCAGAAAAGCTTTTGGGATTTCTGACAATAATTGTCTCGGCTAGCAGTAAGTCCTTGTTCGGAATAGGGTGTAAATAGCCTATTACCGACAATAGAATCGCAATCAGGCAGCGTGTTACAGGTCCGGGAATAAGGGGTAGCATGACGGAATCCTAGCGGGGAAATGTGAACGTGTCTGGTGTAGTTCAGCCACAGGGAGCGTAATCACTGTGTTGTTCCAGGTACGTTACGTGTGCCTGGAGTGTTTTCGTTTTGCTGATACAACCATCACGTATCCTTCCAATACCAGAGTGTGTTAAACGTACAATGAAGATGTTCAAAGGAAGGGTTAATATTGCGCCAAATATCTGGTTAATGGCAGGATCAAGGTGTCCGGAGATAGTAGGGCTGAAAGCTAAAGACCTCTTTTGTTGTGGGAGTTACAGACACCACGACCCCCGCCACATTGGGCGAACCAAACACCTCCATTCGTGTGAAATGAAGGTACGTATTACCATGCGTATCTTTGAGAGGCTTGTCGATGCGGTAGTAATGTGTGTCACCGTGAATACACAGCACAGGTTTCTGGTAGCGTGACAAGAAGTGTCGGATTGTTGTAAGCAGCTTATGAAATCCTTTGTCCTTGCCTTCTTCAAAATCAGGATTGGCATGCATGATGACGGCCACGGCTCGGACATCCCGAGACAGAGCCTCCTTGAAACTCTCTTTTAGAAATGCCTGGTTGCTTGCGCTGCGTCTGTCGAATTCCATCAAGGATTCAGGATGATCCGGTCGGTAATTATTGCCACTGCCGACAACGTGTACGACAACAAACATTACTCCAGACCTGAAAAACCGATAGTTTTCAATATAAAGGCTGTGTTCCGGCGACCGGGACTGGTAGGTGACATTTAAGCGGTTGAGACGGAGGGTTGCCGGATCTCTGAAAAACAGATCACGCAGAGTCTTAAGACGCTCAATGGGATCTGAACCGACTTGATGACAATCGGTCCATTCGTTATCGCCTGGGGTGTAGACTACAGGTTTTGAGTAATCTTTGAATAGGTTGCGGACATTTATAAAGGATGCGTCTGAACATGGTGCACTTTGTGCTTTGAAATCTCCAACATGGATTAGAAAATCGAAGTCCTCTGGTTCGGACTGTTGGAGTAATTTTCGAAAAGCCTCATCCTGGTCCGGCGTGTAGGGGAGATCTCCGGTTGCAAGAAAACGGAAATGAGTGTCGTCAGCGCTGGCCGTTAATGAGCATCCTAATAATCCAACAATCAGGATGATCCACAGACGGTTAATTACCATTTTGGTCTCCGGTTAAGTACACCTAACAAAGGGCGTTCCCTCGTGTTTCCTGGTTGGGACGATGGTGTTATGCCCCTCCTAATGGGCAAATCGGTATATCGGATGTCAATAAATGATCCGCTGAAAGTGTTACTTGAGACTATCAAGATAATCCAGTAAATCAGCTACTTGCTGGGCAGTCATATCTCGAAGGAGCAATTCTGGCATGAGAGACTGACCTTGTGGAACAAGCTCCTCAATCTGGTCACTGGGGATGCGTACCTCTTTGTTTTGTGCGTCCCGAATAATGACTTCATGGGCATCCTTTTTCACGAGAAGTCCCGTGTAGATTCGTCCAGCCTGCGTTTCCACAAGGTAAGTGACGAATTTCGGGTCAATTCTTTTGGAGGGTTCAAGAATGCTTTCCAGTAATTGAGTACGGTTATAACGCTTGCCAATGGTGTCCAAGTCAGGACCGATAGACGTTCCCTGCTTACCGATTCGGTGACAGGTTTTGCACTGAACACCGGCGGTTTCAAAAAAGACAGTTCTGCCTCTTTCCGAATCTCCGGATAAATTGAGAATGGACTCTGGTTGAATGACACTGCCAAGACGTTGAATTCGTTGTTCGAGAGGAACAAATCTTTCAAATAAATCGCGAATTTGAGGGTCATCGTGTCGGGAGGACCGCTCTATTACCCGAGTTGCTGTTTCAGGTGTAAACGCGGCCAAATCGATCGATCGCAGAAGCATGAGGGCGCCACTTGCAGAAGTCAGTAGATGATCAATAAGGGCAGTCTGTTCGTCAGGCAGTTGTGTTTTTGAGAGTGCTTCAAGTTTGTCGGTTTGTTCCTTACGGATCAAATTTGTTATCTGTTGACTGGACGAGTCATCGTCGGATTGATTGGGCAGTGTCTGCAGCCACTGATAGACCAGGTTGACACCTACAGAATCTACTTCAGTGGAACCAAGACGAGGCATGCGTCCGGCTCCGAGTTTTGACATGCGATAGAGCAGAATTGAACGATAGGGATCACCGGGTGCGATTACCTCTGCACCGTGAATGCCAAAGGTACCTTGGCTGGGACGGACTCCGATCATGTCCGTTTTTTCCAATGGAAGGTCATAATGCATTTTTGATAGGACCGCACTTCCGGCGTGCATTCGATGGCAATGTGCACAATTGACCTGTAAATAGGCACGCGCACGATCCGTCTGGTCGGCGGTGTCGTCGTAAGGGCCAGCGAGGCGAGGTAAACTGTTTGAGTCAATCGAGCGGTCGAATAGTCCCAGGTTCGCTAGGGATTCGAGTTGAGATACCGATACCCCCTCGTGATTTTCGAGTTTGTTCAGCTGTGGAGTGTTAAAGGCCAAGGCCGGTCCTGACCATTTGTTATGACAACGTTGACATTCGGCACGACCGGAAAATCGCCACACTTGTTTTCTGGTCACGTGCGGGTTGTTCGAATCACGGATTTCAAGTGTCTCCTGAGATCCTGCTGCGTCCAGTAAATCGGCATCGGATTGTGATTCGTTCCACTGGTAGGTGTAGGGTTGCCATTCGAGGCCATTGAAATGCAGGATCTGTGTTTCCAGTCTTCGAGCCGTGTCTGGGTTGTTCTGTTCCATATTGAGTGAAAGGGTTTTTACAAGCACGGTGTCTTTCGGGAATTGCCAGGGTTCTTTTTCGATTTTAACGTTTCCGTCAAGCGGAATAGCAATCCAGCGTTCAGCTGCAGCATGATCTTCCCAGGGTTCGGCATTGATTGAGTACGGAATCACACCGGGGGCCGGCGTATGGTCGGCAACCGAGGTGAACAACCCACTTTCACTGAGTTTGCGAGGAAATTGGGTAGGCTGCAGTAGATTTGGGTTTGGAATCAGGCGATGAATCGTACCGCCGGTATGGTCAAGAATAAGGAAGTCACGATTGGTTTCTACCGCAAAGTCCACAATGCGAAGTGTGGTATCAGCGATTTCCCGATGATCGACGACTTGCTCATTCTCATAGCGGAATCCCCATAACTTGCCAGTGTCGTAATCGCCATAAATATGGGTACCATAAAGGTTCGGTAATCGTTTGCCGTAATAGGTCAGGCCATCTGTGATCGATGATGATTCAGAGTGGGGATGGTCGATGGTAGGGGGCAGGATTGGCGTAGGACCACGTGGCCACTCCGGATTTGTTGACTGTCTGCCTTCCATAACACCCCAGCCATAGTTGCCGCCACGTTCAACTCGATCCAGCAATTCCCACAATTCCCAACCCACGTCTCCAACCCAGAGGTCACCAGTTTTTTGGTCGAAACTCATGCGCCACGGATTGCGAAAGCCATAGGCCCATATCTCGTCACGGGCTTCCGGCAGATCAATAAATGGGTTGTCATCGGGGATGCGGTATGCCAGTTCGTTTTCGGGGTGATCGACATCGATTCGTAAAATCGAAGACAGTAAATCGCTGACATCCTGTCCGGTTTTGAAAATATCTGGCGGATTGGCGGGTGCTCCGTCACCGGTCGATATGTAGAGGTAGCCATCGGGTCCAAATTGAAGGTCACACCCGTTGTGTCCGCCTGAAAACCAGGTAATGATCGTTTTTTCGGTGCTAACGTCAATGGTGGGTGGGTCGCTGTTACTCACCTCAAAACGGGCGATATGAGTTCCATCGTCCAGGTTGGCATCCTTGATGTAGCAGATGTAACAATATCGATTTTGGGCGAAATTTGGGTGGAACGTGAGTGAGTAAACAGCCCGCAACCCTTCAATTTCCTTGGAAACATCGACAACCAGATCCGCAGAACTAACATCGGGGTCGTTACGGAAGGAGAAAATCTGTCCCTGTTGTTGGACGACGAAAAGTCGATTGCTGCCCGGAGCAGTGGAGATCAGAAGAGATTGATTGAATTTGAGTTTGGGAAAGGCACGTTCAGTGACATAAGAAGGAGGTGGTTCCGGTGATCCTGTAACGCGAGAAGTCGTCCAGGGTGTCCGTTTGATCGAGGCTGATCGAGAAGGGTTATCTGCCTTTGCAGGAGATGCCAGAAGAGTAAGAACCGTAGCAAGGGTCAATGCTGTAAAGGTGGCTGCTGTGTAGCGGAATCGCATGCATAACTCCCGTGTTCAGATTAAGGATAACCGGTGAATGGTACTCCCCCGTTGCTGAGGTTGACAAGTCCTATACTCTCGTGTTGAAAAAAGAGTTACCTGACGTACCTGTCCTGAATCGGACTTGTATGAAGTCAGTTTGCCGTATCGAGTCTGCTGGTTTGTGCGAATCATTTGTTGCAGGTGGAGGGAAACACGGTTGATGTCCCGTTGCGTAGCAGTGTTTCTATAGGATGTAACAGATTAAGTCGGAACAGTGAAAAAGGAGTTTGGTACAAGAACACGTTGGTGGCAGGAAGGGTCGTGGGGGTTAATACATTCTCATAATATGTGGTACCGTTCGGTCGAGAGAGCAGGTCATTTCCATTGATAGCAGTCATTGCCAAATGAAAGTGTTAAGGATGGCACCGTGCCATCTCTGCAGAAAGGATTGTAAAAATGAATTACCACGCGGTATAAATCATGACTGAGAGATCAGTTTGGGCGAGGGTCTGAAGGCCGTTGCAACCGGACAATTCAAGTATGGATTCTGTGGATAGGTATGATGCATATACAGGTTGTTAATTTTAAGCTGTCGGGAATTGCGAATACAGAATACGAATCGGCTTGTGATGACATCGCACAGGCATTTTCCGAGTTGCCCGGCCTGATTTCGAAACACTGGCTTGCGGATCCAGGGAGCAACACTTATGGCGGCGTTTACATCTGGGAATCGAGAAAAGATATGGAAGTATACCTGGAATCGGATCTGTTTGCTGGTGTTCAGAACAATCCTGCTTTCGTAGATGTGGAATCCAGAGATTACGGAGTAATAGAGGGGCCAACACGGATCACACGGGGATTTTGAATGCAGGGCTACGGCAGGATCAGCGGTTTATACATATGGCATATGGTTGTTGTGATGTGAGCGGAAGTCCTGTTTAATCGCTGTTGTTACGTTCGATCAAATGGGGCCCCCAATGATATGCTGCATGCAATCGAGTTTTGTTTTTCTGACCATCGTTTCTATGGCAGGTGAAAGGATTCCGGATGCATTTCCGGCGGGGAGTGCGTTGTTGCTCCGGAGTTCAAATGAATTTGAACCTATGGTCGGGCAAACTGGATTGAAAGGGTGGCATGCTGTACCTGATGACGTTTTATCAGATTGGTCCGTTCAAGATGGAACGATACTTGGTGTTGCCCAGGAAGATCGATTGTCTTATCTGGTGTGGAATCAATCGGTTTCGAATTTCGTAATGCGTTTTCAGTATCGAATGCTGACACCGGGAAATACCGGCGTTGAAATCCGGGCTAAAGCGGACACAACCGGAAAGCGTCCATTTGAGGGGTATCATGCGGATCTGGGCCATGTGGGGATTGGTCCCCAGGTGTTAGGCGCTTGGGATTTTCACTTTGCGGTACGTCGGGAGCCTCCATGCCCTCGAGGCACACGGCTTGTCATTAAGGAAAACGGTAGGATTGAATCAGCTCAGATTTCGGATGCTGTGTCTGCGGAGGACATATGCAAAAGAAACTGGAATCGTGTACGACTGATTGCAAATGGTAATCGACTCCGTTTTTTTATTAATGGGAAATTGTCATCGGAAGTAATCGATCAGCAGCCTCAGGAGAGACTGCTTCGAGGATTCATCGGACTACAGTTGCACGACAAAGGAATGCGTGTGCAGTTTAAAGATCTGGAAATCAAGCAGTTGTAATGACGAGGATTCGTTGTCAAACGAGAAGGAAAGGGATCCTGGTTCACCCAGATGGAAAGGTGAATCTGTTTGACAGGGGAGCCGTATCCGTTAGAGCTGCGATCGAGGAAAACTCTCGGTGTCTTCCGGTAATGCGAAAGCGTGTGTTGTTCGAAAATGAGGCCCGTCGAGTCCATCGCTAGCGGATCAGGATGCACGAAGGGCCGGTAATGGCCAGGGGATTGCCCACAGGTGTAATCTTACCCGTTCCTGAATCGATGTCGAAAACGATGACATTGTTACCACCCATGTTAGCACAGATAAGAAACTTTCCGTCTCGGGTAATGGCCAGGTTTTGTGGACTGCTGCCCAGACTCGTTTCAATGCTAAGCAAGGTCATAGCGCCTTTGTCATCCAGGCGATAAGTGGCGATGCTGTCGTGTCCTCGATTGGTGCCGTATAAGAACTGACCGTCAGGTGTTATTTTTAAATCGGCACAGTGGCTGGTGCCTTCGAAATCATCAGGGAGAGTGGATAAGGTTTGTCGTTCAATGAGCAGTCCATTGTTGGAATCATAGTCGAATGCCGTAATTGAATTGGCCAGTTCGTTGATGACATACATATGCTGTTTATTGGGATGGAAGGTCAGGTGACGGGGCCCAGCTCCCGGAATCGTTCGGACAAAAGGCTGTGTTGCCGGAATCAGTTGTGCCCCGGAATCGTTCAGTCGATATCCCAGAATCTGATCGAGTCCTAGGTCCGCAACATAAACGAAACGGTTGTCAGGGCTGACAACGATAGAGTGTGCATGGGGTCCTTCCTGCCGGGTCTCGTTGATACTGGAACCGTTGTGTTGCACAAAGGTTGTTGCTTTGGAAATAGAACCGTCCGTTTGTACAGCAAAGGAAGCGATACTTCCTGTAGTGTAATTCGCAAGTAACACAGTTTTTCCTGTTGAATCGACGTCCAGGTAACACGCGGCGGAACCCATCGCTGACTGTCGATTGAGCAGTCTGAGGCTGCCGGTACGTCCCTTTAAAGCATAGGATGCGACCTGTTCATATTGTTCTCCCCCAAATTGTCCCGGAGCGTGAATGGAGTATAGAAAACGGTTGTCTGGTGAGATCGCAATGAAAAACGGGTGTTCGACATCAGTAGTTTTATGGGCCAATGTCAGCTGTCCAGAGTTCGGATTCATGTGATAGGCGTGAATCGCACCTTCATCTCCAGGAGCAAAAGCGGTGATGAAAACAAGGGGGTCTTCCGCACTTACATATTGTAGTGTCAGGGGAATCACAACCATTGAGAGGACGACAAGACGCATCTTTAATGAGATCAGCATGGATTGCTCCAGAGTCTGGTTAGATTGAGTACCCGCAGATTATAGCGACCCGACAATCTAAATCACAGTAGCGAGATTAAACAATTTCGATCTTACTGACGTACCGTTAGAAAAACGTTGGTCAAAAGCGATCAGAAATGTTGTTATCCGTTGTGATGTGAGAAGTTGCGGTGTTCTGTCAGGGACTAGGGACAGGTAAGTGATTGAGTTACATTTCGGCTACCCGAGCAGAAACCAGTGCGGTCAGCTGTAGAGTTTATCCTCTTACTAGCAGTGATTGGAAAGTTGCGATTCCTGCGTGTGAGGGTCCTTATTTCATGAAGGGCACGTGATTGTTAATGGAATAATCCGATTGTATTCTTTCGATTGTCTCATAATAGATACTGGTGTAAAACTAGCACAAAATATCCTGGCAATGACCGTGCTGTGTTACTTACAGGCAGAACGGGGCGCAGGGTAATCCACTGGGAGTAACAGCCAGGGATTGATCCGGATGACCGTGGTTCCGACAACATTAACAACGCGTCTTAATGGAGGTTTAATCGGATGGCAAAAGGAGCGTCCCCGCTGCAGAATGCGAGTTGTAGACGGCCCGGGCAGGACTTAAAGACCGGATTGAGAAACGGGAAGTTAATGATTGGCGGCATGCTGACAGAATACGCACGGCCATCATTGGCCAAACTTTATAAACAAGCCGGATTCGATTTCCTTTATGTAGAATATGAGCATGGATTCTTCAATCTTACAACACTTGCTGATACCGTTACATCTGCTCGCGATAACGATTTGCCCGTAATTGCAAAAACCCCTCAACTCGAACGAGCTGCCGTAGCTAAATTGCTGGAATGTGGGGTTGTTGGCATCCAGTTGCCTCGAACCGAGACGCGTTCAGATATAGAAACATTGCGGGATTATATCAAGTTTCCGCCATCTGGAACTCGAGCGATTGCCCCGGGATATGGCAGTAGTGGTTACACGCAGCCGGACAACTGGCCTCAATGGATGTCTGAACAGGACGAGGACACGACTCTGGTGGTGCATATTGAAACCCGCCGTGCCTATGAAAATGCCGAAGAGATTGTAAGCACACCGGGGGTGGATATGGTTTATGTCGGTCCGGGTGATTTCTCAATTGAAATGGGTTATCCCGGTGACTATGACCATCCTGTCGTTTGTGGAGCCATGGAAGAGATACTGAAGCTGTGTAACAAGTACCGGGTCCCATTCGGTACCACGCCATCCAATCTAGAGTCTGCCGGGCAATGGATTGACCGAGGGGCGTCCTTTTTTGAAGCGATAGATGAAATAACTCTCATTGCTCGCGGCGCAGCAGATTTGGTGAAGGGCTATCGTGATTTTGTGAAGTAGTTGTTCCGGTCAGGAGTGTCCTTCGGAGAGTGTTCCCGTGTCTCGTGTCGTGATTGTTACCCCCGCACCACCCGGTTCCAGATCAGGCAATCGCATTACCGCCAATCGGTGGCGACGCATTCTTTGTTCCTTGGGGCATCAAGTGACGGTTGATATGAAATATATCGATCAGTCCTGTGATCTTCTGGTTGTGCTTCATGCTAGAAAAAGTGCTGCTTCAATGCAGCGAATCAAAAAACGCGATCCAGGTATACCTGTGGTTGTAGCGCTGACCGGGACGGATTTGTATCACGATCTGTCACGGAGTCGTACTGCTCAGCAATCCATCCAGCAAGCCGACCGATTGGTGGTTCTGCAGGAACAGGGACGAGAGGCTCTCCCGCCTGCTTTGCGAGAAAAGACACACGTTATTTTACAGTCTGCTATTCCAGTGAAGCGTCGCTTAAGAAGCTTGAAAAGTGTCTGGGAAGTTACCGTTGCCGGTCATCTTCGTACCGTAAAGGATCCGTTTCGAACTGCGTTGGCTTCGCGAAGACTGCCTTCGTCGTCCCGAATACGGATTTCTCATTTGGGCAAAGCGCTTTCGACGGCCATGGAGCGTCGGGCTCAGCGGGAGATGCTATGTAACGTTCGGTATCGCTGGTACGGAGAATGCGCACACAGCCGAGCCAGACAATTGATCGCGCGTAGTCGCATCCTGGTGTTGTCGTCAAAGATGGAGGGAGGTGCAAACGTGATATCCGAAGCCCTGGCAGATTCGGTGCCGGTCCTTGCGAGTCGAATTGAAGGATCCGTTAGTCTGTTAGGAAATAACTATTCTGGATTGTTCAATGTGGGAGATACTAAGAGGTTGTGTGATTTATTGAACCGTGTGGAAACCGACCCGCTTTTCTATGCTGAATTGTCGGAACAGTGTCGAGCCAGAGCAGGTCAGTTAACCCCACATCGCGAACGAGTGAGCTGGCAGAGTCTGATGCAGAATGTGTGGTGAATTGGTTGAAGAGGAATTCTCCGAAGGGGGCGAAGTGATGGTTCTGCTAGGTCGTGTGGAGCGGGACAATGCCAGGAGAAGACGACAAGGTGTGATTGACGGGTTGATGGGAAGGCCCGTCAATGCAGACAATATGTGATACTTCCCGTGAAGTTGTCCGTAATGACAAGTACGTTATTCTTGACGCGCTTACGGATCCATTTGACCGTGCCAAAGGCAAGTCAATTACAGAAGATACGTTGTCACGATATCCCGATGTTGCATGCATGGTTGGCTTGTTTACCTACAATCCTCCGTTGTGTCTGGAAGCGCTTCAACAGGCCGGGAAACTGGGACAGGTCAAAGTGGTCGCTTTTGATGAGGCCGAAGAAACACTGCAGGGGATCACGGACGGCAGTGTTTACGGTACGGTAGTTCAAAATCCGTTCGAGTATGGACGCCAGTCAGTGCGAGTTCTGGTGGAATTGATAGAAGGTAATAATGAGATAATACCGGAGAATCTCTTTGTCGATGTTCCAGCTCGTCAGATACGTCAGGATAACGTAGCTACGTACTGGTCGGAGTTGAATGAACAACTGGGACGGAAATAGGCCGGCAGGGATACCCTTAGATATGGCGGATCAAAGTAAAGTGCCTTTCCTGAGAGTCAACAACGTTACGAGACAGTTTCCCGGTGTCCGTGCTGTGAGTCAGGTAAATCTTTCTCTTCATGAGGCTGAAGTGCTTCCCGTTCGGGTAAGATGTTTCAAGTGCCTGTTTAACCAGAGGTCAGTTATACAGGGTGCGTATTAATTCAGTTACAACAAGGAACCTAAGACAATGATGTATCGATGGACCCGTGTAACGGGGATTATGGCCGCAATGGTGGTGATCGGATGTGGCGGATCTGAACCGGTTACCACTAATTCGGATGAACAGAAACCGAGAGTTGCTTATGTGACAAACGGTATAGCGGATTTCTGGAGCATAGCCGATGCAGGTGCCAAGAAAGGGGCAGAGGAATTTGGTGCAGATGTTCAGGTACTCATGCCGGCCAATGGTATCGGAGATCAGAAACAGCAGATTGAAGATCTTATTTCTCAAGGGATAGATGGACTTGCTGTGAGTCCGATCGATCCGGTTAATCAGACAGAACTGCTCAATGAGGTTGCGGAGAACACCATTCTGATAACCCATGATTCAGATGCGCCGGAATCCAACCGACAGGTATATATTGGAATGGATAATTATCTGGCTGGCAGAATG
Source organism: uncultured Planctomycetia bacterium (assembly GCA_963996245.1). Lineage (GTDB taxonomy): Bacteria > Planctomycetota > Planctomycetia > CAXEIY01 > CAXEIY01 > CAXEIY01. Next base: position 65 of record CAXEIY010000230.1, on the reverse strand, counting down.
TGCGGTGAATTGGTTGAAGAGGCGTTGCCCGAAGGGGGCGAAGTGATGATTCTGGTAGGTCGTAT
>CAXEIY010000229.1:0-12943 GCA_963996245.1 uncultured Planctomycetia bacterium | reverse complement strand
CGACCGAAACGAGTAAAATACTTTTGCAACGCATTACTTCCATTGCGTGCTTCGATAGCTTTAATATTCATCCATCGCACACCTTCGCTCAGGATATTGTGGTCTGAAAGAGCGAGAAAGTGGTACCCTCGTCGTTGATACCAATCTGCGACCATCTCGGGGAAATCGTTCCCATCACTCCACAAAGTGTGAGTATGCAGGTTGCCTTTGTACCAACTCCAGGGCCTCACCGTCTCCAGCACCGGTCGCAGCACGGATTCGAATGCATCTGCCTGTCTGACAAATCCAAGATCGTTAGGATGGGAACCATCCACCGTATCCTCACCATCTGTTCCAAGCAGATGATTTCCTTCCAGATAAAACAGGTGCTGCACACCCTGTGCCCTCAGCTGCTGGTACGCACCCCGTAAAGCGTCCTGGTTAGCGTCATTGCGGGATTTTCTCTCCGGGACCAGAAACGCATCCGCGTAGTTGCGATCTTCAACCAGTAATATCGGTGTGTCAGGACGTTTTTCCCGTAAAATAGCCACCAGTGGACCGATTCGTTGCCGAACCTGCTCACCCTCCAAATTCGGACAGCAGTCAATAACATAGATGGCTGCATCGATCTCTGAAATCAATTGGGCTACTTCCGGCTCCATACGTCCGTTTCCGGAGAAACCAAAATTCATTACCGGTCGATCGAGTCGTCTGCCGAGGATCGCCGTATGTGCCATGCCTGGTCGTGAGGCACATGCTCCCTGAGTAATAGAGGTCCCCCAGAAAACCAGTGGCCGTGCAGCCTCTCCGTCATAACGTTTACTCCAGAGTCGTGACGCAGCTGGTATGCCTAATTCCACGCTGCTGACACCATTATACAACGGAAAATAGAGTAGAAATTCCCGCCTAGCGGGAACCAGGCCTTGTACCAGTACTGCTGTATTGGACTGTGCCGTTGGTAGTGGCGTGTTCAGCCACCTCCATCGGCCTGAAACTTTCACATAAAGATCCAGACCACTGACTCCGGTTGCGGGCATATGGGACATAGCCAACTCCGGAGAAGTCAGTGTCCATCGAGCCGACAAGGAGGGCGCATCGGTTACAAAGCGAAGCACCATACCGGCTGAATGCTGACTCAGCTCCCACACAGGAGGACGCACGATCTGCTGTGCGCGATCAGGAAATCGTTGATAGGGAGACGACGTTGCTTCCCATCCTTTTCCTTCCACTCCCACCTTTTTTGCCTGAAACCATCGCGTCCCCTTTTCGAGCTGCCCCAGGCTGGATTCGATCTCCCGTTCCTCTGCAGCAAGGGGGCCGATCAGAAATACAACGCTGACAGCAGACTGTAGCAGTCGCTGCAAAACGAAGTACCAACAGTTCCTGTATCCAGTCCACATATATCGGTTCCTTAATTCTCGAAATACAGATCGCTTCGGCGGATGCCACCGTTCCATTACCGACACTTCGTTCGCGTCATCTAACCACTACATCTACCAGAAACCCTTTCCCTCTGCTCATGACACGACATGCCTGGTACCGGATTTCACTTTGCACCTCACCCGTAAGCAGGCAGGGTTCGTTCAAAAATGTCCGATACAAACTGAATCACGCCGATATCCTCCTCTGCGGATAGGAAGTCAAGCAATGATTTCCGTGATTGGAGATCCATGATCGATATCCAACCGCTTACGCTCAGGGAGTTCCAGCTTACGTGAATCGAGACCCAGTTGATGAAGAATTGTAGCATGAATATCGGTTACATAGTGACGGTTTTCGACCGCATGAAAACCGATTTCATCTGTTGCACCGTGAACCACACCACGTTTTAATCCTCCGCCGGCCATCCACACCGTAAACCCAAAAATATGGTGGTCACGTCCATCGGAACGCTGGGCGCCCGGTGTCCGTCCAAACTCACTTGCAAAAACCACCAGCGTTTGGTCCAGCATTCCACGTCTGTCCAGATCTTCCAACAATCCACCAATCGGTTGATCAACAGCCAGAGCGTTGGTTGCATGATTCTTCTTCAGACCACTATGGGCATCCCAGGAACCGGCGCCACCTGCACCATGTTGAATTTGAACAAATCGCACTCCTCGTTCCACAAATCGACGGGCAGCTAGCAACTGCATACCGAACGACTTTGAGTGCGGTTGATCCATTCCGTAAAGCGTTTTTGTTTCGGCTGTTTCACCGGAAAAATCAACCACTTCCGGAATCGATTTCTGCATGCGAAAAGCCAACTCATACGATGCGATTCTCGCAGCTATAGCCGGATCATCAGGATATTCATCACCACGCAGGATGTTCAAACGCTGAATAAGTTCCTGGCCTATCTTACGAGCTGCAACCGGAACTGGCTGCTCGGGATCACTAAAGTCAAGTGGGTTATCCGGGTCAATTCGTAACGGTACTGCATCATGCGCAGGACCAAGGTAATGACCGTCCCGTTTGTTCCAATACTCCCGCTTACCAATACTAATAAAATGTGGAAGATTGTCATTGAGCGAACCAAGTCCATAGTGGATCCAGGCTCCAAGTGTGGGGAAGTCCCCATCATTTCTATGTCTTCCGGAATGGAACTGCGTTTGAGCTCCATGATTACTGTCGGTCGTCCACATGGAACGAACAATCGCCAACTTGTCCACATTGCGTGCAATACAGGGGAACCAATCACTCACTTCAATACCGCTTTGTCCATGTTTTCGAAATCCCGTCTGAAGCGGAAACAGTTGGTTGCGCTGGTTACCGTTCGCATCGGGAACCACCAGTCGTTCGATCGCAAGCTTCTTTGGATCTTGAACATCGGCAAATGGCGTGTCGGCAATGGTCTTTCCCGCATACCGGTTCAGCATCGGTTTGGGATCGAAACTCTCTACCTGACTAACTCCGCCGTTCATAAAAAGCCAGATGACGCTTTTCACCTTCGGAGTAAAATGCGAAACTCCATCCGGAGCCACCCACTCACCTTCCTTCGCATAACCATCGCGTTGCAACAAGGAGGCCAGTGCCATCCCGGCACACCCCATAGCCGAGTTCTTAAAAAAAGTGCGCCGACGGATATTAACAGGTGGTGTGATTCTCATCTGTTTTCCCAGATAGGCTAGAGGTCATCGTTATCATCATCGAACTGTCACAAAATCATTATGGTTGATCAGCGCCCAGATAAGTTGTTCTCGAGCGGTTTCACGGAAGCTGCCTGGCAGATTTCCCCATTTCTCAAGGGCATACAAAGCAGCTTTTTGTTCGGATTCACTCACCTCGATACCAAGAATCCACGCAAAGGCCTTCTGAACAAATGCCCTGTCCTCATTCACCACCAGAGTTTGAGATATGGACTGCGCAATCTTTTTCGAGGCGTCCTGAATCAGTCTGCTGTTGGTCAGTGCCAATGCCTGTTGAGGCACAATACTTTGTTCGCGACGATAACACTCTTTCACCGACGCTTCATCAAATGTAGTCAGAAACAGGTTGCGATAGTTGTCCGAATGGAAGAAATAAAGACTGCGGCGAAAAGACGTATCCTGTTGTTCCGGCAAAACCGGCGGGCCGCCCATGGACCGGTCCAATACGCCGGACAGAAACAGGATCGTGTCTCGAACAACCTGGGATTCGAGTCGAATCGGCATGCGTCTCCACCAATATCGATTTTCCGGATCCTTTTTCCTGTTATCTTGCCCGCCGATTGATGACGAACTCATGCGGTAAGCCGCCGAAGTCACGATCACTCGATGCAGATGTTTCATACTCCAGTTATTATCCATCAATTCACTGGCCAGCCAATCCAGCAGCTCCGGATGACTGGGAGGATCACTTTTTCTTCCAAAGTCAAAAACGCTAGCTACCAACGGCGCTCCAAAGTGCCGCATCCAAATATGATTTACTGCGACGCGGGCAGTCAGTGGATTTCGCCGATCGGTAATCCAGTCTGCCAATGCACTGCGTCTTCCGGTACTTTGCGATTGGAAATCAACGGTCGGATCGTCCTTACGTGAATCCAAAAAGCGAGTCGGGGTCCATTTGGCTCCTACGATGGGGGTCATCAACTCATCAGAACCAATCGGTTCTTCTGCTTTTTGCACTGCGGAATCCAGAGATTTCTGTAGTTGCTTGATTTCCTCGGTAATCGTTTTCCTACCTTCTTCCGAAGACTGCATCAGACGCATTTCCGCCTCAAGCAGGGTCCGGCGTGCTTTCAATAAACTCAGATGGCGTTCTGAACGAATTGCAGTATCCTTCTTTTCCCTGTTCACAGGTTTCTCATCCCGGCGCCACGACAGTCGCAGGACCGTCGCTCTTTTTTCGATACTGTCCAGTTCTGCTTCTGCCACAGACAGGTCCAGTTCTGCCAGTCTCAACCGAAAACCGTTGGTTTGATCCTCATCTCGAGACGATTCCTGCTGTTCTCGTACGGTTCGAAGAACCCCTTCCGCGGTTTCACATTTTTCTCGCGCGGCATCCAGGTACGCCTTTAGTACCCACGGACGCCGTGCCGGCTGCCAGGCTGAAACCGGCAACATGACCGGATTGATTTGTATCGGTTTAAATGAAAGAAGTTTGGGTACTCCTGGCGTGATAACCATGGACGAATCAGGCGTCTTTTCATTTCCTCTGATATATAGAAACGTGGGTTTGTCAAGAAGACCATCATAGACACGAGGAATTCCGTCCTGGACCAGATCCGAGACTCCGGGAACCACATCCGTCCTTACATGATAGGGTTCGAAAAAGGCACGCATGCGATAGAAGTCTACCTGCTGAATTGGATCGTACTTGTGGTCATGGCATTTAGAACAGTTCATTGTCAGTCCAAGAAACCCCTTACTGACATGCTCCACAATTTCATCCATCCAAGGGTCTCGATTAAACAAAAACCAGTTTCTAGCCAGATATCCGGTTGCACGCAATTTACCAAGATCCTCCGGATAGAGTTCATCGGCAGCCAGCATCTGGCGGATCATCTCGTCATAGGATGTATCATCATTGAGCGATTCCACAATCCAGTCACGCCAATGCCAAATGTGCTTCTGACTGTTGCGCAGTTCCTGCCCGAGTCCCCACCAGTCACTGTATCGCCAGATATCCATCCAATGTCGCCCCCACCGCTCTCCGTAACGGGGATCGTTGAGCAGACGATCGACCAACTGTTCGTACCATGTCACATGCATGTCACCTTGCAGCGTCTCCATGTCTGCCTGTTCAGGTGGGACACCTATCAAGTCAAAATATAAACGCCTTACCTGAGTAAGACGTGGTGCCTCCGGTTGAGGAGTCAAACCGTAGCGATGATATTTTACATACAGCAGTGCATCTATCGGATGCATGTCACTGACCGAAACCAGCGAGGGTCTCATAACGGGTTGAAAGGACCAGTGGTTACGAGGGTCATCTTCAGCCATTTCCCCATCAGGACCAGACGCACCAGATGCTATCCAATTTCGAATTGCATCGACCTGTGCGGGAAGCAGTGGATCACCATCCGGAGGCATACGAACTTCCGTATCGGGCGAGGTGATTCTACTCAGAAGTTTACCGCTGCCAAGGATGCCCGCGTCCAAGATGCTTGGGACCGTATCCAACCGCAGCGAACGCTCCTGTCGCAGCGCACCGTGACAGGCATAGCAGCGTGCTTTCAGAACAGGCTTTATCTCTTCCAGATAGAAGGCTACATCGTCAGCCTGTAACCGTTCAGCGAACAAAACAAAAGAAACCAGTAACCAAAGATACCTGTTGTGATTCACAGCAACAGCCCAGTCTCGTCCAAAGGAGCATCACCTGTCAAAACCACATCTTAACCCTCCACGGTATATTTCACCACGGTTTTGTAACTTTAGGATAGCCCCTCCAGGATGGACTCCCCTATTCCAGAACCATCCGTATGAAACTCCAGTATTTTCCGCAAATACTTTTCCGAGTATCCAAACCTCCATACGTTTCCTGACCATGGCCTAAAGATGATTACTTATCATCCTCCTTATTTCATTAATCTTCATATCGATTCAGGCATATTTACGGTAATAACACAACACACCTCCGAGAACAGAAATATCCTTTCGTCCCTCTTTGCAGAAATGCCTCGTAAAAGGTAAGATCATGCCATTAACGATTCGTTTAAAATTGTGGTACGAAGTGAGACCTTAATTTCTATTTTTTGCATTTCTGGAATGCGTGTTACGAGAGGATGTCATGGCAACAGAAGTAACCTGGTTAGGACACGGTTCTTTCCAACTTAAAACACAGGATCTCACGATCCTGATTGATCCATTTCTGACCGATCAACCAACTGCCTCCTGCAAGGCTGACGATTTAGCGGCGGACTTCATACTCGTTTCTCATGGGCATGCGGATCACGTCGGAGACACTGTTTCCATTGCAAAACGTACTGGCGCCACGGTTATTACCAATTACGAAATTGCCGACTGGTTCCAAAAGCAGGGTCTGGAAAATATTCACGCACAACACATTGGCGGCTCTTTCTCACATCCGTTTGGGAAAGTAAAATTCACCATCGCTCATCATGGATCAGGGTTGCCGGACGGGTCTAATGGAGGCAATCCCTGTGGTTTCCTGTTCTATCTGGAAGATGGAAAGATCTACCACGCAGCCGACACAGGCTTATTCTACGACATGAAACTCATTGGAGAAGAAGGGATCGATCTCGCCCTACTTCCCATCGGTGACAACTTTACGATGGGACCCGCAGATGCCCTGAAAGCAGTCAAGCTCCTGGAACCTAAAAAAGTGGTGCCTATGCACTACAACACATGGCCGGTTATTGAGCAGAATCCACAGCGATTTGCGGATGATGTTCGAGGGGAAACCAACTGCTGGCCCATTATTCTAAAGCCGGGCCAATCCTGTGGATTCTAAGAACCAATACACTTTCTATCAAAATGGACAGCAGGATCGAAAGTTAACGCTCTGTATGATAGCCCCTGAAAACAGAGATAGCTCGAAGTCTGTTGCAGATCGATATACCATGCTTGGAAATTCGCATCACGGGTCCGTTACGTCTTCAACGTTCACCTGGATTTCCTCGCCCTGTACCCGTACTTCAAATGTGTCAATTTTCAATCTCGGGTTATCGATCCAGGTGCCATCTTCCAGAGAAAAACACCACGCATGCCATCCACAGGTGACGCTATTGTCACAAAATCGTCCCTGTGCCAGTGACGCCCCCATGTGAGGACAGGTATCATCAATAGCTCGATAATCCGTACCATCAAAGAAAACCGCAACAATTCGTTTACCCACGACAAAGGCTCGACCTTCGTTTGTTACTATATCACCGACTTTTGCAACCGTATGAAAAGCCATTATCCTACCTTTTGAAAGAGAATGGGGAAAACTCTCAGCTACAAAATACAACTCAAGCCCCACCGTGTTTGGACCGAGGTCCTGTACTCCCTGTACTAGATCGGACGCAGGCCCATCATACTGTTAGTCAATCATCGTAAGAAATAAGGATCAACACCAATGAAAGAAAATCCCGTCAAACGTCTCCTTGATCAGGGAAAGCCTACTTTTGGTACCTGGCTGTCACTAGGCAGTGTGTTCGCATCACGTGTTTTGGCCCGAGTGGGGTTTCAATGGTTGACATTGGACATGGAACACTCACCTATCGACTGGGAAACAGCCGGAAACGTATTCGGTGCGGTTGCCGATGCAGGCTGTGTTCCACTGGCACGTGTGCCACGTGGCGACCATGACCTGATTAAACGTGTTCTGGATGCAGGCGCTTTCGGAATTGTTGTCCCCATGGTGGATACCGTAGAACAGGCTAAAATTGCCATTGATGCCACCAAATATCCCCCTGTAGGGAACCGTTCTCTCGGAGGAGGAATGCATGCGTTGAACTTCGGCGCAGCGGCTGGAGAATATTTCCAAAAGGCCAATGACGAGATTCTGGTTGTCCTTCAGACTGAAAGTCCTACCGGTATCAAGAACGCCCCGGACATCTACAGTCTTCCAGGAGTGGATGCGATCTTTGTCGGACCGGTCGATCTCCGAGCCAACATGCGATCGTCAGATGGAACGGAAGCTCCCGAAGAAGAATTTCAAGCAGGCATGGCAAGAATCCTCGAAGTCGGCAAAGAAGTTGGTACTCCGGTTGGAATGCATGTCATGTCGCCGGAAGATGCTGTGATGCGTGCCGAAGAGGGATGGCAGTTCCTTGCCGTTGCAAGCGACCTGCGTATGATGACCGGGCAGGCACAAAAAGCGGTCGCGCATGTTTTGCCGGACCAAACTGGAGAAGATGTTGCACGTTATTAACCTCGCTGTGCAATAACGCCATCGTACACACCGCGTGTCAAACCTATCCGGACACTTTTCCAACTCTCCCGTTAGGGACCAACAAGCAGGATGAGAATAGTTGCAGCCTCCCACATTGGGAGCTAGAATGCGCACCGGTTTGAAGAGATATTTCATGCAGTGGGCAAAGGTGAGCACCTGCAGTAACAGGTACGCCATTCGAACTTTTTCACGTTTGAGCTACCGAACGAATGGAGCGGGGTGGAACTAATGGCGTAACAGTTTTCTCAGAACAGCGGTGACCACCGTTCACTTCCAGAACTTCTTGCATCCATTTCCAGGGAGATCAGAAGATGCCAAATGGGAAAATAAAGAAGCTGGTGGCCGATCGTGGATTTGGCTTTATCGAAACCGAACAGGGAGATATTTTCTTCCATCTCTCATCGGTTAATAACGCCGATTTCGAATCTTTGGTAGTAGGTCAAGAGGTGGAATATGAGATTGAACAGGGCCCCAAAGGGCCACGGGCAAGCTCCATATCTCCTCTGTAACAACGAACATTAAGAACAACCAAATCCCTAGAGGTGCTGTCTACCGGAGTCAGGTAACCTGTTGCTTTTTTGTCATTCATTTTTTGTGAGTATTACCTGTGGAACCTTTTGTCAATCATACCGGACTGGTGGCCCCGTTGGACCGACCCAACGTTGACACCGACCAGATCATTCCCAAACAGTTTCTCAAACGAATCGAACGAAGTGGATTTGGACAGTTCCTGTTTTTCGATTGGAGGCTCACACCCCAAGGGGAGCCTCGGGAAGACTTTGTCTTAAATCAATCCCGTTATACAGGCGCCAGTGTTTTGCTGGCACGCACCAATTTCGGATGTGGATCTTCCCGCGAACATGCACCATGGTCATTAAAAGATTATGGATTTCGCGTTCTCATCGCTCCATCTTTTGCTGACATTTTTTACAACAACTGCTTTAAAAACAGTATCCTTCCTATCACAGTTTCTGAGACGGAATGTGATGAACTGTTCCTTAATACAGAAAAGAATCCAGGTTACGAACTCCGCGCTGACCTCGAAAAATGTCAACTCACCGATCAGCAAGGATTGTTGATCCCCATTCAAATAGATGACTTTCGCCGGGAATGTCTGATGGGCGGTCTGGACGATATCGGACTGACGCTCCAGCACGAAGATCGTATTGCCACCTACGAACAGAGACAGACTTGAGGTTATCCATTTATGGAATTCCCATCCCCCCTACCCCGAGGGTCTCTTTTCAATAGAACGATACGGTGTTGTATTTCAAGTAATCTTGACAGGCGATCGCAAAAAACCATAATGACGCGCGCCATCGCAAGTTCACAGTTGTGAATCCACATGTGGAGGTCCGGATTCTATTCGGACCACGGAGCGTGCCGCCGGCATGGAGGCTTGGCGGCATAACGCTTCGGCACATATTCCCTCTGGTATTTGATCCTCGTAATCAGGACCAGATAAATTTTTTCCCATCTTCCATCTTTTGCTGTATTGGTCGTCTCATGCGATGTACAATACCTCTAATGATATAGTGAAAGCTATATCGAGCAGCCATTGCTCCCGGAAGCGATTGGAGTCCGTTGCCCCCCTAGGACCTTTCGGTTTCGGGAGTCTTTTTTGCGCCTTGGCACGCTTCCCTCACAAAAATGCATGACCCGTCTAACCGAGGTCCCTCTGGTTTGGTAAAACAATTAGGGATGCAGGGATGAGCCCTTTTGAAACATTTGACCATACGGCTGATATTGGCCTGCGAGTAACCGCCGCCAATCTCTCTTCGTTATTTGAAGATGCCGGCCGTGGCTTCTACAGTCTCATCATTGATAATATCGATGCGATTAAACTTCGAGACGAACGCAGTTTTTCGCTTTCCTCAGGCAGTTTGGAAATGCTTTACCTGAACTGGCTTAATGAACTGCTGTTCTGTTTCGAAACCGAGTTGCTGGTGCTGACTGACTTCGAAATTCACCTGTCTGATCATCATCTGACAGGCACGGCTCGAGGAGAAGTACTCGATATCCGACGGCATCAGACGCATTTCAATGTCAAAGCTATTACCTACCATCAATTACAAGTATCACGTACTCATCAGGGCTGGCTTGCTGAAGTCATTCTCGATATTTAACTCTCTTTACTGTTAGCAATTTGATGATCAAAAATCGATTCAACGGTCCTCTTGAGCAAATCTCCACGCATTGCTGGCGTATTCCCAGAGATTACAAACCCAACATGCGTGTGGAAGGCCTGATTTATGCTTCTGAGAAACTGATTGAACAAATCCGAAACGATCAAGCACCCGAACAGGTCGCCAACGTCGCCTGTATTCCAGGAATTCAAAAAGCCAGTCTGGCTATGCCGGATATCCATTGGGGATATGGTTTCTGCATCGGGGGAGTCTGCGCCACTGACCCGGATAAGGACGGTATCATTTCTCCTGGTGGCGTTGGTTACGATATCAATTGTGGAGTGCGACTCATTCGCTCCAACCTCACTTACTCAGAGGTACAACCTCAGATCCGTAAACTGGTCTCTCAGTTATTCCGAGACATTCCGACAGGAATAGGCCGAAAAGGAAACTACCCGCTTTCTGACGAAACACTTATCGAGGTACTCCTTCAGGGACCACGATACTTCGTAAATCAAATGGGGCTCGGATGCCCACATGACATCGAATTTACGGAGGCGGAAGGACGGTTAAAACATGCTCAACCCGATAAAGTCAGCACTCGTGCGCGGGCACGGGGAACCCATCAATGTGGAACACTGGGGTCAGGAAATCATTTTCTGGAAGTTCAGGTTGTTGACCACATTGAAGACGCTCATGCTGCGTCGGTACTGGGGTTACGTGAAAAACAAATTTGCATCCTGATACACTCTGGGTCGCGAGGCCTGGGACACCAGGTCTGCACGGATTATCTTGACCAATTTCAGGGACTCCCTCAAAAATACGGAATTCAATTACCGGACCGTCAGCTATCCTGTGCCCCCGCATTGAGCCCTGAAGGTTGTGATTACATCGGTGCGATGCGCGCCGCTGCTAATTATGCCTGGGCAAACCGCCATCTACTTATGGTTCAGGCACGACAGGTTTTTGAGGATCTGTTCAGGAAAAGCTGGGAAGATCTCGACCTTCATCTCGTCTACGATGTCGCACATAACATAGCCAAACTGGAACATCACCATGTTGATGGAAAAGGAACCTCTTTATGGGTACACCGAAAAGGTGCTACTCGCGCCTTTCCTGCTCATCATCCGGAAGTTCCCTCTGCCTATCAGGAAATAGGACAACCTGTCATAATCCCCGGATCCATGGGTACGGCCAGTTGGCTGCTGGTAGGACAGTCAGGCAGCATGGACCATACATTTGGTTCGACCTGTCATGGCGCAGGGAGACAAATGAGTCGTTCCAAAGCCATGCGTGATGCTATTTCACGAACAGGCGGACGCAAAAAACAGATGGGACAACTTATTAGCAGGGAGCTGGAAAAACAAGGGGTGATTGCATTGGCACGTTCCGCGAAAGAACTCGCCGAAGAACATCCTCACGCCTATAAAGATGTCGATCAGGTAGTAGACGTAGTTGACCAGGCCGGCCTTTCAAAAAAAGTCGCAAGGCTCCGCCCTTTAGGCGTCATCAAAGGTTAGGATTTGATTCCTTAACCTGGATTGACCTCAGCATCCGTCTTACGGGTCCAACATACCAAGCCGTTTCCTGCACGTTAGCTGTATTTACACAATGAGAGTTAGGTCCTGTGTATATCCCAGACCACCGTTACGAAACAAACCTCATATTCTGATAAACCAAACGTTTCCATCCTCCGGATGCCTCCGATCACCTCTGACTCGATAAACGGGGCTCACATCGGATACCGTATTGTGGTCACGTATCGATTCAAGCATCAGGGGGTTGCATTTGTTTTGAAAACAGGAAATAGAGGGGCAGACTTAAAACTAAAAAACCTATGCTTAAAACACTTAACCAGAGATCATCCAAGGCAACCAGTATAAGAAAGGCCGTGTTGATCAGTAATGCCATCGCGGGAATAAATGGATAACCTGGTACTCGATAGGGTCTGGCTCTATCAGGTTCCCTATATCGAAGTACAAATACCGCTCCTACGGTCATGGTCACAAAAACGGTGGAACTAAAAACAGCAATGTTCGTCAGGTAGTTAAAAATTTCATCCGCCGTATTGACATTCCGGGCATCTGTTTCTCCATTGGTTCCCAACCCGACAAAAACGACCAGGGCGGTAATCATAAGGAACACAGCGCTGCTTGCAAGTCCTTGGCCAATGATAGCGACATGCGGAGTCCGAAACCGAGGATGAATCCTGGCAAAGGATGGAATGAACATGGCGTCTCGTGCCATTGCGAAAAGCACACGTGGAGGTGTCAACAGCCCCGTATTCAGTGCACTGAAAGCACTGACTAAAATAATACTGCTCAGTAACGTCCCTCCCAGGTCGGCAAACCGGGTACTGATCGGAAGCAAATAAGCTTTTACCGCTTCCTGAGGTATATCTTTCGCAGGATCACCGGCGATGACGATCATCTCATCCAAAGAAAGAATACCGTGAAATGCAATATTGACGGACACATAAATAACCATCAGTACGATTGCACCACCGATCAGAGCGAAAGACAGGTTCTTTTCAGGATTTT
>CAXEIY010000228.1:0-4082 GCA_963996245.1 uncultured Planctomycetia bacterium | reverse complement strand
CCCTGACCGGTGGAGCCGGTGCCGATTCGCTTTCTGGTGGAGAAGGAGCCGATTCGCTTTCCGGTGGAGCCGGAGATGATGTGCTGACCACGACGGATACGGATTTTGCTGCGATTGCCGGTGGTGATGGGAGTGATGTACTGGAACTGGAAGGTAGCGGGCTCAGGCTTGATCTGACGTCTGTTGATGATGGAGATGTGACTGGAATCGAGTCAATCGGCATTACCAACACGGGTGATAACACGCTGATTCTCAATTACAGTGAAGTTGTGAATATAAGTGATACTTCTGATACGTTGACCGTTTCTGGTAACGCCGGTGACAGTTTGGCTCTCGGTTCCGGTTGGACGGAGCAACCGGTCAGTTCCGGACAGAAACGATTCACACAGAACACGGCAACGGTTTTGGTATCGGAAGCGGTGACAATTACTACGGAACCGGAACCGCCGGAACCGGAACCGAATAATCAGGATCTTGCGGGTGTCTATCGAGATGGTCAATGGTTCCTTGATCTCGACGATAACGGTGGTGTTGGTGAATCGGTTATGTATTTTGGTCTTTCAACCGACACCCCTGTCGTGGGTGACTGGAATGGCGACGGGGTGGATGACCTTGCGATTTATCGCGGTGGTCAGTGGCTCTTTGACACCAACAATGATGGAGTGCTTGCAGAATCGAGTTTCTGGTTTGGATTACCCGGTGATGTTCCGGCTGCAGGAGATTTCGATGGTAATGGAGTGGATGATGTAGCGGTTTATCGCAATGGTCAATGGTTCATGGATCTGAATGGTGATGGTGGGGTTGGTGAAAAGAGCCTCTGGTTTGGACTGCCTGGTGATGTGCCTGTGACGGGAGATTTCGATGGCAATGGAGTGGATGACGTCGGGGTTTATCGAAATGGTGCCTGGTTTATGGATCTGGATGGCGAGGGGGGAGTAGGAGAAAAGAGCTTCTGGTTTGGACTGCCCGACGATGTACCCGTGACCGGTGACTGGAACGAAAACGGTGTCGATAATGCAGCGGTGTACCGGGGAGGACAGTGGTTCTTTGATCTGGATGGTGACGGCGGAATAGGTGAGAAGAGTTTCTGGTTCGGATTACCAGAAGACATTCCTGTTTCCGGTCGCTGGTATGTAAGTTCATCGGAGAGCTCTGAGGAGTCCACCAATTCCTCTGGTGATTTCGTGTCGAGCATGTCTTCTTTCAGCAGCCTGTCTGAGGACTCTAGAGAAGTGCCTGAGACTACGGCTGAAGAATCATTCCGTACCGAAGTACCGGTCAATATGACACCCGTGGTGTTTCAAAGCATGCAGGTTTCATCATCATTTGAGACCGAATCCAATGACTCATTGTCAATGACGCCGTTGTCCGAAGATCTGGATGATGAGAAGTGGGACCAGGCCCTGCAGGAAGTTACGACCGATCTTGTTCAGCGTAAGTGGTGGCACGGGGCCTAAAATTGGCATTCCGATTTTGTTCGGTGGTTCATAACCGCCATCTGGCGGATCGTCAAAGGTTGACTTCTTTGGTAGATCTCTCTGCGTTGCCTGGTCGTTGATCTGATCTTAACCTGCTGTCCCCATGGGGTTGATCCGGTTCTCCGCTTGTGTCAATCCAGTGTTCACTGGGAAAAACTCTTTCATTCTCATTACGAAAGCTGTTTTGTTAATCGTCCGTTTCAATCTGGTTCGAGGTGACAAAGCATAATACGGAATTACCCCTGCAGGTGATCCTGGAAATGTCGCGAGTTCTCTTTCCGGTACTGAGTCCGTGTATATTTCAGAAGACTCATTCCAGTAACATATGTTACTCTCCAGATGCTCATGTGGCAGACAAGGGCACTTACCATCCGTTGAGGAGAATCGAAATGCGGTGTCGATCCTGTTGTATGTTTGTACTCGCTTTATTAAGTGGACCCGTGGCCGTGTTTTCCGCGGATGAAGAAGTTCCCGAAACAGCGTCGATCCGCCCAGCGATTGAACGAGCGATTCCGCTGCTGGAACAAGGTGCGTTCGGATCCTCACGCCAGAGAAAGTGCTTTACCTGTCACAATCAGGCGCTTCCTGTGATGGTATTGAGTAAAGCACAAAAAGATGGATTTTCGGTTGACCCGGAAAATCTGGAGAAGCAGGTTCAGCATACGGTGGCACACCTGAATCGAGGACTGGCAAATTATCGTGAAGGGCGCGGACAGGGAGGGCAGGTGATAACGGCCGGTTATGCGTTGTGGTCACTGCTGGAGGCTGGTCTGGAATCAAGTGAAACGACTACTGCGGTAAGCCATTATCTGTTGGAGTATCAGAAAGACACCGATCACTGGAGTCACAGAGGTAGCCGGCCTCCGTCTTCGGGGAGCGATTTTACCACTACTTATGTGGCCTTACACAGCCTTATGGGATTTGGGACTGCCGAACAGCAATCACGGATTGACGCACGTATCAGGACAATTTCTCCCTGGATCTTAAAAGAAATACCTCAAGATACGGAAGATCACGTGTTTCGTTTGCGTTTGCTTCCCTATATCGATGCGGAGAAGCCGTTTATTGAAAAAGCGATTTCAGAACTCGTTGACTTACAGCGATCCGACGGAGGTTGGGCACAAACCAGTGATTTGCAAAGTGACGCCTATGCAACATCCAGTGTTCTGCTTGCCTTGATACAGGTGAGTGAACGGACTCTCCAGGATCCGGTAATCAGCCGAGGGGTAGACTACCTTCTTAAACAGCAGACGAAAGAAGGGTCCTGGCATGTGGTCAGTCGTGCCAAACCCTTTCAGACTTACTACGAGTCAGGATTCCCGTACGGGGCGGATCAGTTTATTTCCATAACGGCCAGCAGCTGGGCAACGTGGGTTCTTCTGGAAGTACTCCGTCACTAAATACAGGAGTCTGCTGTTTTTCGGATGTCATAGTGAGACGGTATGTGAAATTCGTGTGAAAGATCTTACAGAGAGGGTTCTTGAAAACCTCCCAGTGCTGCTTCCAGGTGGGTCAGTGTTGCCAGGACGATGTCTTCACGCCACGGATTAGCGGTGATCTGGACACCAATGGGTAACCTTTCAGAAGACGTGCCACAACGGACGACACCGGACGGCCATCCCGTGAGATCGGATACCAGCGTGTAGTTGGCATAATGCAATGGAAACAGGGGTTCGTGAGGTCCTGGTTGAACTGGTGCGGGGCCCGCGTTCACCGGAGAAAGCATCAGATCATAATCGGCTATTTTTTGAAGGCACTGACTGCGCACGTTCTGGAGTTTTCGTACGGTTGTGTGAAATCGATCTGGGGAGAAGTCGGTATTACTGCTCCGGATCATATCCCGTACAAAATGGATAGAGAACTCGTCTAATGAGGTTCCCGCTTTCTGGACATGGTAGGCAATTTCATATGCGGTCCCACAGTTTTCCCATAAATCCATTTCAAGGGCTGCAATTTCATCTCCCAGAGGGAGTTCATCAGGAACCAGTTCGACACCTGTTTCCTGGAGTGTTTTAGCTGCAGATCGGATAGTTGTGAGGGTATGTGATGTCGGTTCGGTCGATCCAAAGTTTTCCATTACCAGGCATCTCATCCCTTTGAGTGATAGGTCAAGTGACCTTCGCAGTGGTACATCAGCAATCCAGGTGTCAAAGCGGTCGGGTCCCCAGATAACCGCTAAAACAAGCTCCAGGTCCTGAGTGTAACGTGCCATGGGGCCTACATGACTTTGAAAGTCACGAAGTCCACCAGGAGGGAGACACATACCGGTACGGGGTACACTGCCGGAAGTTGGTTTGATGCCGGCGATACCACAAAAATGACAGGGAACACGTACACTGCCACCATAATCCGTACCGATATCAAACGGGGTGCCTCCGCTGGCGATCAAGGCTCCGGCACCGCCACTGCTGCCACCGGGTGTTCTTTTCAAGTCATGAGGATTCCTGGTGGCACCGTGTAACGGACTTTGTGTATCGAAACTGAGGGTGAATTCGGGTGTGTTGGTTTTACCCAACAGGATGGCGCCGGCCTGCTTCAGTCGTCTGGCGATCGTGGCATCCTGGCCTGGAATGTGGTGTTTTCGTCCTGGGGTACCCCAGGTGG
>CAXEIY010000227.1:0-3453 GCA_963996245.1 uncultured Planctomycetia bacterium | reverse complement strand
CATTCGGCGGGAGTGATTGGCAATCACTCCGTATCGACCATCCTTTGACATTGCCATCGTTGGTGTGCCGTGGATAGTAGCCGGTACCGTGTCGTAAACCGTTTTGATGATCGGCGGATGGTCCGGGCCTAGGTGAATGACGGTAAAAGAATCCTTTGTCTTCAGTTCCCAATCGGTCGTGCCATCGGGTTTGCGTAAAAAGATTTGGGCAAATTCACCGTCGTTCGAACTTAGTAGTGTGAGCGGAGATCGTGTAGTCAGATAGGGAGGCTCCTGAGCAAGACCAAGCTGTAACCCCAGCAGGATGCCGGCGATTATGCAAAACCAGGAAGGACTACTTCCGTGTGAACACGTTTGGGATTTCTTCACAAGTAGTTGCCTCACTGAACGATAATTAGGAACAGGGGGATGGGGTGTCTTGCTGACAGTCATGTAACCAATGCCTCCTGTTAGTAACGTCTACTTCCTCGGCGCAGGTACGGCATGTGACAGAAAACTTCCCTTGCTGTCGGTATCGGGGGGGGATGCATACCTACGGCAACCTATTGACTCCCTTGATGAGCACATATTCCAAATAACCGGCTATCAGCTTAATGCGTCTTGAATTGTCAGACAACGGTGTAGTTGGTGGATTTTGGAATTCCAATAATGGAACCCTGTTATTAACGTTGAATAGGCGATCCTTCTAGATCTCGGTTCAGAGGTAACAGAAAATCATACATGTTTTTTTGGCGGCGGGACCCAATGTATCACGCAATTACCGTAGGTGCTTGTCGAGGTTGTCGAACTTCGATACTTGTTCCGATGGCAGGGTTACGTTAAATTATGCCACCGTAGATTTGTAATATTTAAATTCCCAGAATGGAACTCAAAATCCTATGTCTGAACGTATTGTTTTTCGTACCGGTGAAGCATTGGTAGCTGGTGGACCTCCTTTTACAGCCGCTGAGCCGGAAGTCGTCATTGGCGAACTGGATGGTCCTGTTGGAACCGCGCTGGCAACTCTGACGGGAGACCAGTCGATGGGGCACTCCAAAGTATTTGCGATATTAAACACCGATATCCAGGTGCGGCCGGTTACCCTCTGTGTCAGCAAAGTGACCGTCAAGAACAGTCGCTATACGAACATCTTGATGGGAACGGTTCAAGCGGCGATTGCCAATGGAGTTCTGGATGCGGTTCGTGCCGGTGATTTGCCCAAGGAAAAGGCAAATGACCTGGGCATTATCTGCAGTGTCTGGCTGAATCCTGGAGTAATTGACGACGACAATCTGGATCATAAAGCGTTATTTGAGATTCATCGAAAAGCTATGGCCCAGGCTATTCACAAGGCAATGGTTTGTGAGCCAACGATTGACTGGCTGTTGGAAAACCAGGATTCGATTACTCACAAGTACTATCAAATGGGACTGGATGGCAAAATCTAATTGCAACGGGTGTGTCTGAAATGCACAGATGATTAGAGGCACCCCCGGTGAGGGAATTTGCAATTGGGGGTAGCGAACCGGACGACTATGCTGGTTGCTCCAATCCAAATAGACTTCTATCGTTTTTTTGGAAGTCCTTTATGGCAAAAGAAGAACGATTGCACTACATGGACGTACTGAGAGCTACGGCCATGTTTTTGGGGCTGGTTATTCATGCAGCCGTTCCCTTTTCTTTTGTGGGCATGGACTTTTTTAGAATCCATGACGAACCCTCCTCGCTCCTTCACCACCTGATACATCTGATCCATACTTTTCGTATGGAATTATTCTTTCTGGTATCGGGGTTCTTCTCGCTTCTGGTAAGCCGAAAACGTGGTCTGGCAGCTTATGCCAAGAACCGGTTCTGGCGAATTGGGGTCCCGTTTGTTCTCTGTGTCGTCGTTTTGCAACCGTTACTGGCTGCAGAAACCGTTCTGGATGTTGTCGATTCCAATCAATCCTTGTTTTCGCAATATTTAAGTTTCCTTACGCAGCCGGGTTATATCCTGGATGAACCCATGCCTATTGGTAACTGGTTCTGGCATTTCTGGTTTCTTCATGTACTGATCTATTTCGTCGCTATTTTTATCCTTGTTACCATGGTCCTGGAAAAAGGGAACATAAAACTCAGGTTTGTTTCATCGTTTTTTCGTGCACTGGGTGGAACCGGTGGTGTTCTGGTTCTGACTCTCATGACCTATCCCATTCTTCTTGTCAGTCCTCCATTTGCAGATGTTCCCGGAATAGGGACGTCACTGGATGTCTTGTTGTACTATGGTCTGTTTTTTACGGTGGGTGTGTTACTTTTCAGTGATTACAAAATTCTTGAATTACTTACCAGCGGTATCAAGTATCACGTCATACCACTGGTCTTATCACTTTGTTATCTCATTCCACTCATTGATGAATTGCGAATCACAACACAACCTGAGATTCTGCTTCAAAACTGGTCTCTTTTTACGACCGTAGATGGCCAGAAGTCATTGATTGGAAGTTATCCCTTTATCGAGAATCCATTCAATTTCAGTTCATTACATGCTCCTTCGAAATGGCATCTATTGTGTCTGCTGCGCGCTTATACAACCTGGTGCATGGTATTTGGTTTTATCGCGTTATTTAAGCAATGCATGAGTAAGCAAACGGCGCTCGGTCGTTACATGGCTGATTCATCGTACTTTATCTATCTGATCCATAACCCTGTTCAATTGTATATTGCTTTCTTTTTAAGGGACCGGATAGAGTCGTCGATCCTCTGTTTTTCAATAGTTTTAGTGGGTTCATTGGTTCTCTGTGTTCTGCTTTATCATGTGACCTGTCGGTCAACACTGCTTGGCACGTTACTGTCGGGAAGAAAATACAGTTTGTCACTGGATGAAGAACGGAATGATCTGAAAAACATTCTCACGAAAAAGTCCTTTTATGTGTGCAGCATTACCTTGGTTGCCGCGTTATTTGTTGCAGATCACATGGAAAGCCGAAAAGAATATAAGCTGCTTTTTTACAGTCTGCATGCCGAACCAGAAAACGTTGATAACTATGTCCGGAACAATCGGGATAAAGATCTTTCTCAAATCAGTTGGTGGGATGGTGTCAATGCCCTGCATATGGCTTCACGCCATATGTCCAAGCCCAGACCAGAAGGTATGATTTCCCAAACGGTGGGTCTACTTCTGAAGCATGGATTTGATCCTGATGGTGTGGATCAATTTGGCCTGACACCTTTGCATTACGCAGTGAAAAAAGGTAACAAAACAGCATTGAACCAATTGCTTCAGGCCAGAGCTAATCCGAATATTTCAGAATCCTCTCATGGTAATACCCCTTTACATTACGCAGCCGTACTGGGTGATGTATCCGTGATTAATAATCTGGTGGCAGCGGGTGGCGATCCGATTCTTGAGAGATCGGATGGCGCGAATGCAATCGAGCTATATGAGCGATTTCATTCAGCCCCATTCCCCGAGCAGTAAGACGGAGTCAAACTCCT
>CAXEIY010000226.1:0-4462 GCA_963996245.1 uncultured Planctomycetia bacterium | reverse complement strand
TGATTGGCATGGCTGCTGTGGTCATGATTGGCATGACTGCTGTGGTCATGATTGGCATGACTGCTGTGGTCATGATTGGCATGACTGCTGTGGTCATGATTGGCATGGCTGGATGGATCATGATCTGAGTGGAGGATATGTGAGGGTGATTTATGAGAAACTCGGTGGTTATCTTTCTTTGAGACAGAGTGCTTATGACGAGATCCACTACCAAATGGAAGACGTAAAAGATTCCAGAAAGAACGCTTCGGTTTAGATTTTTTTGCCTGAGAGCCTTCCCGGGGCACTACTTGTGCAATGCCATCTTTCTGTGCAAAGCTGGTTCCCAGTCGGTACCCCAAGCTCCAGGCATGCCGTTTTTTGGATGCGGTGGTTGTGCGCTGTAGATATTTTGGGATCTGCGTTCGTTTATCGTGCCCTTTTTGGTACATGGCGGCTTCTAAATAACCGCTCCTGAAACCTCGACGAAGGTACTGAATGGAGTCAAATTCGAAATAGTGGGCTACCTGTTGAAATTGGATTTGTTTTTCCGGATCTGTCACCTGTCCGATTAATGTCTTCCATGATTTATCCGCTGATCGATTGATAAACTCTGGAACAGGATTGTTTGAAGCCTGGCTAACAGATGTTATCAATGACGCCTGCAGGTAAATGATCGTTAGACTGCCGATGGCGGAGTATTTCAAAGGAAACCACTTCATAATCAATAACTTCAGTGGATGGTGAGTGATAACTGGTTTCATGCACACACGGAGTGTAGCGATGGCAGTGTTATCGGATGTTATCGCCGCAATATTTGTAAAAAATGCTGGTTATATAAATTATCCTGATTGTAGGTGTCGTAGGACGTGTTTTGTGGGCGCATAGGAGCTATAGGAAACATAGGTCGAGGTGATGGGGTGTGAGAAGTGAGAATACAGGTGGGAACGGGATTTTATGCGTGGAACAACCGGTACCCTAGTGTTGTGCCATATCTTGAAGAGATTGTTCAAGTTCCGGATCGGATACACCATCTTTTTTCGCAACTTCATACCAGGCAAGCGCGTATCGAAATTGTCCGAAATGTTTACAGATGTTAGCTAAACGGATACAAAGTGAACCGTATGCTTTTTCAGAGGACCCAGAGGTGTTTTCAAGTTGTTGGAGTAGATATTCAGCTTCTTTTAGTAGCTCGGTACTGGTTTGCCATCGACTTCGAAATACCAGGCTTTTGTCCAGATGCCCATTTTTTCCTTCGAGCAGACTTAACTGATTAAGGCATTCGAGGTCACCGGGTAAAAAAGTCAGAAGCATGCGATACTGCTGTTCTGCATCCTGCCACTGATTTTGGATCCGGAACAGCCTCGCTTGAAGTCGGATGAATTCTGGGTCTTGCGGGTAGACACCAGTCATGTGATTCAGTAACGCATCAGATTCGTCAAAACGTTGCTGTTCCATCAAACAGGTTATGAGCCACGTAGCGGTTAACTGGTCTTGAGGGAATTCCAGTAAGCATTGGTGCAGAATACGTTCTGCATTTACAAGATCGTCAGCGGTACCGCGTAAAAGATAGCTGTATGCGAGTCCCCTGCGATTTTCAAGTGAGGGATTGATTTCAACGGCTTTTGTCAGGGTTCGTTCTGCGCGGAAATAGAGTTCAGAAAGTCGAGTATCGTGATAGGTTCCCCATATCATGTTTAAGAGTGGAACTGGATTCTTGTTTGCCGTTACAACGTTCCAAAGTATGGTCCGGCATTCCAGTCGTCGACCCTGAGTAAAAAGAATCTCGGCCAAGGCCGTAACCGCTTCAGTTCGATCCGGTTGTATTTTCAATAATTCGCGTAATTTGACTTCTGCTTCTGTTAAGCGGAACTGAGACAGGAGAAAACGAGATTCGGCTAAAAGTCGAACGGCTTGTTTGGGTAGCTGCTGTTGTTGTACATTCCAGACGACGATCGCAATAATTCCAGAAATCAGGAAAAATAATGCAACGATGCACATCCCACGGAGTGAAAACGTGAGGTTGGCAACCCAGGATCTTGCAGGAATTCGCATCATCGACGGTGTTTTGGTTGTTTCAGATTAGAGAACGATTTACGTAGAGAATCGGTCAACAGTACGGTTGTTAACGAGCAGTGGTCCAGCCGGGCAATGGAACCGGATCGGTCCCTTCCACAATTAACCAGGCATCACCTGATTGATCGGTTGTCAGTGGGTGTAAAATACTTTGGACGTATCCGGAAGGCCATTGAATTTCCAGTTCTGCCTGTGCTTGGCCGGGGTCGATACCAAAATGAATAAATGGTGAACTGGAAGAGAGATAACTTCCTCCGCTGATTACGGACCGAGTAACGCATCGGTCTCCCCATTTCGCAAGAATACGTGCTCCGACGGCTTGACGATTAGATGGACGGCTCGGATTTCCAACCAGCTGGATGATGAGAAATCGGTTGATATTTGAGGTTGTTTCTTGGAGAGCGGTTATTTTTGGATTCAGTTCGTTACGGAGAATGGCTATTGGCTGATTAAGATGTGTCACAACGATGTCGATATCACCATCCTTGTCGAGATCTCCAAATGCCGCTGATCGACCATTCCAACGTTGGGTAAAGTAGGTTCCAGATTGGTCAGACATGTCTAGTAATTGATTATTTCCGTTGTTGTAAAGGAGTTGGGGTTCCATGGCATAGGGTTCCCCTGTTTCTTTCTCAACGTTGTTGATATTGCCATTTGCAATGAAAATATCCAAATGGCTGTCGTTGTTGAAATCGACAAACTGAGTCCCCCAGCCAATCATAGATCGTGTAAGTGGTGCAAGACCCATGCGTTGTGTTTCATCTTCCCAGATGTCAGAAGAAAGCGATCGATAGAGCGTATGGGTTTCATCAATATAGTTGGTAATAAACAGCTCTTCTTTATGGTCTCCATCAAGATCACCATATGCAATTCCCATGGATCCCTCGGCTACCCCATCACGATTGACGGCCAGTCCGCTCTGTAAGGCTTTTTCACTAAAAGTGAATTCTCCTGTATTCTCGAAGTAATAGTTGGAAGTGGCGTCGTTGGCGACGTATATATCAACTCGGCCATCGTCATTCAGGTCTGCAATTAGAACCCCTAATCCCCGACCATTCAGAGAACCTATTCCTGACGAATCACTAATGTCACTAAAAGTCCCGTCTCCGTTGTTGCGATAAAGTACATCTGCCTGACCAGGATGGTGAGGAGGAGGACAATAAATCCTTAATCCCAAAGCGTCATAACAAGGGGGCATATTAAGATCGAGGGTAATATAGTTCGCAACATAGAGATCGAGTTGACCATCAGAGTCAAAATCACCAAAAGCACAGCCGGTTCCCGAAAGGTGACATCCAAGCCCGGCAGCCTCAGTGATGTCGGTGAAGGTGCCGTTTCCATTGTTCCTGTAAAAGCTATCTGTTCCGAAATTTGAAACGTAGAGATCAGAGTCGCCATCGTTGTCATAATCGCCAACCGCGCAGCCGTGTCCGTAATGTCGGCTTTGAAGTCCGGATTCTTCGGTAACATCTCTGAATGTCCCGTCTCCATTATTTCGGAAAAGACGATTAGATTGACTGGGGTGATCACGAGGAGAAAGGGTGCCACCTTGAACAAAGAAAAGGTCAAGATTCCCATCACTGTTGTAATCGAAAACAGCCAGACCACCTCCGAGTGTTTCCGTCAGATGGAAGTCTCCAAGAGATCCACTGTCGTACTTAAAATCGATACCTGTCGCGCCCGATATTTCTGAAAACGATACAGAGGGGAAGGTTTCTGTGGGAAGTGCGATGGTAGGAGGTTTGCTGAGAATATTGGTAGGTAAGGGCAAAGTAACCGCTTGAGGAGTCAGAGAAAGCTTAACTGCGGCAAACAGAACGGATGCTGCGACAATAAAGGAAAAGACGTAGATAGTGAAACGTCGACTCGTCATATTCAGCACACCACTTATGGTGATGGAGGGCATCCAAATTTAGTGGGACACCGGTTACGACCATACACCTATCATCTACAGTAAATATTGCGTAGTCAAAAGATTGATGGAGTCAATCGATTGGTTTGCAAGGCTTAGTCAGTAGAATGGAATGGACACAAGGCTAACGACATTGTGAAAATATTATCACAGTCAGTGACTCTTGGGCATTATGGATGTTCGTCCTCTTTGGCATAATCGAAAGACTGGGAAACAGGGCTCACAAGAATCTTGCCATCACCAATTCTTCCTGTCCGAGCAGTGATGACCAGTGTTCGGAGGAGTAATTCGACCATTTCCTCCTGTGCCCAAATTGTAATTTGGACCTTAGGCAAGAAGGCAGTCGAATACTCGCTTCCAGCATAGCGGTCAAGATAACTCTTCTGACGACTGTATCCTTTTACAACCACAACTTCCAGGTAGTCGAAGGAAAGCTCGGAAAGTTTCGTTAACACCTTTTCAGCGAGAAATGTTTTTAAAACAGCCACTATTTGT
>CAXEIY010000225.1:0-50778 GCA_963996245.1 uncultured Planctomycetia bacterium | reverse complement strand
CGGCCTATGTGGCAATTCCCCATGCGCAAAGCTATGCGGGAATCCGACCCGGTTACCATGGTGCTGCCTATCTGGGTCTTGCTTACAATCCTTTCGATGCTGGGGGTGACCCGAATGGCAGCGATTTCAAAGTTCCTAACTTGCAGCTTTCTTCAGGTATTACGGTTGAAATGCTTGAAGATCGAAAGAAGATTTCTAGTTTCTTAAGCAAGGTTCGGCGTCGTGTGGATACGAACGGACTTTTGGATGGCTTGGACCGTTTTAACCAAAAAGCATTTGATATGACAACGGGTGAAGCAGCACGCCGGGCATTTAATTTGGCGCTTGAAGATGACAAACTTCGTGACCAATATGGTCGAAATCAGATAGGTCAAAGTGCGTTATTAGCTCGACGTTTGGTGGAAACCGGGGTTACCTATGTAACGGTGATCAGCAATGGCTGGGATCACCATGGTGGAGTCGCCGGAGGGATGCGTCGAAAACTACCTTCTTTGGATCAGGCTGTTGGAAGTCTTGTACAAGATCTTGAAGAGCGCGGGTTATATGAACGTACAATAGTTATCGTAATGGGCGAATTTGGCCGAACACCCCGTATTAACGGATCGGCTGGTCGAGATCACTGGCCGGATTCCATGGCTGTTCTGGTAGGTGGTGGTGGATTGCGGACCGCACAGGTCATCGGTTCGACAGATGGCAAGGGTCAAAGGCCCTCCCAGAGACCTTTAACTCCCAAAGATTTCTGGTCCACGATATATCGTAAATTAGGTATCGATACAGAACTTGCGTTCAACAATTTGACGGGACGACCTATTCCGATTCTGGACTCTGGTTCATCCATTGAAGAACTGTTATAGGAAGGGGTCTTTCCCGTATTTTCAGGCTTCTTCTTGTGAGATCGGTTCGGATGTGTGTTTGCTGTTAAGGTGAGGGCGCGGCACATCAAGAGATGGATGGAGATGTCGTTTGTCACCAGTTTGGCCTGCATGTGGTTCTTTTTTCTGGTCCTCTGACTGGCTCAGATGCGCAAGGTATTGTTCTACGACATCATCCGGTTCACCATCGGATACGAGTTGTCCCTGATTTACCCAAATGGCTCGGTTACAGAATTTCGGAATTAATGACATGTTGTGTGTCACCATGACCACGATGTGTGCAGTATCCATCAGGGATTCCATACGATGCGAGGCTTTTTTTTGAAAAGCTCGATCACCTGTGGCAAAAACTTCATCAATCAACAGAATTTCCGGATTGATGTCTGTAGCGATACTGAAAGCCAGTCGCGAAGTCATTCCAGATGAAAAGTATTTTACCGGCTGGTCTCCAAATTCAGTAACATCTGCAAACTCAAGAATGGCGTCAGAACGTTTTGACATGGTTACGGGATCAACTCCAAAAAGAGCACCGTGTAGCCGGATATTCTCTTTAGCAGAGAGCTCTGGATTAAATGCACTGCCTAAGGCTAGGAGTGGTGTAACGCGTCCTTGGATTGTGAGGTGACCTTTTGTAGGTCTGTAAATCTGCGCCATTACCTGAAGCAAGGTAGTTTTGCCAGCACCGTTATGGCCAACAATTCCCAATCTTGTTCCGGCGCCCACTGTCAAATTGATGTTCTGTAAGGCCCAGAATTGAGAGGCAGTGTTCTGGAAATCTACGAATCGCGAGTCGGGATGAGAATCAGAAACGGTTTTCTCGACGGTACTGTGTGTTTCCCAGGATCGTCCCAGCCACGCTAATACCGCGCGTTTAAGAGAGCGTGATTTGTCACGATAAACCTGAAAATGGAGGCTGACATCGTCTAATTTTATTAAAGGTTCGGATTGCCGTGGTGACAGCAAAGAAGAATGAGGTGCTATCTTTCTCATTACTGTGTGCCTGTGTCATATTAGAGTCGAAAAATAAATCGCGGTTCATAGTGTTTGAAAGTGGCATAGCCGAGAATCAAGGCAACCAGAGCGAAAGAGGTAGCTCGTAATAGGTTGGTTGAACTGGGAAATTCACTGTAGTAGATAGCACTCTGAAAAATGTCCAGGATCAAGTGCATCGGGTTCCATTTGTGCAGATACCGTAGTCTTTCAGGGACCATTTCGCTTTGGTAGAGAATAGGTGTTGCAAAATAACCAGCTTGGATGACTACGGTCAGAATGTGAGCAACATCACGATAAAAAGTGTTTAGAGTTGCTACCAGTAATCCCATTCCAAGACTGAAGCACATGAGCAACACAAGGCCTACCGGCAGCATTAGTAACGGCCAATTTATTTCTGCGGAAAGAAAAATAAAAAGGAAGAAGAGTGCCGTCATGGACAGGATGAGATTGATGAATTGGGTTAGGGTACAGGAAACTGGAAATAAAAGTTTAGGTAGATAAATTTTTCGGATCGTGCCTTCAGACTGGATGAGGCATTGTGAACAACCGGTCATGGTGGATGCGAAAAATGACCAGGGAAGCATCCCGGAGAACAGATAAAGCGCGTAGTTTTCGACGCCCCGTCCCATGAAATGGGAGAAGAAAGTGGCAACAACCGACATCATTAAAAGGGGGTGCAGGAGTGTCCAGATGAATCCTAGAACCGATCGATGGTAACGCAGTTTCAGTTCGAAGTAGACCAAACTGGACAGCGCGAAACGGTAGTTCACTATTTCTCTGACGTCGTTTTTTAATACGTTCAGAAGCTGTGATGGAAGTTTGAATAAACCGATTCCTTGAGGAAGCGGCGCAAGCTGAGTGGTCATCCGAATGCCTGTTCCACCGTCGTTAGGAGCTATTTTGGTTGTGAATCGATGTGCTGCATGCAACAAAACATGAATTAGAGTGGCGGTATCCTTTAGAAATTGAGATCTGGTGTCAAGGTCAGTGATGGAGTCTGAATGGAGCCTGTAAACGTTCTGTAAAGTGTGGTGGTGAGAGAGTATTAGATTTGCCTGAAACAAAATGATCAATCGATAGAATCATACGGATATTTGCTATTTTTATATCGATGGAAAACTACTACACTTCTGGCAGTTGAAAAATATCAACTCTGGTTAGGACTGAGTGCATCCAGCGTAATGGTGAGATGGATCTCGAAAAGAGGGGCTTGTGTAGTCAGAAACGCTTCCCGATGGAATGGCTGGGGAGGGATCTGAGTGTTCATGAAAAGTGGCGTGCTTTCTATTTCATGTTACACCGCATGTGCCTTCGTAAGGAGAACGAGCTGCGATGGGAAAGCACTGGTATGCAGCGTGGCTGTATGAAATAGTTGAAGTTTTTCGGAATCCATGGACGGGACTAACTGATCCCCGTCAGGAATGGAACCAAGAAAAGATTTTGCGTCGTGTCCACGATGCGTGTGATCTAGCACTTGTGATGTCGAGAGACAATCAGCTGCAGTTAGGACATGCGATAGATCGAATTCGAGAAAATCTGGATTGGATGGAAAACTTTCAAGATGATGTGTCGAAACGAAGTATTCACAGCCAGGTTCGATCTGTTACTAAAGTACCTGCTTAGCCCGGACAGGATTACCTGAGGCTGTTGAGGTACGCATAAAGGTCCTGGAGTTGCTCATCTGTGAGTGACTCGATCAACCCTTGAGTCATTAAAGAAATAGTACTGTGGGAGACGGTTTCGATTTGATCGCCTTCAATGCGTACGGTGGTTTCAGGTCCTGTTTGAAGAATATCACCGTCCACAACGCTTTCTTTTTTCGTGAAATCCGGACTAAAACGGATTACACATCCAGTGATGGGGCGAGTGATTGGCGAACGCGAATCGCTGGCAAAGGAGTCATCAATTCCTGTCATATTTCCAGAGAGAACGTAAAGCCACCCGTCCGGACCACGACGAATGGCATGTGTACTATGCTCACTCCCTGTTTTCAGATCAGCTAATTTTTATGCTGGTCCATCTGCCGGGAGATCTCCATTTTCATCTCGATAACAATGGAGGCCATCATCTCGGGTGAAAAAGAGCGTGTTATGTCCCCAAAACAGTCCCATGGCTCCATCCAGAGGGCCATTTGAAAATGGAATGGCCTGGTCCGATTGTCCGTTCTTGTCCCGGTCAATAAGAATACGAATGTACCCTCGCCCAGCGACTGTGATCTGTCCATTTGGATCCGTCGTCATGGTGTAAATGTCGTTTGCGTACTCATGGTTGGCATACTTGTAAACATCAAACCCTTCGGGAAGCTGCAGGCCAAGTTGAATGTTTTCACCGACCAGCTATGTTGTCATTACACTGAGACTGAGGCAGATGAAAAGTAGTCTTCCGGTAGAGATCATGATCGCATGGTCGTGGTAACATGAAATTTGGCCGCAATACACCGGTA
Source organism: uncultured Planctomycetia bacterium (assembly GCA_963996245.1). Classification (GTDB taxonomy): domain Bacteria; phylum Planctomycetota; class Planctomycetia; order CAXEIY01; family CAXEIY01; genus CAXEIY01. The sequence continues at coordinate 46,470 of CAXEIY010000225.1, read as the reverse complement.
ACTGGTATCTTCATCTTTCAACGATAGTTAAAATGTTGAGAGGACAGCAAAGGTAATGTAGTCAGATAGGGATCAGGACACCCTTCTTTTGTGGTTTTTCACTATCAGATGTGAAAATCATGATACGCACATGGCAAAAAACTGGATCTGATTGTCAAAAAGGGTGAGTCCCATTATAGGAGCTCAAAAATGAAAGCGGAAACTCGCCGAGTGTTCCTCAAGAATTCTGTCACAGCATTCGCTGGATCGAAACTGTTAAGAGTGACCAATCAAAGATGTGCCGCCAGTCCAAACGAAAAAATCATTGTTGGTTGTGTGGGGATTCGTGGTCGCGGTGGCAGTTTGCTGCATGGTTTTTCAGAAATGACGGATGTTGAAGTTGCTGTGATATGCGATATAGACACTCGGTTGTTCAAGAAGTACCTCCAGTCCGTTTCAGAACGACAGTCCCGCACACCTTCTGTCGAAACAGATTTTCGTAGATTGATGGACAGACCCGAGCTCGATGCAATTGTAATTGGGACACCGGATCATTGGCATGCAATTCCCTCTGTGACAGCCTGTCAGGCAGGAAAGCATGTATATGTTGAAAAGCCGGCGGGCCACAATCACCATGAGGGAGAAGCGATGCTGGCAGCTTCTCGAAGATATAAGAAGGTAATGCAGGTAGGTATTCAGTCGCGAAGCGGTGAGCATTTTTCTGAAGCCATGGAATACCTTCGCACTGGCGCACTGGGAAAAGTTCATTTTGCCCGGGCCTGGGAGAGTACCCGTCAAGGTTCTTTGAACAACACGTCGAATGGAAGGATTCCACTTGGTGTCGATTATGAAATGTGGTTGGGTCCCGCACCAGTACACGCATTCAATGCCAATCGTTTTCACAGTAGTTGGCGTTGGTTTTTTGATTATGGAACAGGTGATCTCGGCAACGACGGTGTCCATCGGATTGACTATGCGAGAAGAGGCTTGGAAGCAGCAATTGCTGCTCAAGGCCAGTCACTTCCCAGATGGCCATCGGCGGTATCATCAGGTGGGTTCAATGTACATGAAGATAGTCAAGAGTGGCCGAATAATATGATAGTTACCTGGGAATACCCTCAGGCAATTCTTAGTTACGAATTGCGTACATGGGTGAAATATCCTTTTGAAGGGGAACCAGAAGGGGCCGGAATATATGGGGAAAATGGCTATGTTATCATAGGGAATCGACGCTGGAGGGCATTGGGGCATGATGGACAGTTACTTGCATCTGGATCCGGCGACAACGAAGTGATGGATCCTGCACACAAGCGCAATTTTGTTGATTCGATACGCACCGATGGAATGCCTAACTGTGACATTGACCAGGGCCATATTTCTTCTTCGTTGTGTCATTTTGGTAATCTTGCCTGGAGGGTTGGCCGTAAGCTACGTTTCAATTCCGAACAACAATGTTTTGTAAACGATTCGGAGGCAACCAGATTATTGGGACGAACCTATCGCAAACCTTGGATTTTGCCGGATATTACTTGAAGATGGGAAGGCAATAGGGGTACGGTTTTTCAATGAGGTATAAGATCGTATGAGAATAGTTCAGTTTGAAAGGCCTGCAGCTGGTCGACGCGTAGGCGTTGTGGTCAACGAAAAAGTTCATGATGTCACCTCTGTAAATTCTGATTGGAAACGAATTACAGATGTATTTCAAAATGCGCAGTCCTCAGGAAAGCGGATCACGGAAGTTCTCGAAGAAGTTTTGGACACCGGTCAGACGGTTTCTTTTCCCTATGGAGAACTTCTTTCAGCGTCGCCCGACGCGGGATGTGCGTTTCTACATCCACCAGTCGATTCAGAAGATCCTAGACGAATTTTGATTACGGGAACGGGATTGACGCATCTTGGCAGTATGGAGGCCCGAAATGAAATGCATGCGGACATTGAGCAGACCAAGGAAGAGGATAAAAGTGATTCGATGCGAATGTTTGAAATGGGCCTGAAGGGTGGAAAGCCCAAAGGAGAACGTCGCGGTGTTGCTCCTGAGTGGTTCTACAAGGGCAATGGTACCAATCTCCGTGGTCATAGGTGGTCGCTAGAGGTCCCTGAATTCGCCCTTGATGGTGGAGAAGAACCGGAGGTGGTCGGGTGCTATGTGATTGATGAGAAAGGGAATCCGTGCCGTTTGGGGTTTGCACTTGGCAATGAATGGGCGGATCATGAAACGGAGAAAATCAATTATCTTTATCTGGCTCCATCGAAACTTCGACAATGTTCTGTGGGGCCGGAATTAATTACAGACTGCGAGTTTCAGGAAATAATCATTCGTTGTCGTATTCTGCGTGAAAGCGAAGCGGTTTATGACAGTGGCGAATTGTTTACCGGTGAAAAGCATATGTCTCATTCACTGGCCAATTGTGAAGATCATCATTTTAAATACGTTCAGCATCGACAGCCAGGTGACGTCCATTTGCACTATTTTGGTACCAGTAAACTGAGTGTAGGAACACGAGATGGAACATTCATGGATGGGGATGAGGTACGAATAGATGCCGAGGGATTCAGCGGATCGCTGGTGAATACTATTTGTATTGCCAGTAAGAAAGACGATGTTCCGGTTGCTGTGAAATTAGGGTAATCATACAAACGACTGTGACGGTGAAGGTATCCCGTCTATATTTTCATTTGCGTTTGGCGGGTGTGTTTGTTCTGTCAGTCTTGGTTTGGGAAACGGTCCGGTAGAGGCGGCTTAGCCAGACCTTGTCCCGTGATACCTCATAAACCAGTTCAGCATCACTCAGGAATTGTTTGTCCGGTTGCAGATAGGCTTTGCGATTGTAAATGAGACTCCATATTACCTTGTTCTGGGCTGGCGGAAACAAGCTTCTGCTTAATCGTGAATCATCCATCCAGCGGTAGTTTCGTTGAAGCAGATTTGGTGAACTGAGTACAACACCGTAAGTGTGATTAGGGTACATTTGGGGGCGGTATTGCACCTGGTCGCCGTCCGACGCCCTATTGATTAATGCGTGTTTCAGTTCACGGTTAACCGTGTCTCCCCAATAGGTCACTTCCAGTCCAAGCTTGTCAGCGCCATGTAGGCCACCGACTAAAAGGTTGTAATAACTGAGTTGATAAGGATGTAAAGATACCATCCCAGTGGCTTGTGATAACCAGTAGCAACAAAAGAGAAAGACAAGAATTAGGCGGCGAGAATGGTGAAAACGAGAATGATTGTGAAGCCAGTCCCAGACGGTCTTGCCTCCCACGCCTACGAGGATGGACCAGAGTGGAAAAACCATCAAGAACAGTCGCACACCATCATACACAACGATTCCAGGTATGCTGAACAGGGTGAGGATGACTAGGAATCCGGCGCCGACCAATGACCAATCGCTGTTCGTGAACCATTTCTTTCCAATAGTGACGACGCCGACTATTCCTAACAGGTGTAATCCTAAGGGTACGGTAGACAGGAACATTACCCACGGATAATGAAATGGAACGCTGTGATCTGGAATCGCTTGATCGAAATACCAAACCTGGAGAGAAGCTCGATTCCATGTACGGAAAAAATAATCCAATAGATGTTCCCACGCGATGAATGGAGAATCCCAGAGCCAGGGCCAGAGCCAGGGCCAGCTAAGAATAAACACAACTAGTCCAGTGGCAGTCCAGATGCATAATGGACGAATAGCGCGTAATTTCCAGTTCCACAAGGCCCAGGGTATGACGGTTACAAAGACTACCCATCCGTGAATCTTTATTGAGATGGCCAGCCCGAAAATCAATCCTGCCAGTACTATCTTACGTGTTCGGGTAGGTGGATGCAGAGTCAGGTAGATTGACCAGAGTGATAGGAGATAGGCTAGCGTGATAGTGATATCTAATGCCGCAAGATGGGCATGGGCAAAAATGCGGGGCATTAATAGCGTAGCAAGGGAAGCCATCCATCCAGATTGGCTGTCGAGCAGTTGACTGGACCAGTAACCAGTCAGGGCGATGAGACAGCCATAAGCGATAGCTGACCATGGGCGTGCCCCGGTAATGTTAAAGACGTCCAGGTTGTTCGGTTCATCGTCCGTTAACCAATGGGTCCACCCGAGTAGCCAGGTTCCCAGAGGCGGATGATCAGGCATGGTTCCAAATACGATTTCGACGGTTTTGTGGTCAAAAAACGCAAGACCAAATTGATTCCATGTACTGGTGTAAATTTTTGCACGAGGTACATATATGGTTTCATCAATCGTTGTGCCCGGACCAGGAAGGATTTCCCAGGAAGAGGTGTTACCTAGGGAAGCAAGGACCAGTAGTGTACCGATTATGCCCAGAATAATGGGTACAAACCACGGACACGAAACAAGAGAAGCCCATCGTCGAGTCACTTTATTGACGTCCGGTCATCGATAGGAAAGGTAGTAGAAAGTACACACAAGACATTTTGCTTAAGCAGGGATGTATATGAAAAGGGTATGGAAGCAATACCACTGCGCAAAAGGGGAGTTCCTATTAGATACACCAATGGTAGTCTTATGGTAATAGTACCCGACCTCCGCTGGCAACAACCGTCTGGCCGGTCATGAAACTCGATTCTTCTGACAACAGAAAGCAGACAACATCAGCAATTTCTTCCGGCTGGCCGATGCGAGGTATCGGTGTCTGATCAATGAGTTGCCCTCTCCATTGAGAGGTCTCTTTGGTTACCATCTCTGTTTCGATTAATCCCGGTGCGACTGCATTCATTCGTATGTTCTTTTCGGCTAAGGCTTCCGCACAGCTTTTCGTGAACGAGATCAAACCTGATTTCGAAACGGCATAGTCAATACATTGAGAGCGTGCTCGTAGCCCCGCAATGGAGCTGACGTTCACAATCCGACCATACTCTCGTTTAATCATTCCGTCTTTAACTGCCCATGTGACCAGAAAGGGGCCGGTAAGATTAATTTTTAAGGTGCTTTCCCAATCGGAAATAGTAAGTTCCTGGTGAGTGTGTCGATCAAAAATGCCAGCGTTATTAACAAGCAGATCAATCGGCCCGAGCTCCGATTCAGTTTGACTTACGACCAATTCGACATCGGCAATTTCACACATGTCGCCCTGTACGCAATAGGCAATCCCCCCATCATTTTGGATGGATTGGACCAGTTGTTCTGCGGATTCCTGACTTCTGCGATAGTTAACGGCCACCTGTGCACCATCGGAGGCGAGCTTTTTGCAGATGGCAGCACCAATCCCTTTTGCGCCACCGGTTACGAGTGCTGTACGATTTTTAAACCGATGTTCTGTCATACTTGCTCCCTGGGAAATCAGACTTAACCATGGATTTGATCGGGCTTGTTGTCCGGAATCATCTTTTACGAGAAAGCGTTCGGGCAACGGTTGATCCAGCATAACACAGAATTAGTGTTTTTGAATAACGCGTGAAGCCAAGGATTGTCACAAAAGGATAGGGATCATCCACTACGGGACTAGATTAGAGAATAAACCGACTGAGATCTTCATTTTGAGTGATTGAATCGAGATGTTTTCGCACGTACGCAGCATTGATTTTAAGTGTTTTTCTTTTCAGCTCTGGTGCTTCAAAACTGATGTCCTCAATTAGTTTTTCCATAATCGTATGGAGCCGACGTGCGCCGATGTTGTGTGTATTCTGATTCACGAGTGAAGCGTAATCTGCAAGTGCATCAATTGCATCATCTGTGAATGAAAGTTTCAGTCGCTCCGTTCCCAGAAGTGCTGAATACTGCTTGGTCAAAGCGTTCTTAGGTTCGGTTAGTATGCGAATAAAATCGTCTCGTGTCAGATCATTCAGTTCGACACGAATGGGAAAACGACCTTGGAGTTCTGGGATCAGATCTGAAGGCTTAGAACTGTGAAAGGCACCTGCGGCAATAAAAAGAATATGATCCGTTCGAACCGATCCATACCGTGTCTGAATAGTGGTTCCTTCTACAATCGGAAGGAGGTCTCGTTGTACACCTTGACGTGAGACGTCCGGACCTCGTGAGGAGGTGTCTGCACCACACACCTTGTCCAGTTCATCGAGAAATACAATACCGAGTTCTTCGGTTCGCTCAATCGCTTCCTGTTGTACTTTTTCTCGATCGATTAGGGTATCCACCTCCTGGTCGAAGAGAAGTTCCCGTGCAGTTTTAAGGGGTACTTTTCTTTGGAGGTTTTGTTTGGGAACAAGCTTTTCAAACATGTTTTGCAGATCGAAGTCCATTTGTTCCATACCCATATTGGAAAAAACCTGCACAGGCATGGCTCGTTGCTCGACGTTCAACTCTACCAGGCGTTCTTCCAGTTCACCTGCGACAAGCATTTTTCTCATTTTCTCACGAAGGCGCTGTTGTCGTTCCTGATGTTCCTGCATAGAAGAGGTCGTATCTTGATCTATGACCGGTGAGGGAGGAACTAAAAGGTCCAGCAGCTGCTCAGTGATGTTCTTTTGTGCCTCTTCTTCAACGCGACTTTGTTCTTCCTCCCGAACGATTCCTATCCCTAGTTCTACCAGTTCCCGGATCATACTTTCGACATCTCTTCCGTAGTATCCGACTTCGGTGTACTTAGTAGCCTCGACTTTCAGAAAGGGAGCACCGGTAAGTTGTGCCAGACGACGTGCAATCTCAGTTTTTCCGACTCCCGTTGGTCCGATCAGAATGATGTTCTTAGGAGCAACTTCTTCACGCATGTCATCGGGGAGCTGTTGACGACGCCAACGATTTCTAATCGCGATAGCGACAGCACGCTTAGCTTGATCCTGTCCGACAATATAACGGTCGAGTTCTTGAACCGTCTGGCGGGGCGTCAAATCTCGCACGCCAACTCCTCTACTTGAATTGTATGATTAGTATAGATGTCGATTTCGGCAGCGATATTAAGAGATTCTTCCACGATCTTTTTACTGGATAGTTTTGAGTGACGAATCAGTGCGCGTGCAGCCGATACAGCGTAGGCACCACCCGATCCAATTCCCGCTACTCCATCATTAGGCTGGATGACATCACCCTGACCACTGAGGAGCAACGTATGTTTTGCGTCCACGACAAGCATAAGAGCTTCCAGTTGGCGGAGAACTTTATCCGTGCGCCAATCTTTTGCGAGTTCGGTGGCAGCACGTGGAACCTGTCCTTGGGCTTCGTCGAGTTTTGCTTCAAAACGTTCCATAAGCGCAAAAGAATCGGCAGAAGATCCGGCAAATCCTACCATTACTTGATCGCCCATCAATCGCCGGATTTTGGTTGCATCCGATTTCATTACCGTATCTCCCAACGTCACCTGGCCATCACCGCCCAGCGAAACGGTTCCTTTGTGGCGAACAGTTAAAATAGTGGTAGCATGAAAACGTGGTGAGGCGGAATGCTTGTTCACGAACGGTATTTCTTTCGGAGGTAAAAAGGGCGTGTCGTCACTTACAAACAACAGATGGCATTGAAGTAACACGGCATTATAACTTAAACATTAATTCTACGAATTGCTGTCGGAATACTCGGATTAACATATTTCTTGCCCCAAAAAGAAGCTAGCAATTGGTGGGGGAGCTAACAAGATTAGTTTTGTTGTCCACCAAGTCCGATGGAGGGCTTCGGTATTAGATGGTTTTAAGGGGTAGCTATCTGGTATAAGTACCAGACAATTATGGACGCGTGTGTCGTATGTAATTTGGGCTATGACGATGTAGAAGCTGTCAGAATTCACAACACAGTGCGTATCAAACAACAGCTCGTACGGATGTAAATGGATTAACAAGGGATCGATCGTTCAATGCCTGGGAGATCAGTCGGTGTCGAATCGGATAAGGAAAAGTTATCCATTGTTTTTGCTTTTAATGATTGTGATGGGCCTTGGATATGCTGTTAATTTAGGTCAACTTGAACCCGCTGAGTTCACCTTCAATAATGGAGCCGAGATAAAAACGGTGGATCCGGCACTGGCCACGGGTGCTCCGGAGGGCCGCATCATTAATGGGCTTTTCGAAGGATTGTTACGGAATCTTCCATCGACTGATAAAGCAGAAGCCAACGGAACTGTCCCCATGCGCCCGGCTACTCAAGGAATGGCCGAATCTTATTCTGTCAGTGAGGACGGAACTGTCTATACCTTTCACATTCGTCAGAATGTTCTTTGGTCCAATGGGGATCCCTTTACTGCTCATGACATGGAATGGTCGTGGATGCGCATGCTCCATCCGGAAACCGCTTCTGAATATGTTTATCAGCTTTACTACGTCAAAGGTGCCGATCGATATAACAAAGGGGAACTGAATACGGGTGATCGAGTTGAAATTGAATTGGCTAATCGTGCCAATGCACAGCAGCTTTTCCCACGGGGGACGATACGTCGAGGTGTGTTTTCCAAGATTGGTTATTGGAACCCCGACACGAAAATTATCACAGATACCGCACCGGAGAGTGGTATTTCTTGGACGAAAGTGTTCTTTGTAGATGTTTTTCCTGAAAAAAACGGACAGGTCCGATGGGATGCAACTCCACGAGCCATGGCATATGTCATGCACAATGCATCAAAAGGGAATCTTCCGGAAATGATTGAAGGAAGGCCAGTAGAGACATGTCACCATGTATTAGTAGATTTCAAATCGTCGGTCGGAATTTTGGCAATTGATGATCAGACGTTTAGAGTTCAGTTGAAAAGTCGGACCACGTATTTCCCAGATTTGGTAGCCTTTTATCCTTTATATCCGGTACATCGTCCGACCATTGAAAAATATGGATCTCCAGGTTGGACGAAACCAGGAAACCTTGTTTGCAATGGCCCCTTTCTTCTCCAGTTTCGGAGGATTCGTGACCGTCTTAGAATGATTAAGAATGCGCGCTACTGGAATGCAAAACAGGTAGAGTTGAATTCGATAGATGCCCTTTCCGTTCAGTCTGAGACAACAAGTTTGAACATGTATGTCAATGGTCAGATTGATTGGAGTACTACGGTTCCGAACATGGTCATTCCAGATCTTCGAAAAAGAGATGATTTTAAGTCCGCACCGATGCTGACAACCTATTTTTATCGATTTAATGTTAATCGAAAGCCCTTGGATCAAGTACGGGTTCGCCGTGCTCTTAATATGGCTATAGACAAGAAAAAGATCGTCGAACAGGTTACGAAAGCAGGTAACGTACCGGCACGTAGTTTTGTGCCGCCTGGGATTGATAATTATAACAGTGCGCGAGGAGATATATTTGACGTGTCCAAGGCCCGTCAGCTGTTGGCGGAAGCAGGGTTCCCCGGGGGCCGTAATTTTCCAGCAATTCGTATTCTTTTCAACACTAGTGATATGCACAAAGACATCGCTCAAGTTATCCAGCAGGATTGGAAAGAACACTTAGGTGTGAATGTTCAATTGGAAAATTATGAATGGAGAACCTTTCTTGCGACGCTTTCACAGAAAGATTATGAAGTAGCCCGCAGTGGATGGATTGGCGATTATCCGGATCCGAACACGTTTTTAGATATGTTTGTTACAGATGGAGCGAACAACCAGACCAATTGGAGCAATGCTCGTTATGATGAGCTGATTGAACAAGCGAAATTCGAACCCGATTATCAGAAGCGATTAGGGCTTCTTACAGAGGCAGAACAAATATTGATGGATGAACAACCGATCATTCCGATTTATTTTTATGTTTCAAAAAACTTGGTCCAGCCACATATCCTCGGCTTTTCAAGTAATGTGCAGGATGTCCATCCACTCCATATTCTGAAAATAGACAATCAGCAGTTCTCAACGAGAGATCAGTAAGTTGTTACGAATACTCGTTACTCGATTAGGATGGATGGTTCTTACCTTCTGGGTCGTGTACACACTTACTTTTATGTTAATGCACGCGGTTCCTGGTGGACCTTTCGATAGTGAACGCCGTGTTTCTGAGGAGATCAAGCGCAATCTTGAGGCTAAATACAATCTCGACAAGCCTTGGATTGAGCAATATTTGTTGATGCTTGAAGGGATCGTGCTGAGAGGAGATTTTGGCCCCAGCATTCGGCTTTCAGATTACAGTGTGAATGAAGTGATAGCACAAGGATTTCCAGTATCTGCAGCACTGGGAATTTTCGCGATGGTTTTTGCATTAAGTCTTGGTTTAAGCGCGGGTGTACTGTCAGCTATGTTTCGAGGCTCACTGTTGGATTTATCCTTCAGAGTTTTGGCGACACTTGGAATAGCTGTTCCGAATTTTGTGCTAGCAAGCGTAGCGGTGATCCTTTTTTCCTTTGTATTACAATGGTTCCCATCTGCCGGTTGGGGGTCTTTAAAACAAATCGTGTTACCGGCGTTATGTCTTGGTGCACCGTTTGCCGGATACATTGCCCGACTGACTCGAACGGGCATGCTGGAGGTGCTTGGTCAGGACTATATACGTACGGCATACGCGAAAGGATTAAGTACGAGACAGGTGGTGTTAAAGCACGCCTTACGTGGTGCCATGCTACCTGTGGTTTCCTATTTAGGCCCTGCTACAGCAGCGATTCTTACCGGGTCACTGGTTCTTGAAAAGATTTTTGCCTTGCCGGGTATGGGGAGTCATTTTGTGGAAGCTGCGCTTCAAAGGGATTATCCGATGGCCATGGGAATGGTCATGGTATATACCGGACTCTTATTTGTCATGAATACGCTTGTAGATATTTCTTATGGAATCATAGATCCACGTGTGGATATGGAATAATACTTTCAAATGGTTTCTAGGATCATCCCGGAATTCATTTTTTAAATGAATATTGCTGACAACCAACAAAACAACAGAGATGAATACAGTCGTCTTTTGTCAGAAGTACAAAAGATACGAGGGATCTCTATATGGCGCGATGTGTGGATGCGTATCAGGAAGAATGGGGCAGCAATGCTTTCTTTGGCTTTTCTTCTGGTGTTAGGGTTGGTAGCGTTTTTGGCCCCAGTCCTTCCACTACAGAGTCCTCAATATCAGGATATGGTCAAGCGACAGTTGCTGGCTCCGAACGTCAGCCAGATATCTTTGTATAAAACCAGTGTTGCTGAATATCAGCGAGAGTTGGATTTACTCTATGAGCGGAGCAGAAAATGGAGCGAGTATGCTTCGATTTCTCGATTGTACGATGACGTTGCAAAGACACGCACGATCTGGATTGAAGCTCGGGATGAAATAGACCATAGATTCAGCAATCAATCTGTAGAAACATCAGAAATACTGCAGTCAGACAATAGTGTTCCGAACAGGGTGCAGCGATATTTTGAGCAATTTAAGGCAAAACGTATTCAGTTGCAGGAGCAGGTAAGTCGTAGTTCAGACGGTCAAAACATTTTGAAGTTGAAAGAAACGATTGAATCATGGGAGGCCAATCATCCCATACATGCGTTATGGAGTAATTCGGGTACCTTAACGCGATGGATGCTTGAGTGTCGTCTTCGGTTTGTTGGTGACTGGTGTATTCCTTCTGTTCTCGGGACGGACAATCTTGGACGTGATGTCTTATCTCGTGTTATATGGGGGGCGCGCATTTCTTTGATTGTCGGGATAGTAGCTACTCTTGTATCTCTGGTGATCGGTGTCAGTTATGGTGCGATTTCTGGATACTGTGGGGGTTGGGTTGATGCGTTGATGATGCGTATTGTGGATGTGATTTACTCGGTCCCCTTTATTTTTGTGGTTATTTTCATGATCACAATAGTTAAGGAGGAACAGTTAGCGAGTTGGCTAAAAAGTCATGGCATTGATCAGATTACGGTTTTTTTCCTGATGATCGGAGCGATCTACTGGTTAACCATGGCTCGTGTTGTACGCGGTCAGGTAATTTCTCTCAAACAGGAACCGTTTGTGGATGCTGCTCGTGTCGTTGGCGCCAGCAGAATACGAATCGTTTTTCAACATCTGGTTCCCAATGTAATGGGCGTTGTGATTGTCTACCTCACATTGACAATTCCACAGGTGATGCGTTTTGAGGCCTTCTTATCCTTTCTTGGACTGGGAGTGGAACCTCCGGCGGTGTCCTGGGGGTTACTGGTTAATGAAGGAATCCAGGTAATTACCCCGGTAAGGACTTACTGGTGGCTTGTGGTATACCCGGGAATCGCTTTAGCCTTAACGTTGTTTGGTCTCAGTTTTCTTGGAGATGGGTTGCGAGATGCATTCGATCCGAGAATGAAGAACAAGTAGTGAACATGAATACTCCTCAAATACTTCAAGTCGGAAACTTACAGGTCGGATTCAGAACGGACACGGGTTATGTGTCGGCAGTAAATGGGATCAGTTTTGATCTGCATGAGGGTGAAACTTTAGGCATTGTTGGCGAATCAGGATCAGGTAAATCGGTCCTGAATCTGGCTGTAATGGGATTGATTCCACAACCACCCGGAAAAGTTGAGTCGGGAGAAATTGTATATCGTGGTCAAGATTTGCTGTCCCTTTCATCGAATGAAATGTGTCGAATCCGTGGAAATAGAATCGCCATGATTTTTCAGGATCCGATGACGGCACTTAACCCTTATTTGACAATTGAAGATCAGCTTACAGAAGTCACTCGATGGCATCTCGGAATCCCTATGTCGGAGGCAAGAAATCGTGCAGTTGAGATGTTGGAACGTGTGGGAATCCCGAATGCGCCAAAACGAATTCAGGAATATCCACATCAGTTTTCTGGAGGGATGCGCCAAAGAGTCATGATTGCAATGGCATTATCGTGCAAGCCAGACATCCTGATTGCCGATGAGCCCACGACTGCTTTGGATGTGACTATTCAGGCTCAGATCCTCGAACTGATGTGTCAACTTCAGGAGGATGAAGGGACTGCCATTATTTTGATAACACATGATTTGGGTGTGGTTGCACACAATTGTCATCGGGTCATTGTCATGTATGCGGGACGAGCAGTCGAACAGGCAGAGACCGAGGAGTTATTTCGAGATCCGCGCCACCCCTATACGCTCGGTTTATTGCATTCAGTTCTCAACGTTCAGGGAGATCCAAAAGCACGTCTGCAATCCATTTCAGGGCAACCTCCTGATTTGACAGAACTTCCTCCTGGCTGTGCATTTGCTCCACGCTGTAGTTATGGAGACGAGGAGTGTAATCAACAAGTTCCCATTCTTAATCGGATTAAATCGGAAGGAACTTTTCGAGAGCATCGATGTCTGAAAGAAATTGGCTGTTTGCGAGATAAAGGATTTCGATTGTGAACCATGCTGTACATATCTCTCAAGATCAATCCTTCGAACAAAGTTCGATGGTGCTCGAAATAGAAGATATAAAGGTGCATTATCCCGGGAAGAAGGATTGGCTTGGTCGACCAATCTCGGTTGTTCGTGCGGTAGATGGAGTAACTTTCGAAGTCCGGGAAGGAGAGACTTTGGGGCTGGTTGGCGAGTCAGGATGCGGTAAATCAACGCTTGCACGGGCTATCGTCAATCTGGTGAAAGTAACAGCGGGTAAAGTACGCATTGATGGAAGAGATGTGAACACTTTAACAGCATCCGAGAGGCATCATAACAGACGTAAGATACAGATGATTTTTCAGGATCCTTTTGCGTCATTGAACCCTCGTATGACGGTAGGCAAGATTATAAGAGAACCCATGGAGATTCATGGGATGTACGATCGTACCACGCGTAAATTAGAAGTAATGCGTCTGATGGATTTAGTGGGATTGAATCTTCGTTTTATGAATCGCTATCCACATGAGTTTTCAGGTGGTCAGAGACAGCGAGTAGGTATTGCCCGGGCGATGGCTTCTCACCCTAAACTTATCATCTGTGACGAGGCGGTCTCTGCACTGGATGTCTCTATCCAAGCTCAGGTGATCAACTTGTTGATGGATTTACAACAAAAAGTGGGAATGGCGTACCTGTTTATCGCACACGATCTTGCCGTTGTTCGTCATGTTGCAGATCGAGTAGGCGTGATGTATTTGGGGAGAATCGTTGAGTTGGCTTCAGCAAAAAATTTGTATGACAGTCCATTGCATCCTTATACGCGCGCCCTTTTGTCTTCTGTTCCAACTCCTGATCCATCATTGAAATCTACCCAACAGCGTATTCTTCTTTCAGGTGAAGTTCCTTCTCCGGACAAAATCTATCTTGGGTGTCCGTTCTCCGATCGTTGTAGTGAAGTCGAGCCGGGTTGCCGTGACGATTTTCCGGTGCTCAAGGGAAAGGAACATCAAGTATCATGTTTTGTTCATGAGAAGAAGTAAGAGGGGTTGTTGCACCAGTACAGGCGATGGGGAGACTCTGAAATCGCAAGTTTGTTTGACTATGCCCAATACACAGGTTAACGAATCAATCCTTGGAATAAAGATTTCTGGATTGATGGAAAACAAATAATGTAGGTTTTTCACACACATTGCTCGAACCTGATCCCGGGACAACAATCCTAACTTGTACCGATGTTTTCTGATGTGCCGGCGAGTATACTGATCGAGTATCTGTTTGTGTGGTATTAGGTGAAACAGGGAAAGGATGAAAATGGGAAAGCTTGATGGAAAAGTTGCGGTTATTACGGGTTCGAACAAAGGAATTGGTAAGGGAATTGCGAGAGCGTTTGTAAAAAACGGAGCTTCTGTAGTACTGGCTGCTCGTAATGAAGATGACCTGAACAAAACTCGGGAAGAGTTGAGTTCATTAGTTAATCCGGAACATATATTGAGCGTACCTACAGATGTTACGGACGAATCGCAAGTGGAGAATCTGTTCGCTGGTTCGATAGCGCAATTTGGCCGACTGGATATACTGGTTAATAACGCCGGCGCTTTTGATGGGGGCCGACTGGACATGCTTTCGACGGAAGCATGGGATCATGTAATTGGGGTTAATTTGCGGGGTCCATTTCTGTGTTCCCGGGCGGCCTTTCGAATTATGAAGGATCAGGGAGGTGGGCGAATCATTAACATTGGATCGATTTCCGCACAGCGTGTGCGCCCAGGGTCAGCTCCTTATAGTGCGAGCAAATTTGGCATTTCCGGTTTGACTCATGCGACGGCACTTGATGGGCGGGAGTTCGGAATTGTTGCAAGTTGTTTGCATCCGGGAAATATTTATGTTGAACGGCGCAAAGATTCTGGGAAGGAAAGTGACGATGAGCCAATGATGAGCGTTGATGAACTGGCTGAATCCGCTTTGTTGATGGCGTCGTTACCTCTTCATGTTAATGTTTTTGAAGCTGTGGTTCTTCCAACTGAGCAGTTGTATGTAGGGCGTGGTTAATGAACAGTTGTAGGAACGTCTGGAACTATTAATTCCAAGAATCATCCTGCGCCGATGCTTAAGGATGATCATGTGTGCAGCATGCAGTATCGGTGCAGTATGTGTTTTTGAACGTTTGGGTTCCATCATTGAATTCGGCAACAGGGTAGTACCTGTTTAACCTTCCGCTTACTTTTTCAGGCAATGGTATGTTATGGAAAACGCTGACTTGTTTTCGCAACTCACAGGACCAGTATTACGTCGATTTGTACCGGAACAATTTGATTCGTCCGACTGGGATCAAATTGAACCTTTGTTCAAGGATCTTGAGTCACGTAATCTCGAGGACCTAAAAAGTCTGCAGCGTTGGATTGAAGATCAGTTTGAACTACAGAAGGTCATTGAACAAGAAGGTGGGATGGCGTTCATTCGCATGACCGTAGACACAACGAATGAAGAGGTCGAAAACGCTTATCTCCATTTTGTTGAAGAGATCCGACCTCGGATTACTCCCAGATGGAACAAACTTAACCAAATGCTCCTCGAAAATGAGCATACGACACATCTTTCGGAACGGTATGGTTTAATGCTGAAGTGTCGTCGAAATGCGGTAGCGTTATTTCGGCAGGAAAACGTTGAGTTAGAAGCAGAAGAAGCCAAGCTGGACCAGCAGCATGACAAAATCAAAGGCTCACAGACTGCTCTATTTGATGGTAAAGAGCAGACTCTAATTCAGATTGGTACGTATCTGGAAGGAACAGATCGCGCTTTGCGTAAAGAAGCATTTGCGACCATTAATGGCCGTCGTCTTGAAGATAAGGATGGTCTGGGTAATATTTTTGAACAACTGGTCTCATTGCGTCATCGCCGAGCAAAAAATGCTGGTTACTCCAATTTTCGTGATTTTCAGTTTCAGCGGCTGGAGCGATTTGATTATTCCCCGGACCATTGTTTTGATTTTCATATGGCATGTGAGCAACGCGTAATGCCTGCAGTGAGAGAGCTCGCACGACGCCGTCGTGAGCTGTTGCAGGTGGATTCGTTGCGTCCTTGGGATTTGGCGGTTGATCCTACGGGTAAAGAGCCGTTACAGCCATTTGAAACGGTTGGGGATCTTACGCAGGGTTGTTTTGAAATTTTTCAGAAAGTTGATGCGAGACTGGGGAATCAGTTTGAGCAGCTTATTAATCTTGAATTATTGGATCTTGACAATCGCAAAGGCAAAGCACCTGGTGGCTATCAGGCTACGCTTGATGAATATCACTTGCCGTTTATTTTCATGAATGCCGTGGGGCGTGATGGTGATTTGCGAACCATGTTGCATGAAGCCGGACACGCATTTCACACATTTGCAACGACTGATGAGCCTATACTGGATTATCAGCATGCCCCCATGGAATTTTGTGAAGTGGCATCCATGACAATGGAATTAATAGCCAATCAACATCTGGAGGTCTTCTATACCCAGGAAGAGGCAACACGATCGCGTCGACAACATTTGGAAGGAATCCTCGAATTGTTACCTTGGATTGCGACAATTGATGCTTTCCAACATTGGATATATACTCATCCGGGGCATTCTTCTGAAGAGCGCCAGACACACTGGATGGAACTTCGAGACCGTTTCAGTGACCAATCTGATTGGTCCGGATTTGAAGAAGCACAGAAAAATCTCTGGCAAAGACAGGGACATTTGTTTGGCGTGCCATTTTATTATATTGAATATGGAATAGCTCAATTAGGTGCACTTGGAATTTGGATTAATGCGAAATCGGACTCTTCAGGTGCACTGGAGGCATATCTGAAATCATTATCAAAAGGTGGGAGCATTCCCCTGCCAGATCTTTTTCAAACAGCCGGAATCAAGTTTGACTTCGGACCGGAGACAGTTGCACCGTTGGTCGATGCAGTCATGAATGAATTAGACGCGTAACGGTAAGTTCGACCAGAGAATTACGCGGGCTTGCTTATGTTTCAGGTAAATCTGGTTTGGTATTTTCATATAGAACGTTTCAGGATGAAAGAAATGATCGGAAGAGGTCTTTTCTCAGGAATGCTTCAGATTTGTTTTACAGTATTCTAGAATCGGGACTGAATATTTCGGTTATTTGTATCAAGGAATGAAAAGTAATGAAGGTTTTGGTGGTTGGTCAGGGAGGACGAGAACATGTTTTGTGCTGGAAAATAGCACAATCACCCCACGTGGATACGCTTTTTTGTGCACCCGGAAATGCAGGTACTGCACAAACAGCAAATAATGTAAGTATTGCCCCACTTGATTTTACTCGCTTGATACAGTTTGCGAGAGAAGAAGAAATCGGTTTAACCGTTGTGGGTCCTGAGGCACCCTTAGCTGAGGGAATTGTAGATGCTTTTCGATCAGAAGGTTTGCGAATTTTTGGCCCTACAAAAGCTGCGGCAGAACTGGAGAGCAGCAAGGTATTTGCTAAAAATTTGATGCGATCAGCAGATATACCTACAGCAGAGTTTCAGATTTTTAATGACTCGGAATCTGCAGAACATTACTTAAATGAGCGAGATGACAGACCTTCGGTGATTAAAGCTGATGGACTGGCAGCAGGTAAGGGTGTTTTGATTTGTCATAATCGTGATCAAGCGTTGCGAGCGATTGAGCGTATCATGCGCAACATGGAATTTTCGACCGCGGGCAATCAAGTCATCATTGAGGAAAAGCTGAATGGTCCCGAAGTAAGTATTCTAGCTTTTACGGATGGCCGAACGATTGTACCTTTAGAAGCATCCCAGGATCACAAAGCTGCATTTGATGGTGATAAAGGTCCCAACACCGGAGGAATGGGAGCTTACTCTCCGGTGCCAATTCTTTCCGATGAGGTCATGTCGGAGGTCGAACGTCAAATTCTGGTTCCTGTGGTTCATGCCATGAAACGAGATAGAAGGCCATTTCAGGGTTTGATTTATGCCGGCTTGATGTTGACGAATCAAGGGCCAAAAGTATTGGAGTTTAATGTCCGTTTTGGTGATCCAGAAGCACAACCTGTATTGATGCGTTTAAAGAGCGATATTATCGAAGTCATGGAAGCGACGATAGATGAACGTCTGGATAGTATTGGGTCCATTGACTGGGATCCGCGTCCGGCGGTATGTGTGGTAATGGCTTCGAAAGGATATCCCGGTGATTACTCAAAAGGGACTGTAATCAATGGGTTGGAAAAAATTCCATTTTCTGGAGATATTCAGGTGTTTCATGCCGGCACTACATTGGACAATAGGAACATCGTTACTGATGGCGGACGAGTTTTGGGAGTAACGGCGTTAGGCCAGTCATTTACTGATGCGAAACAGTCCGCCTATGATTCAGTGGCCAAGATTGATTGGGACGGCGCATGGTTTCGAAAGGACATTTCCGATAAGGCGGTCCTTCATGGAAGAGATAATCAGGGATAGTATTAGGTAAATGATGGATAATCAACACCCTGAGCATTGATAAAGGACGTCATGACATGAAGGGATTTGACGTGAAAGATCAGGCGAAGTGACACTTTAGTTTTAGGTAGAGGGGATAAACTGCGTTTGGCAGGTAGCGTGTCAGAATGAAGTATGTAATTAGTCTTTTTGATCTGGATTCGAATGAACTGGAAGAGATATTTCTCTGCGCAGCTGATTTAAAAGAGCGAACTGAATCTGGAATTCGGGATCCTCTTCTTAATCAGAGGGTTATTGCTCTGATTTTTGAAAAGCCGTCTTTGAGAACACGTGTTAGTTTTGAAACAGCCATGATTCATTTAGGTGGGTCCAGTTTGTTTTTGATGGCCGAGGAAGTTGGGCTTGGCCACCGAGAATCGGTTCCCGATTTTGCAAGAGTATTGGGAAGTTATGTCGATGGTGTAGTTCTGAGAACGTTTTCTCATGCTCTTCAAGTTGAATTTGCTCGCCATAGCCAAGTACCTGTAATTAATGGTCTTTCAGACTACGCCCACCCTTGCCAGGCTATGACAGATCTCTTTACGCTGACGGAACGATGGTCCTCGATAGAAGGGCGCACCCTGGTTTTCGTAGGCGATGGTAATAACGTTGCGAGATCTCTGGCTATTGGATGTGGCAAACTCGGAATGCGATTTGTTTTGGCCGCTCCGAAACAATACCAGTTCGAAGAATCTTTTCAGCAAGAATTGAGAGAGTGTGTTCCACAGTTGCTGTGGAGTCAACAGGCGGATCCAATGGACGCCGTTAAAGGGGCAGATGTTATTTATGCGGATGTTTGGACCAGTATGGGACAGGAAGAAGAAGCGAACACTCGCAGAGAAGCGCTACAGCCGTTTCAAGTCAATCAACAGCTGATGGAAAGGGCTTCTCCCGATGCATGTTTTATGCATTGTCTTCCCGCGCATCGAGGGGAAGAAGTAACGGCAGAAGTTATTGACGGACCACAAAGCATGGTGTTTCAGCAGGCAGCAAATCGCCTCCATTTACAGAAGGCGTTGTTGGTGACTTTGCTGAACAAAGAAGAAAAGAGTGAGTAACAATGTCGCTTCGCGTGGATGGCAGAAAGGCAGACGAATTGAGACCGGTAACAATTCGTCGTAGATTTACTAAAAATGCACCAGGAAGTGTGCTTGTTAAATCAGGTCAAACAACGGTCTTATGCACCGCAAGTGTTGAGCAAGGTGTTCCCTTCTTTTTAGAAGGACAGGGGCGTGGTTGGGTGACGGCTGAATACGCAATGCTTCCCGGTAGTACATCATCACGAAAAGCGCGTGACAGAGCTGGAAAAGTCGATGGAAGAACAACAGAGATTCAGAGACTGATTGGGCGTAGCCTGCGTGCAGTGGTCGACATGGAAGCGCTGGGGGAGCATACGGTCTGGGTGGATTGTGATGTTCTCGAGGCAGATGGTGGGACTCGTACAGCGAGTATCACAGGTGCGTGGGTTGCATTGGTTGATGCCGTTAAGTCGATTAAGACCATAGGGAAATCCTCCGCGCCGGTTATCAGACAATGTGTAGCAGCGACCAGTGTTGGTTCATCAGGTGGTAAGCTTTTACTGGACCTGAATTATATAGAGGACTCGTCTGCAGATGTGGATATGAATGTGGTTATGACAAATCGTGATGAGTTCATCGAAGTTCAAGGAACTGCGGAAGGGCGAACGTTTTCAAAGAAACAACTTGACGATCAGCTTCAGTTAGCCCAGCAAGGGATTCATCAATTGATGTTGTGCCAACGCAAGGCACTGGGACGTGCCTGGCCACTCGATTGACAACTAGTTTACCCGGGCCCGAGCTACTTTCGTCCATAGTTGCTGGTGATGTGCTAGGTGGTGGGCCCGCCGAGTTTGGTAGGGTATTGAAATTCCGATTCTGATGAGAAAGAATGATACGCGTTTGTGGAACAATTCTTTCCAGAGTAGGCTTAAGTTCCATTTCCGCAATGGGAAGTTTCAGTCGGGTTAGCTAAAGACCATACGAGATCGTTTAATGCGAGTGGCTTACAAAAAATCGTTTCGACATCAAATCGGTATAGCCATTCATGAATATCTGAGCGTGGAAAATCAATCAGCGCAATAATTCTGATATTGGAATGGGTTCTTCGTATTTGTTCCAGCTGTACAGTCGTTTGTTTTGTCCAGGGAGTCATATCCCAGATTAAACATTTGATGGTTGGCGGGATGGGATCCTCGCCAGATAGTATTAAGGTTTGATCAGGGAAGTAGCGTGCGCAGGTTTCTTCCAAGAGTCTTTTCAGGGCATCGTAGTTGCTCCTAATAGCTATTGATAAGGGCTCTGCATTATGTTGGGAGTGGCTCTTATGGGATGTGGGGATTTCTGGATCAGGTGTTTGAATAAAGCTGGTCTCGAATCGTTCGTCCCTTCTTGCCGTAAGTGGTAAATTCAGAGAACATATTTTTTGCTGAGTAAATAAATCCAGCTGTCTAAGTAACAGCCTGGCATTGCTGTGTGTCGTGGAATAAACATCGCCTTGACGGTATTCCACTAGTTGTTGCAGGGGGGGACACCAGCTTCCCAGACACCAGGCAAATCGAGCCAATGGAGCTATTTGCGATAATACAACAGGGTCATCTGATGAGAACTCTTCTGGCCAGAGCTGGCCTATTATGATGAGGTCCGGCAGGTCTGGAGTTTTTTCTAGAAACCTTATCGCTTCTAGTAAATTTGCTACAGCGTGAAAGGGATAACCGCTTTTTCGAAGCACCTCAGTAAATGGAAGAAATTCATAATGTTCGCTGTTTCCTACAAATAGCAGTACTGGAAGTTTGCTATTTAATGGGCGGGGGCCCACAGTGGCCAGCTGTTGAGAAGGGTGTGACACGGGATCATTAGTTATGAAAGAGGGCAATTCCAGCCAGCTTGAGGTAACAATATCAAAGTCTTTTCAGATCCTCTGAGGTAACGGTGATTTCTCGACGAAATCCAGTGTGCTGTCGAATGTACCGTAATTGGTTTGCGGCTTTTGGATTAGCATGTAAGCTATCGGAAATCTTGGTTCGGTCCAGGTTATGGTCGGTGTCGATATCCTCGGGCCATATTGTTTTTGTCTCAATTACCAGTTTTTCACGGTATTCATCAAATACTTCTTCTTCCGCCATTATTGATCTCCGGAGATTGTCTAAATATCGTCTTGTTTGAAAACTGCTTTTTGTGATCTTACAAATCGAAACCATGTTGTTTTTGGTGGTATGGGCCATCGAACATCTTGGTAGTCTTAAAAAGTTCATGACGACCATCGCCAGATATCTCTGCTACACGGTCACGCAACGAAGCTAGTTGTTCTTCGTTCATAGGCTGAAAGTTCTGGCCAACGCGTAAAGCTTGATCTAGATCCCTGGCATTGCGAATGCCAACGACAAGGCTTGAAACGGGCATGGAAAGTGAATACTGGATGCACTCTTCGGCAGTTGCGATTCCGGCACTGGGTATGCGTGCTTTTTGGCCATCAGGACTACCTCCGAGGCTTTTCATGCCGATGATTCCAATCTGTTGTTCAAGACAGGTAGGAATAACTGATTTTTGAAAACTTCGATAATGGTAATCACAAATATTAATCGGCATTTGAGACGAGGCCCAATGATACGGTTTGTTTAGCATTTTGAGATGAATGCGCGGATCTTTGTGGCCTGTGAAACCAAGGAATCGGACTTTACCGGCTTGGACCGCTTCGATACCTGCGCGAATTCCACCTTTTTCAAAAACCCAATCCGGATCATTGTCATAAATCATCTCATGAAATTGCCAGAGGTCGATGACGTCTGTTTTAAGCCTCTTCAGACTTTCATCGAGTTGTTGCTTTGAACCAAGATAATCCCGTTCGCAATTTTTGGTCATTAAGAATACGCGGTCACGGCGATCTTTGAGTGCCTTGCCCATGATCTGTTCGCTGTAGCCATTGTGATAATCCCATGCATTATCGAAAAAGGTAAGCCCTTCGTCGATTGCAGTGTGCATTAGACGGATGGCTTCCTTATCAGAACTTTCTAGTGCAGCTTTTCCAATATGCCATCCTCCAAGGCATAAGATAGAAACATAAATGTCCTCTCCATTGTGTTTGGTGAGCCTTCGAAGAGGTATCCCGTCTCCACGATTGATTTGACCGGTTACCAGGGAGCCACTCAAAGGAATCACACTACCGGCTGCAATCGTAGAGCGTATAAATGCGCGCCGTGTCGACTGCTTGTGAGACATATGGTGTACTCCTTATCTCGTAGCGACGTTCGTAATAGTGGAAAAGATTATAATTGTGATTCTTCCAAAGGGAAAAGGGAATACCATCCAAGTGATATATCTGTCATTCGACATGGATAGTTATTTTACTGTGATTAATTCAGAATGTGGGTAATAGTGCATCAAAATATGTGTTGCCGATCGCCCAGCCAGAGCCTGACCACGAGCTCCCCACTGGCAAAGTCCAACACCGTGTCCCCAGCCACGGCCAGAAAAAGCAAAGTGAGTACCCTGATCTTGCACAAGAAAATACGGGCTGCGGATTTTCTTAGGACTTACCCGTAGTCGAAATACATATGATGAAAGTTCCATCGAAGAATGAGTTGTTGAAACACGCACTAGTGGAATATTTCCTCTGCGTGTAGCTTTCTGTAGAGTCACTTCTTTTAATTGGTCGAAAGAGCGGTTTTTTTGAGTGAAATACTTCTGTAATTGTCGTTCTACTGTATTCCGTGTTACGGAGCTTTTCCAACGGTAGTATTTGCTTCCAACGCACCAATCACAAGGAACACTCATTAAAGGAGTTGCCGCATCCTTAAAGATTGCTTTTCCATTGGTTGTTCTGCCACCGCAAATGGATGAGTAGTAAGTGCAGAACAGTTTTCCACGATGGGTACATACAACACCTCGAGTTCTATCAATGATCTGTCGACTCGATCGATTTTCTACAGCAATACGCTTTCCTTTTGCATTTCGGTACTGGACACCTTGGTAGACTTGGCTGCCGGTTCCGGATCGGAGATCATAGGTGCTGTGTTTGCCAAATGTTTTTGCCTGGTATAGGGCATAGGTTCGAGCTGCTATAGCTTGCGCAGATCGTGCTGCTTGAGGAAAAGAGTCGGGCATTTCTCCGTTGAGAACACTGGCTAGATAGTCTTCAATATTTATGTAGTTGACAGCACGCAAACGATTTGCCGAGGTGCGTATTACACGCAGCGATCCACGGTACAGATGGTCGTTGATCCACAGTGAAGGTTGCGAGGTTGGCACAATCTCGATCACCTTTTCTTGAAAATGATGGTCCCCCATGTCAAAGAAAAGGTTGCCTGTCTTTATCGATCCTCTAAAAGATTGGTTGCTGTGGAGCAGGAGTTCTTTGTCAGGAG
This sequence comes from uncultured Planctomycetia bacterium, assembly GCA_963996245.1. Lineage (GTDB taxonomy): Bacteria > Planctomycetota > Planctomycetia > CAXEIY01 > CAXEIY01 > CAXEIY01. The sequence goes on along the minus strand of CAXEIY010000225.1, from coordinate 22,513 downwards.
TCAGTACGTCATAGGGGCCATCGATGTGCATGGAGAGAATGTTCACCGGGCGTGAGGTTAAAAGAACACGTACAGGAGGGATTCCAGAAAATTGTGAAGAGTTGGTACGGAGTTTGGTCCGAACGGATTGAGATTCGAGTGGCGTGTTGCCAGCCAGAGGGTTAGCGAAGCAGGGAAAATGCAATATCCCCAGGATCAACAGTGTGCATACGTAATAAACGGAGAGGTGTGATGTTTTTTTCGTGGGCAGATGAAAAAGGCTAGGCCAAAGCACAAATGTAACCCGCTTATGGTAGGTGAATGTCATCACGATAATACGGAAACCAAATTGCAGTACAGTAATCTAGAGAGTTCCTCTGACAGTTTATCGGACTTCAACAACGACAGTCTTAGACGAAACGGTATCGGTCTTGTGAAAGCGTGAAGTGGATTTGAGGAAAACCAAACATGAAACCAGGTCCGGATGGAGCCCCTGGGTTTGGTGGGGCCTTCCATATCTGGTGGAAAGGGCAGCTACTTTATTTCAGTCGCCTCTTAATTTTAAACCCATTATTTGAAGTTTCTCTCGAACTTCATTCAGCGAAGTGACGCCGAAATTCTTGCTTTCAAGTAGTTCGTCACCACTGCGTTTAACGAGATCTCCAATCGATGGGATATTTAACCGTGTCATACATTTTCTAGCGCGAACCGAGAGGCTCAATTCGGAAATTGGTTTTGACAAAAGGGCCTCTTCTTCCGGCGTTAATTCCGTTGGGGCTGAATGAAAATCCATGGAAGAATGCGTTTCCAGTGCCTGCCCAAGACGGAGTCCACGAGAACTCATCATCTCTTTGATTTCCTGGAGTGACGTTTCTCCGAAATTCTTACTGTTCAGCAATTCCGGTTCGGGGGTGAGAGTTAAATCGCCCAACGTTGTAACATTAATACGTTTGAGACAGTTCCGACTGCGAACAGATAGTTCGAAATCGGTTACAGGTACATTGAGTACTTGACTGAGGCGATCATTCTGTCGATCGGTGTCTTCGTCATAGAACATGTTACGTGATGCGCGCGCATCTTTTAGAAAAAGCCGTGCTCGCTCGTGATCGGGATAGAACGATAGGATTTGTTCGTAACATTCCATTGCGCGGGCATATTCGTTTGTATCTTCGTATAAAACACCCAAGTTCAAAAGACATCCGATGTGTAAGGGGCGAAGATTCCGCGCCTTCTCATAGAGTTCAATAGCCAGTTCGTCATTACCAAGAAGGTCGTTTGCATAAGCTATAGAAAAAAGTGAACCGATGTGATGAGCGTCCATATCGACCGCTTTTTCAGCTAAATCCCGGGCGGCATGATGGTCTTTGCGCGCCATGAGACAGGCGCTTCGTTGGTACAGCAATTCGGCCGATTCCTCCGATCGAGATGCTACGGAATCCAGTAAAGTTTCTGCATTTTCAAGTTGTCCGTTTTTGCGCAGGGCTTCCACTCGCAGCAGCGCGCAGGTGTGTTCCGGTGCACCTAAGTTTGCTGCGCTGAGAAAACTTTGTTCTGCATCGGAAAACTTGCTTTCTGCAAGCTGTACTTTACCTAGATAAAATGAACCTAACGCGTCTGTTGTACAGACCGACAGGTGCGTTTCAGCGATATTGTTATGCGACAACAGATATTCAGCGATCCCGAGTCGTAACTTGAGATCCGTACCATGGTACAAATCATCTTGCTGTAACAATTGGATGGCTTGTCTTAATTGCGCTGTGCTTTCACCGGGATTATGATTCAACGCCAAGCGAAGTTCTTCTGCTTGTTCAAATCCAAAAGGCTGGCGTTCAGTTAATAAGCCTTTTACATTTATGGTTAGTTGCTCGATCATATTCTGCAGGTTCTTTCCGAAAAAGCTTTAGCATTAAGGACTAACATCAATTATAGGCACTTGAGTGTACCGTCAATAGTCCTCAAAATGCAAGATAGAACAATTTCTGTTTTCACGGCCTATTCAGTCTTGGATAAGTAGTAGAAGCCCCGAAAACATTGGCGAGTTTGGGTTTAATAATCAGCTTTCTGGCGGTATCGAGTACAAATAGCGCTTTCCTTTTGGCTTGACCCTATTTTCTACCGGTTGATAATGAGAGACAGTAAGGATATTTGGGGATTGGTGAAACGGCATCACGCTTGACTCTGAATCAAGTATTCCTGGTTCGAATCCAGGATCCCCAGCTGCTGTCAGGATCGATCCATGTCAGCGTTTTTGTCGAGTATAGGAGCCTTTATTGAAAAGGTCGGTTGATGTAAGGTCTTGTTTCAGGGCAGTAACCGTTTGCAAAATTGGTTTTGACGATGTCATTGAAACTTGGTGATAAAATCCCGGACTGGAGATTGTTTGGTCCGGATGGCGGATTAATTCAGATCTCTGATTTTAGAAAGCCATTGGTTATCGTTCTGTTACGTCATCTGGCATGAATTGCCTGTCGGGCGCATCTCGGTGAGGTGCAGGCATCCTACGATCAGATTCGCGCGTTGGATTCAGAAGTTCTGGTTATTAGTTTTGATAGCCCCGAACAAGTTAACGTATATCGCCAGAGCAATGACTTTCCGTTTCCAGTGTTATCGGATCCGGAACGAAATTCCTATCAAACATTGGGTATCCATCGAACGTCATGGAAAACCATGTTGAAATTAGATGTCATGGGACGCTATTTGAAGCTGATGATTTGCGGTTGGCTTCCACCATCAAAAATAAAAATGAGTGATGTGTATCAGCTGGGAGGTGATGTGATTGTTGACGCTCAGTGCCGATTAATTTATCAGTTTCGTAGTCATGATCCTAGTCGGCGTCCAGCGGTCTGCGACCTTATTAAGGCACTGCGCAAAATCGGAATCTGATGGATGAAAATACAACTTATGGAAGTCAATGGGTTCCGTTTTTGTTAGCGTTCTCGATTATGCAGGGAAGCTGTTCTGGATTACTGCAGCCGTCCGGCAGTTCAGCCTCTTCAATCAACATAACCGGTATTCCGTCTTGGATTGAGAATTTTGGGCCGCACTGTATGCACACGAGATAATCATTTTCCAGTCGCAGTTCACTTTTGCCCATAGGGCATCGAAGGATTCTTAGGAGTTCCTTGTCAAACATCGGTTTTCCTTTCAAAGGTGAAGGGTATTCCTGATTTGCCAGGTGAAAAAAGGAAGATGAGTGCTTGTGAGAGGTGCATTGGTATACCCTGAGTTAGAATAAGCGTCTACTGTTTCTGCAGTATGGCATTGGCTAGGATAACCTCCGTTGCCGCAAGGCCGAGAGAGACGAAAACACTGATTCCCCGGTCACGAACGGGGCGAGAATAGTCGGAGGCCACTAGCGTTGCGAGGTCTTGCAGCGGCGGAATGTCTGTAAGCGATTCAACTATAAGTTGATCACCAAAAGCCAGTGCCTGATCTGGAGAGTCGGTTGCTAATAAGCTCGCACGTTGGAATATAGAAGGTTCGAGTTCACAGGCATCCGAGAACTTCGGGCCGATCAGATTGATGTGTGCACCGGGTTTCAGCCATTCTGAGAGAATGACAGGAGTCGAACTTGTTGTTGCCGTGATGATGATGTCAGCTTCTGAAACTGCCTCACGAGATGAGTCAACAGGATCAATCGCAACACCGGTTACTTGGGACAGTTCGTCCGCGAAATTACGACAACGCTGTGCGTCACGACTAAAAACTCTAATCGTTTCAAATGTACGAACGGCGAGAGCAGCCTGGAGTTGAGTGCGCGCCTGTTTGCCGGTTCCAATCAGACTGAGTATTTTGGTGTCTCGATGTGCCAGTTGATCGATAGCCACGCCACCAATCGCACCGGTTCGAAAATCTCCGACCCAGCGTCCAACAATCAGTCCTTTTAAAATACCAGTAACGCTGTCATATACAGCGGTCAAATGCTGATGATCAGTTGCATTAGGGGCGACCGAATCATAAACACGAAAACCAGCAATTTGATGATTGTTGCTTTCACCACCCATTGTAAAGGTGAGTCCGCCGTTTCCTACTTTTAGTGTGTGGCGTGCTGGGGCTACCAACGTTCCAGATACAACTGAAATCAGGGCATCTCGCATCAGATCAACCGCTTCTGACATGCTGATTCGATGGAAGTCCTGTTCATCTTGAATGATTCGCGTCACGGGGGTTTCCTGTTCGACGAGAGGAATGTGGTTCGAAAGTTTATATGGACCGGGGGTTGTTCGGTCCCTGTATCGGTGGTAGTGGCTGGTTCTAATACAGGTGTATACGCAGCGGGTTAATTACCGGCGATTGACACAGTATACGTCGAATCGTAAACTACCGCCTCCTTTCCAATGGCCCCGTCTCGGGTTATTCCCTGAATCTCGATGTTTCTTGATTTGTCATAGTAGAAATTTTGGGTTCATTGGCTTGTGCTGTAAATGGTGAAAAGATGTTATGCGTTGTTCTGAATCATACAGATCTCAATAAAATGCTTGGATCTAAGAAAGAACGAAAGACTGGGAAGGCGAATATTCGCGTGCAGTGCATGGTTATCATCGGTATTTTGCTCTCGATCCTGTTTGGATTATCTGGATGCTCATCTGTAATAGAGTCTCCAGAAAAGGGACTGCCCAGTATTGCCAATATCGAAGGAACTTTGGGGCTGGATGTTTTCTTCTTTGATCGACCGATGGAAGATATGAGAGTGGGTGAGGAACTGTGGAAAAATGTAGATGAACAGTTCATGGATATGGGGCAGCGTCTGGCTCTGGAGCAAAATGGTTTTCGCGTGGGTTTGTTGGGAAGCCAGATGCCAGAAGAACTGCAGTCGCTTTTAGGGTTGAACGGAGAAACAGAAGAGCCGTTCCCCGTGTCAGAATTGGCCGAGGTAGAACAAGTTTCAGAGGCCCTTGATGATCAGAATGTCATGTCGCCGAAAATGTTAAGCGAAGGGCCATGGGGGCGGCACATCGTACTGCGTCGTCATATGCCATACAAAATTGATGCAGGTGGTCCGTATGAACAATGTTCGGTGCTTTTCAGGAATTATCCTCATGATACGCTGTCTGGGAAAACGTTTGCGGATGCTCGCTTTCTATTCCAACTGGAAGCAATCGAGTTGGATCGAAATCATGTTCAATTGGAAGTTCGACCGGAAGTTCATCACGGATTGTCACGACCGCAGTTCGCCAATGCACTGGTTGGTGGTGCACCGTATGGCCAAACGATCGAGCAATTTCCTAACTTAACGTGGAAGACCTCTCTGAGCCCGGGGCAGATGATTTTGATAACCATGCAGCCCGAACGTCGAGAAAGTCTGGGATGGCACTTTTTTGGACAACAGTCGGGTGATGAGTTCAAGCAGCGACTGATCGTTGTGCGCATCAGTCGCCTGTCAGGACCAGACCCTTTGCGAATGGCACTTGAGAACTAGTGAATCCCCAGATGCAGGGCGTACTTGGGAATGCCGCTTATGGTTGGTCCAATTCCTTACATGTCTACATGGTTTTCATCACGCCGGCTAGTAGCACTATCACGGCTGCCATGCTGAGCAGAATCGTAAGCCACTTCGAAGATTGGGCTCGAAATGAAGCTGCATAGGATCTTTGGGATGAGAGGATAAAGGCTAAGAACATCACTCCAAAAGACAGCAAAAACTTGATGCCAAAGAGCATATGGTAGGCACTTTCTTTTACAGTTCCTAATCTCAAAAAGAAGTTATAGAAACCACTGATTAGGAAAAGGAGGATACAACTGTGTACAAATCTGCTCCAGCGAGGAATCAGAGATGTTTTCAGCCGATCGTGTTCCTCGTTACTGAGATGACGTTCAGCGATCGGAATGAGTACGAATCTCATAAAAAATGCACCGCCTATCGCAATGATGGCGGTAGCGATATGTATCCATCGCATTAACAGGGCCAGCGGATCAAGTTCGGGCAATCGAATGTCCTCTGCTGATTGGAAGAGTCAGGAAACAGGGAGTCATTGTGTTTTGAATCGTGCGAATATTGAAGAAACGTTAGGTGTTTTTTGATTTATTGAATCTTTCACAGTCCATGTGAGGTTCAGCATGCTTGATCCGCGAAGCTAGGCAACTTAGACGATGTCATTTCATCTGGACTGGAACATTCATGCTAAGTGCAAAGCAATGACCTCTAAGTTAGGCTCTAATCGCTAATATAAGCCCCATTAGATTTCTTGTTACGCTTTGGATTTTAAGTGTTGTCGAAAGGGTTGCAGAGGAAGTTCATTGCTTTCGGTTCAGATCGGGCCAAACTATTTTTCAGGGTGTAGGTTCAAATCGAAAAATGCCCTGACCGCCAATTGTCTCAAGAAGATAATACACTTCACCGGCCTCGTCTTCTCCAAATGCCAGCACTGGTGTTTCACCGGTTGGGATACGCATATTACGAATCACTTGTTGTTTGATTTCGTCATAATAAAGAGCCCAAATCCTGCCGGTTATGAAGTCTGCGTAGAGATAGGCCCCTTGAAGCTCGGGAACACGTGTCCCTCGGTAGACAAATCCGCCTGTGATGCATTTTCCAATTTGATGATCATATTCCCAGACAGGTTCCTGAGGCCTTTCTTGATTTTGAAGAGTGCCGTTACCGAAGAGATAACTGCCTTCTCTGATATTCCATCCGTAATTTCCACCTTTCCGTACGAGGTTAATCTCTTCCCAAAGATCCTGGCCTACGTCGCCGGCCCACAGGGCACCGGTTTTACGGTCAAATGACATGCGCCATATATTGCGAAAACCGTATGCAAAGATTTCAGGCTTGGCACCAGGTGTTTTTAGAAAAGGGTTGTCGGAGGGAATCCCGTACGCTTGAGATCCATCTTTTCGATGAACGTCGACACGGAGGATTGATCCCATGAGACTGGTGAGGTCCTGTCCGTTTCCAATGGGATCATTACGTGAGCCGCCGTCACCGAGAGCAATGTAGAGATAACCATCCGGTCCGAATGCAATGGCTCCTCCATTGTGATTGGAAAACGGTTGTGGAAGTTTCAGTATTATTTCTTCGCTTTCCGGGTCTGCTTGATTTGGGTTATCTTTTGAAACAAGGAATCTGGAAATAATGGAAGTTCTAGGTTCCGGTTCAGAAGAATAATAGACATAGAAAGCCCCCGTGTCTTTGTAGTGAGGATCGAATGCAAGGCCCAGGAGGCCTTCCTCATTTTCCTTTTGCCAGTCGAAAACCTGATCTTTGATATCGAGGAAGATTTGCGTTTCCTGTTCGTCGCGATGATTGTCAAAGACATGGATGACACCACCCTGTGTGCCAACAAAAACACGGTTACTGCCATCGTTGGCATGGGTTAGGCACATGGGCCGTAGTGGCTGAAAGCGACCTTGATCATCAACGGTCTCATAGTTTTTCCATTGAAGTTTTGGAAAGGCGTCCGCCCCGGCAAGAGACAGGGTACCGTCTGAAGGATCGGGAACCACGCCATCATGAGACAATTCCCGAATTTTTATATTCCGAAAAGCAACAACGTCACCATGATCCTGAAGGCAGATGTGACCTTTCTTCGATTTGCCAAACTGAGGATACTGTGCAAACTTGCTTTTTGCGACACGCTCGTCCCACTCTTCATCGCCCTTTTTGAAGTAATAGTAACTAACCCCATTAATGGCTACTTCACACTGTTGCTCAGCAATACGCAGGTAAACATGATTCCACTGTCCGGCAGGCCTTGTGGAATCATCCATATCAATACCTTTGTAGCCAGCTTTAGCTTCCACTTCCTTGGACCATTCCGGTTTCAGGGGTTTGTACAAGGAATGAAGCCATCCGGATTTCTGTGGGTCGTGACCTTTGAGATTATCTTGAACCTGGACTTCCGGTCCGGTTTTCCACGGTGTGTCTAGCTCTTCGGTGACATGAAACATGATTCCGCTGTTTCCACCTTCTGAGATCCGGTACTCAAGTGACAATTCGAAATAGTCGAACTGTTGTGTTGTAATTAAGTCTCCAGCACCTTTTTTCATCCACTGTATGGCACCCTCTTTGATGGCCCAGTGTTCACTCAAGGTGTCTTTACGGAAATTGCGCCAGCCGTTGGTTGTTTTTCCATCAAACAGGAGTTGCCAGCCGCTGCGTTTTTCAGCTTCGGTAAGCCCATTAACAGGGGTTTCAGCAAATACTACTTGTTGCTGTCCGAACCATGGGCAGAGTAACAGACTGGCAAGAATAAAGGGACAGGCCATCTTCATGAGTTTCACTCCCAGGTGGGGGTCGCTACTGTTGTAAGGTGGGGTTTACCGCAAGACAATTTTCCCAGAGTAGCCAGCGAAATAGGTACGGTCAACCCGATGGATACGAGGAATTGATGGTTAAGAAGATTCGCAGTAGACGCTGCGTTGATTGAAAGGTACACCATCTTGTTACCAGGAATCGATTCGGTACGCTGTCGAATCTGCAAGCCCTATGGTCTGGCTTCGTATCCGTTCACTTCCAGTGATTCATCTCGAGAACTCCTTTTGGCCCGTGCTAAGCCCAGTAACTTCGGTCGAGTGCTCGAAAATTGATTGCTTCAGCAAGATGATGTACTTCAATAGAGTCTTTCGATTCAAGATCGGCACACGTACGGGCAATACGGAGAATTTTGTCATGTGCTCGCGCTGAGAGGCCTAGTTCAGTCATAGCCGATTTCAGTAGTGCTTTACCATCCGCATCTAGGTTGCAATAGCGATGTAGCTGTCGAGGGGGCATTTTCCCATTGGTACGGGTCATATGGTTCCCAAATCGCTGCAGTTGTTTCTGACGAGCAGTGGTTACCTGTTTACGAAGTGCTTCACTTGTTGTTTCTTTTGACTGACAAGACAGTTGATCAAACGGGACACGAGGGATTTCCAGGTGAATATCAATCCGGTCTAAAAGGGGACCTGAAATTTTTGAAAGATAACGATCAACCTGAGCCGGAGTACAGTTGCAGACGCGATGGGTGTCCCCGCGATGACCACATGGGCATGGATTTAGTGCAGCAATCAATAAAAAGAGGGAAGGGAATCGCATGCTGGAAAGAGATCGAGAAATGGTGATTTCGCCATCTTCAAGAGGTTGACGCAGTACTTCCAGTGTACGTCGGTTGAATTCGGGAAGTTCGTCAAGAAACAAGACACCGTTGTGGGCAAGACTGATTTCACCTGGAGTCGGTATCGTACCGCCTCCAACAAGCCCTGCGTCACTGATAGTGTGATGAGGAGCACGGAACGGTCGGGTAGACAGTAAGCTACTATTGTCTGCAAGGAGGCCGAGAAGACTAAAGACTTTTGTAGTTTCCATACTTTCTGCGAGAGTCAGTTCAGGGAGGATGGTAGGTAGCCGTTTGGCTAACATGGTTTTCCCGGTTCCGGGTGGGCCAACCATAAGAATATTGTGTCCTCCTGCTGCGGCTATGGTGAAGGCACGTTTGGCAAGCTCCTGTCCTTTAACATCGGAGTAATCGATTTCGCAGTTTCGACTGTGGACGAAAAAATGTTCGAGATCTGCTTTGGCAGGAGTTATCGGTTTTTGATGATTGAGAAATCCAACGGCGGTAGTTAGATGATCGATAGGGATAACGTCGATGTTCTTAACAACAGCAGCTTCAGTGGCATTGGCCTCAGGGACCAGTATACCCTTGAAGCCCAGGTCAGCAGATGCGGTAGCCATTGCAAGAATACCTTTTACCGGTCGGGTGTGGCCATCCAGCGCTAATTCACCTACTACAGCATATTGTTTGAGTTGTTCACTGCTTAGCTGGTCACTCCCAGCTAGCAGGCCAAGAGCGATAGGCAAGTCAAAGGACGCCGTGTCTTTTCGGACTTCTACCGGCGCGAGGTTTATCACGATACGGTCTACCGGTCGTTGATATCCACTATTTACCAGGGCTCGTTCAATACGAGGTGTGCTTTCTTTGACAGCGTTTTCCGGGAGTCCGACAATTACCGTTTTCGGTAGGGAACCTTTTGAGATATCAACTTCCACTTCGACAGGAATCGCATCAATTCCATACATTGAGAAGGTACGTAATATTCCGAGCATGGTCTGCCATATGTTCAAGAAAACGATGAAAGAAGCCACATCACTTTTGACGTAATGAACCTTAACGCAATTTCAGATTATGCGAGCACACACCACCAGGATTCTACCCGAGCTGGGGACGCCTTCCATGGTGAATAAAAGAGCGGTGTAATGAAGTATTCCGAATCAAAAAAGGAAAATCGCCCTGGTTCCAGGGATTGTTTCAGTTTGGGAATAGGGTTAATAACACAGAAAAAGAAGGGGTAGTCTATTTAGTGGCGAAAATGCCTGCGTCCTGTGAAAATCATGGAAATACCTTGTTGGTTACAGGCTTCGATGACCTCCTTGTCACGCCGGGAGCCTCCAGGCTGGATGATTGCACAAATTCCTGCCTGCGAAGCTGCCTCAATGGAATCGGGAAAAGGAAAGAAAGCATCGGATGCAAGTACGGCTCCCTGGGCACGTTCAGCGGCTTTCTTTATTGCAATTTCTACAGAATCGACACGGCTCATTTGGCCAGCCCCTGCTCCCATCAGCGCGTGATTGCGACAGATGGCAATCGCATTGGATTTCACGTGGCGTACAATTTTCCATGAAAAGAGCAATTCTGCCTGGACGTTCGGTTGTGGTTTTGTATCAGTAACCACTTCCCATTCTTCCGGTGTGGCTTCAAGCACATCGCTATCTTGGACCAGCATTCCGCCGCTGATCTGACGGTATTGATGCTGAACATCGGCTTGCTCGATATTGTCAATCTCGAGCAAGCGAACGTTATTTTTCCATTTAGGTTTTGTGGTGAGCAGCTGATGGGCATCGGTAGAGAAACCCGGAGCAACAATGGCTTCAATGAACTGGCCGGGACGGACGAGTATTTCCGCTGTGGCAGCATCCACCGTTTGATTGAGAGCCAGTATGGAACCAAAGGCACTCAATGGATCGCCGGCGAGTGCTTTTTCAGCGGCATCACTCAGTGTCTCTGATACGGCAGCACCACAGGGATTATTGTGTTTGATAACCGACACGCATGGCTGATTGAAACACCGGACAAGGTTAAGCGCACCTTCGAGGTCGAGAAAATTGTTGTATGACAGTTCTTTACCATTCACCTGTCGCGCGTGGACTAGACTGGATCGACTATCCTTCTCATCTTCATATAGTGCGGCGCGCTGATGGGGGTTTTCTCCGTATCGCAGCGTGGCGTTTCGCTTGAAGGATAGCTGCAGATCATCCGGGAAATCGGGTTCCTGTCCCTTTTCTGTTTTACAGAAATAATTGGAAATAGCGCGATCATAGTCCGCTGTTATAGTAAATGCTTCTTGGGCTAATTTGGTGCGCGTTTCCAGGGACGTGCCACCTTTTTGCCGAAGTTCTTCAAGCATTGAGGGGTACTGGTCTGGCCGTGTAACAATGGAGGTGAAGGCATGGTTTTTTGCTGATGCTCGTACCAGGCTGGGGCCACCTATGTCAATTTGCTCAATGGCTTCTTCTTGAGTGACATGGTCCTGTGCTATCGTTTTTTCAAAGGGATAGAGATTGACGATAACGAGCTCAAAGCCGTGGATTTCGTGCTTTTTCAGGGTCTGTATGTCGTCATCATGATCGTGCCGATAGAGAATGCCAGCAAAAATCTTTGGATGTAGTGTTTTCACACGACCATCCATCACTTCCGGGAATCCGGTGTATTCAGAAACGTCATGTACCTGTAGGCCTTGGTTTTCGAGATGACTGCGTGTTCCTCCGGTGCTGTAGATCTGAATGCCAAGTAAAGAAAGTTCCTGGACAAATTCTGTCAGCCCGTTTTTGTCACTCACACTAATTAGAGCATTCTTTACTTTTACAATATCAGACATGAAAGAACCTGTTTATTAAAAGTCGCTATCCATTAGATCGTGGCAGTCAGTGTATGAGGTGTTTGGAAGGTTGCACACCGCAATAGTCATAGTAGTCTTTCCGGCAACCTGTCATGAGAGAGTTCAGCATGGCTGGAGGACTTGTAGCTGCACCAATCTGGACGGGAAGATTAACGAAATGTTGAAATACAGTGAGCGAGAGTCGGCTCTTCCCATTCGGGGCATGGTAGGAAAATTCCGATGAGCCATTTCCAGAGACCGAGAGGCTATATAAACCTTCCTGGCGTCCAAAATCAGTCATTGCGAAGGCTACTACTCGTTCTCCGATGAGATGTCCCCAGCCTTCGGATGCTCTTGCTCGTTCTCCGTGACCGACCTCATACGGAAGTAAGTTAGCAGGAATTCCGTGTTTTACAATCCAGTTAGAAGAGGAACGGTCCTGTTTGTCGAAAATGTTTTGTTCAAGTACGGCACTTTCCTGAGGAGTACGTAGTTGTCCGTAAGTCCAGCTTCCGGTTCCAAAATCCCATACAAGTGGAAGTTTCCCGAGCTGAAATGGAGTGAGCAGTCGAATATGGTCTAGCTTACCCCGTGGATCATGTGCACGGTGAGTTACTTTCCAGAGGGATTTGGAATTAGGCAATTCGATCTCGGTATGGAAAGTAATAGAGGAACCCCTTGGAGTCTTCCAGGTACCCTGGTATTGAATTTTCACATGAATCGGGCCTGGCTTGACGATTCTCGCCGATAAATCACTGGCGTTCTGAAAGTCAAAAATATGTCCTTCGGTATCTGAAATAATTAGTCCATTGCCCCCTTGGCCAACATTCTCTGCTTTCATGTGGGTGCAGGATTCAATGAGAGGCCACCCATCCTTACGAAAACGGAACTCTCCAACTTGGATACTTTGGTCGGTTTCCGTGACTAATAGTCCCGTGGCTTTGCGCGAGCGTTTTACGTTTGGACCGTATTCTACGTAAAAAAGGGCTTTTTCGAGCGGGCCTATGCTGATGTTCCAGTCGATTGTCATCCATTGAATCGTACCGTCTTCCCAACGTGATTGGACACCGTACTGAGCGGGCAATTCAGTTTTGTTTTGACGGAGTCGTACCTGGTCAGAGCTGGAGAGTGTCCCTTTGCGAAACGGGACCTGTGCATTGACCGGATATCCAAAACGACGGATGCCCGATTGTTCCTGAACAGACACTTCAAAGGTGTTCGTTTTTGTGGAGGCACGTTCCGTTACTGACAAGTTTGCGGAAGAAGGATTGACAGCACCTTGGGAGAACGCGTGTGCGGAAAGGAATAGAACAATGGTACCATAGGTGAGCAGAAGATTTTTGTTGTTCATGATGTCTGTTCGCATTTTTTGAAAAGGTATTTAACGTGAAGAAGGATCGTCTGAGGGGCGTTGAAAATGACCACTTTTCCCGCCTTTTTTTTCAAGCAATGTGATGGGCCCAAGGATGATGGTACGATCTGCAGATTTGCACATGTCATAAATCGTCAAACCTGTGACACTCACCGCTGTCAATGCTTCCATTTCTACTCCGGTACGTCCTTTTACTTTGGCTACAGCTTCTATTAGGATGGTATGGTCATCGGTTATGCGAAAGTCGATGGTAACGCTGGTTAGTGGCAGCGGATGGCATAGAGGAATCAGGTCACTGGTTTTTTTGGCGGCCATGATTCCTGCCAGTCTTGCGACTCCCAGAACATCCCCCTTTGCAACTCGCCGGTCTTGTATAAGTTTGAGTGTTTCGGAGTGCATCGTCACCTTTCCCTGGGCCCTTGCAAGGCGTTCTGTTTCGGATTTTTCACTGGTATCCACCATGCGGCTTGCCCCTGAATCATCAAAATGGGTAAAGGAATTCATGGTGGGATGCGGTCCTTTATTTGAAAAGTAGTTTCGCGCGGCGGTTGTCATGATTGCAATAAGAGTTCTTTGGATATCTGTTTTAATCAGGATAGCGAGACAAGAGTCATACGCCATGAAAATATATTGCTAGGTTAAACTCTAAAAGGGATATGGATCCCGTGCATCATACCGTTGGCATACTAAATATTTACAAACCTATCGGAATATCATCTCGCAATGTGGTCGATCGGTTGCAGTCGATTACGAGTGGAGTCAAGGTAGGTCATGCGGGAACACTGGATCCATTGGCATGCGGTGTTTTATTGGTTGCGACTGGTTCAGCCACCCGGTTAATTCCATATTTGCAGGCGCAGCCCAAGCATTATCGCGCCACATTCGTACTCGGAATGAGAAGTGAGACGGATGACTTGGAAGGTCCGTTGTTTTCCATGGACTGTGAGCCACTTCCTGATCGGGAAACGGTGGAACGAACGCTTAGAGAATTTGTTGGACTTATTAAGCAGCGTCCACCGTGTTATTCAGCTGTTCATATTAACGGTGTACGTGCTTATCAGCGTGCCAGACGCGGAGAATCGGTAGAACCTGAACCAAAGTGGGTTGAGATATTTGAAATCAAGTTATTGAAATTCTGCGTTATTGCGGAGTGTCAAGCTCCGGTCAGACAGGATATGGTGGGAAAGATAGAATTACAGCTGGATATCCATTGTGCCAGAGGAACCTATATTCGGTCTGTGTCCCGTGATTTAGGAGATCGTTTGGGGTGTGGAGCGGTAATGACTGCCTTGGAACGCAGGGCGATAGGAGATTTTGAAATCAGCGGGTCTACAGTGCTTGCTGCATTGGGTGAAGAGGATTGGAAAACGCGACTGTTACCTCCTGTATCAGCAGTTCCACATCTGTCACACGTGGCTGTCAATTCGGAGCAAAAATCGAGAGTTATCTGTGGACTGCCTGTCCTCAAGTGGGCGAGAGTGAATCGAAACGAGGGCTGGAACGGATTTGAAAACGGTGAGGAACTGGGTGTGTTGTACAAGAAAGAGCTTCTTGCGATTGCAAAATTTCATGAAGAGACACAACAGTTATTGCCTCGTCGAGTTTTTCCTGTTTCTTGACCGATAAAGAGGGTATGCCATTTCTTCTGGATTACCTGGATTCCTCTAACTGGCGTTGCGATACTCACGCAGGGGACAAGTCACAACAATCGGTTAGATTCGGAGTATGTGATGCCTTCGTCCTGTCGCGGAGATTGCGGAAACTCAGTAACGCGTATACACCCAGTTCAAGAAGGTGTGTGAGGTTGCATCCATCGCAGTAAATTACACCAGTTTCTGCTTGATCCAGGTGTGAGAGAACCGAGAATACGTGGTCCTTTGGCACCGGTAGCAAGGGGAATATTCCCTGCCACACCATCCGTAGTCAAACAGGCTAGTATGGCAAAGGCCATCGATTCCTTTGCGTCAACCGGATAATGAAACGCATCACTTTTACGGATGACGCAGTGGGGCATTTTTTGGGTGATGAGATTTATTAGAAATTCGTTATGCGCCCCTCCGCCACTGACGACGAGTTCCACGGGTTTTGAATCCTTGTTGACGGGTAGAAAGGATTCAACCGAGTAATGGATTGCGGAAGCCGCAAAGTGTGTTGCGGTGCACAAGACATCATATAGATTCCAGTTTTCGCTAGTGGCAAGTTCCAGAACATGGTCGGTAAACAGATCTCCGAATGCTTCTCTTCCTGTTGTTTTAGGTGGATGCATCTTGATAAAGGGAAGGGCCATCCAGCTTTCCAAGAGCGGTCCCAGGCATTTTCCCTGGGCTGCAAGTTGTCCATGGTTGTCAAAGTTGGATTTCCCGGCGGTTAATTCTTGAGTTAATCGATCCAGTAATATGTTTCCTGGTGAGACATCAAACGCCAGTGTGTTTTCTATCGGCTGATTTGCAGGAAGGAAAGTGAGATTAATAATCCCTCCAAGATTGATTGCAATTCGATGCACGGATCGGTCACGTAGTAATAGCCAGTCTACAACAGGGATAAGAGGGGCAGCTTGGCCACCTGCGGCAAGATCTCGCCATCGAAAATCACTAACAACAGAAATTCCGGTTTGTTCTGCAATGACCGTTGGAGTGCCAATCTGGAGGGTCGACGGAGTTGGATTATTAGGGGCATGCCATACGGTCTGGCCGTGACAGCCGCAGCAAAAGATGTCATCCAGTGGGATGGAGTTCTGTTCTGCGAGGCTGCTTAATGCACGGGAGTAATGATGTCCAAGTTTAGCATGAAGATCAGAAAGTTCGGCAACACCTGTGGAATGGTTATGGGCGATCTGGAGAATAGATTCCCGAAGAGAGATTGGGAACGGTGTGGTGGAAGCGTCAATAAGGCTGGTTTGTATGAGAAGCCCACGGTCAAAGACTTTGGTGAGCGCAACATCAATGCCATCAACACTGGTCCCAGTCATAATCCCGGCAACGACGCGTGGAGGAAAAGATCGGCCCGTTGTAGGGTTTGACTGCATTACCTGTTCTCACATGACAAGATCGACAGAAACCTTGAAGGACTCCGGTTGCACAAACTGTTGTGTACAGCGACCACGGCTAGGAGAAGGTAAAAGTACCTGGCCCTGTTTTGCTTAAACAGGGCCAGGTGTAGGGATCCATTATCGGGTTGTCCGACTTAATTTGCGAGATTTACGTCGACCCACGACGGCTGGGCCATCGTGACGGAGTCGTAACCCAGACGGTTCGGTTGTTTTCGAACCACGCCGCGCCCTTGCGCTGGACGATTTTCGGGAACTACGGCGGGCAACCAGTGTTTTGCCGAGACAGGAATCAATAAAAGCCTGGAATATTTGCATATCCAGGGCAGAGGAAGTTTCAGATTCTGGATGCCATTGAATTCCCATGCAGAACCAGTCTTCATTGGTTGTCTCAATGCATTCGACAATGCCGTCAGGTGCGACGGCGGTTACCTCAAATCCCGACGCTACTTTCTGTACGGATTGATGGTGGTAACTGTTTACTCGAATTTCTCCGTCACCATATATTTTTTCTATTCTGGATTCGGGTACGACTTCAATGGTGTGACGATGGAATCCACCCAAGGGATCAAAATGAGGCATCGCTCTTGGAATGTCCTCAGGAATATGCTGACAAAGTGTGCCTCCTTCGAGAACATTGATCAGTTGCATCCCGAGTCCAATCCCTAGGAGCGGAACATGTTTGCGAAGAGCGAGTTCACACAAGGTACGATCGGAGTTTTCACGACGATCAGAAACAACGTGTGCAGAAGGGTGTTGCAGGAGTCCCAATCGTTTAGGATCTAAATCTTTCCCTCCAGTGAGAATGAGACCGTCCAATTTGCTCAGAATCTGTTGTAAATGGGATTTGTCGGTTAGAGCAGGGATTAGAATGGGTACACCACCTGCCAACACTACGGAGTCAAAATAGCCAGCATGGCAATAGGCATGAGGTGCAATCTCTTTACGGGCGGGTCGAAAATCACAATTAATTCCAATAAGAGGTTTCGCTTGCATCGGGTCTGACTCCTTGTGACAGGTCCTTTGTCTAAATGGAAGGCAGCGAATCACTGTTCTGATCATACTCTGTGTTAGGTGACGATCCGAGTTTGGCTTGTCACGGCTAACGAACATCGAATGAGCAGGATGGTGACAGGGTTTGACGCAGAGCAATGCAATCGTGAGCATCCACGCAACGAGATTCCGAGGCGTCTGATACGATATACCCTGAAACAGAGCAGGATACAGACACGCTTGAAATGCGTGTGGTTGAATGTTTGCGGGTAAAAACAGACAGCTGCCTTTGCAACCGCATGTCGCGTCCTCCCTAACTTACCTTTGTTACGTCCTTGTAACACCCGCTATAACGGGAAAATTATCCTCAGGCCAAAAAGTCTAATCATCAAACTCGATTGAAGCAAGCAAATCGCCTATTTTGTTGCTGTAAAAAACGGATGCACTATATGTAGTTGTAGTGCTGCTAGGGCCAATAATCACACAAAACCAATACTTTACGTAAGTCATTGGTATATAAGAAGAAGGTTAACTTGCCAAAACAATCGTATTGATCGTTCGAGGTGTCATGATCCGTAATCCTTAGTATTAGCCGACTTCCATCGTTTGAGAGATCTGCTTTTATCTTTCGTTGAGATAGTACTAATTCCGATAGTGATTTTGTGGAGATCATCATCCTGATTATCTCGGTGAGCCATTAGGCTCAAGAATCTCTTTGAGAACACATAATCCTATTCTTGACGTGATTGTTTCAACGGGTTTGACATGATAAATGTGAGTTTGCATAGAGCGGTAGTAGCCATTGTGGCGTTAGTGATCACATGTGTCTTGTACATCTGGCAAGGGAGTTTAGCAGCACAAGAGCTGCCGGTTAGACTCAGTTCGCTAGAACGTTACCGTCCTAGTGCGGAACAGGCCTGGGGGCAGTTCCGATCAGACACTCAGTTTGACGATCAGCTTTTGCATGGATCTCATCCATTGCTGCTTGAAAAACTAAAGGACATTGCACGTACTCTCGAGCCGTTACCGATTGAAGTTTTGAATCAGTTACGGGAATCACTCCATGAAAGATTGGTGGATTACAAGAAACAATCAAAGGATTGGTCCAACGGTAAAAAATGGGTCAAGTATTTGAGCATTGATGAGTTGCTCTCCCTGCTCGACTCAGAGTTGAGAATAGAAAAGGAGACGTCTGACCTATCAGAGAGGTTAATAGTATCTGGCGATAAGCCGTTACTGGAAACGACTAGCGCGCTGAAGACCATCATTGGGAAATTTGAAAATATTGAAACCAATCCTGAATTCAGTTCGGTTTCTGAGAAGACCGTATTTGTTCAGTCATCGGGTCAACTGAAGCAATACACAGCGGAATTAAGTTGTTTGAATTCAGAATATCAGGATTTGGCGAGAAAACGGCTCAGGGAATTGGCCCAGGTGATTTTGACCAGTGAATCGGATCGTACACTGGAAGACATTCAGGCATTACGCCGAAACATTTCAGAATTGTCGGGAAGTTCGATTCCAGAGCAAAAGGCACTAGCGGAAACGATGAATGCTGCCTTTCTTTCACCTAATCTTCACGTTGTTATCACTCCGAAATTATTAAAGAGATTTTCTGGAACCACTCGTCAAATGAGAGGTCCTGTGCAGGAAGAACTGGCAGGTGCTGTAATCACAGGAACACAAGTAACAAGAACCTTTCCTAACGTGCAAATTCTTCCGTCAGAACATTCAGCAAGGTTCACGGTATTGTTGAATGGTGTTTCTGATTCGTCGACCACGGCAAAGAAGAGTCCCGCTACTATTTTTGGGAAATGTCACAGTGAATTTATAGCCCGTAAGCAAATTGAGTTAACTAAGGCTGGGCTACTCATAGCGGAACCAACCGAAGTAGAGGTATTGAAAGCAAAAATGGAGTATACGGGTGCTGAAGTTGACGTAGCTGGGTTCTTAAAGAAGATAGCTCGCAAAACGGCGCTGAGAAAAGCAGCTGAGAAACGACCAGCTGCAGAAGCGTTAACCCGAAAACGACTTCAGGAGCGGGTAAGTGCACAACTGGATCACGAAGTTAATACAACATTGAAGCAGGTTAATGAACGTTATTACTGGTTATGGGAAACACTATTGAAAAATGAATCGCTGGCGGTCACGACGGTCGATACCTTTTCCAATGATCAAAGTTTGTTTGTAAGTGGAACCTTTCTTTCAGAGGGCCAGCTTGCCGGGAATGTGGCTCCTGAGGTTGCAACAGATAGTCTGGCTGCGATTCAGATTCATGAAAGCGCTTTGAATAATGCGTTTGATCAGTTGAAACTGGAAGGTAGGACCGTTGCTGCCACTGAGCTTAAGACCGGTATGGTCACGGTACTTGGAGAACACTTGGGAATAGTCGTTGACTTTAAGAATAAGAATAGCCAGGAGGACACGCAGATTTCAGGATCGATTACTTTTGCAACAAAGGATCCAATTCGTGTTCGGTTTACGGATGGGAAAATACAGCTTGTTAGTCACGCGTCTTCTTTTCAACAGGGGAGTGTAAAAGTTCCTGGAAAGATAATGCGAATTCATTATGTACCACAGATAGAAGACGATCGTATCGTGTTCCTCCGAAATGGACCAATAGACATAGAGGACCCTCAGGTTGCAAATGAAACGACGGTTGCATCTGTGGCTTTAGGGGGATTGTTGGGTGGGGCAAATGCTGCCTTCGATGCCTTGTTGAGTATCGCGTTAGATCAGTTTTTTGTGCATAAGTTGTCGTTACCACGATCATCCGTCCTACAGACTGAAATGACTAAAGATGTCAAACTCGAATTTGGCGAAGCCTCCATTGAAAAGAAGTGGCTGGTGTTGAACGTTTATTAAGGTGTTCCCGCGGTTACCTTAACAGATGGCTCGTATTTTCGTGTATATAGTCGCCGACAGTCACCGTCCGCCGAATTCCTGCTTACTCTCACCGTGTAGAAAGAATTGCGGTGTTGAGCTCATCTTGAACCATGGGATCTTGTTCCGTCTGGATGTGCTTTTTTAGGGTTGCTATAGCTTCCTGTGTACCAATTTTTCCAAGTGCCCATGCAGCTGCACCACGAATCAACGGTTCTCCGTCTTCCATAGCCCGTGACAGGCAAGGCACGGATCGAGGGTCGCCGTGATTTCCCAACGCTATTGCTGCATTGCGAAGCAGTCCCGCACGTTTTGGGCGTTTCAGCGTGCTTTTATTAAACTGCTTCCTGAACGTTTCCTCGGTGAGTGAGAGGACCTGTTCAAGGTCGAAGGGGTACGTGCCGTTTTGAGGGAGGAATCCGGGTTCATGAGTGCGCGATGATTTGCGATTCCACGGGCAAACATCTTGGCAGATATCACATCCAAAGACCCAGCTTCCTATTTTGGGACGAAGTGATTTAGGGACAGAAGAACGTAGTTCAATTGTCAAATAACTGATGCAAAGCCGGCTATCCAGCTGATAAGGGCCTGCAAAGGCATCTGTCGGACAGGCGTCTAGGCAGCGGGTGCAGGTTCCGCAGTGATTGGCTGTGTGAGGTGGGTCATATTCCAGTTTGAAGTCGACAAGCAGACCACCTAGAAACAGCCAGCTCCCTTCATACTTATTAATGAGCATGGTGTTTTTTCCGATCCATCCTATTCCTGCAATCTGAGAAAAGTCACGTTCTAGAATGGGAGCGGTATCAACAACGACTCTACTGTTACTTTCGGGTACGTTTTGGATAACAAATTTTTGCAATTGTTTAAGTCGTTCACGTAAGATGACATGATAGTCAGTCCCCCACGCGTAACGTGAGACTTTCCCTGAAAGTCGAGGTGACGAATTTTGATGGGGACTTGGATCTTCTCTTACGGGATCGGAATAGTAGTTCATTCCGACGAGGACAATACTTCTGACCCCGTCCATGACATTCGATGGGTGATGGCGAGCTGCTGCGTGTTTCGTCATATAATGCATCTCGCCGGAAAAGCCACGTTTTAACCATTCCTTGAAAGGGGTAAATCCATGGGGAGTGATGGCTGGTGCAATGCCGACTAAGTCAAATCCGATGGAGAGAGCTTCTGATTTCAGTTCCTGAGCGTTCATGGAAACAGGCTACCCGCCGAAGCATCGATTAAAGGTAATTTCTATATCAGGTGCGGGCCAGGAATGGTGGTGTGTGCCATTTTCCTACGCGTATGGAGACGGCATCGCACATACGTTCCACTTCCAGATCTGGAGTCACTAAACAGCAATATCAGGATTTGTGTTTTCGCGTGGGTCAGGTTTGATTAATAGCGATAATGATCGGGTTTGTAAGGACCGTCCAAGGGAACGCGAATGTATTGAGCCTGGGAGTCTGACAGTTGGGTCAGTTGGGCAGAGAACTTACTGAGGTGTAATCGGGCTACCTTTTCATCGAGATGTTTAGGGAGCGTGACAACCTGAATTCCGTAGGAATGGGCACGTTCATGAAGCTCGATTTGCGCAATAACCTGATTCGTAAAAGAGGCGCTCATAACCATACTTGGGTGGCCAGTGGCACATCCTAGATTTACCAACCGACCTTCAGCCAGAATGAGAATGGAGTGACCTTTGCCTCCGGGACCATGTGTGGAGTTAAGGAATTTCCATTCATGGACTTGGGGTTTGATTTCTATCTTTTCCACTTCTCCGCGAGCTTGCATATCCTCCAGGCCTGCTATATCGATTTCATTATCAAAGTGACCGATATTGCAGACGATAGCATTATGCTTCATTTGTAACATATGCTGATTAGTAATGATCCGTTTGTTGCCTGTAGCCGTTACAAAAATATCGATCTCTCCAACGACATCCTCTATCTGAACCACATCGATTCCCTGCATACATGCCTGTAAAGCACAAATCGGGTCGATTTCTGTAATAGATACTTTCGCGCCTTGGCCCTGAAGGGACTGTACACATCCCTTTCCAACATCTCCAAAGCCACATACGAGTGCCCGTTTTCCCGCTATCAGTACATCCGTTGCACGCATGATGCCATCGACGAGGGAATGTCTACATCCGTAAACGTTGTCAAATTTTGATTTGGTGACGCTGTCATTGACATTAATGGCGGGGAATAGCAGGCTTTCGTTTTCCAATCTTTCATACAATCGGAGAACTCCGGTAGTGGTTTCTTCCGATACTCCTCGAATGCCACTTGCCAGATCCTGCCAAAAGTGGTCGCCTCGGGCTTCGCGGACTTCGCGAAGGACTTGAAGAATACATCTTAATTCTGGTTCATCGGTGCTGGCTGGATCTG
>CAXEIY010000224.1:0-26178 GCA_963996245.1 uncultured Planctomycetia bacterium | reverse complement strand
GCACGGCCTGATCCAGCGGCGGCAGCATTTTTCGAAGCGTCTTAAAATTAGTGCGATGGGTGTCCCATCCGTAGGTGCAGGCACTTACCACCGACACCCCCGCTTCAATCAGCCGGCGAGCCTGCAGCAGCCATTTCCAGGGCTCCTGCCCCATACTGTCCAGGCCTTCTCCGTAGCGGGCACGCACCGAGTCGGGTTCCTTTTCGATATCAAAGGCGTCCCGAACCCGACTGGAAGCAATGATATCCAGGGCGCGCTGCTGAAATGCATCGATACCCGTATCACCCGTACCAAGACCCACGCCTGCTTCATGCCTGGCAAGGGCATCGAGCAGACCGCGACGATCCCCGAGTCGCTTCAGAGTAACTTCTTTCGGGCGGAGCATATTGGCCAGGCCCTCGGCTCCGATATTGCCGCTGTTTTCCGCAATGCGAAACGGTTCATGCTCATGGCCGAGATAGTAGGCACGCTCCCACTGACGCTGACTGCGAATGCTGACATACGGAGGAAGCGATGACTCGGATTTGCGCAGCCGACTCAATACCGAACCCATTGCAGGACGCCGTGCGTCACCTGGAATCGAAGCCCGCGGTGATTCCTGCCACGGGAAACCACTGAAAAACTCGTTGGCCGTGTGCAGATGGCCACCCCTGTAGGCACGGAGAATGGTGAACTTGTCCGCGATCCTGGCCTGCATGGGCATGTGCTCGCAGATTTCCATGCCCGAAACATTGGTCTGAATCGGACGAAACTCACCCCGGTACTCCCTGGGAGCCTGTGGCTTCATATCGTACATGTCGAGATGCGACGGTCCGCCACTGAGAAAAATCATAATCGCAGACTTCGGACGCCCGCTGCCCGGCGAAGAACCGGCCTGCAGACGCATGACATCGCTCAGGTTCAACCCACCCATCGCCAGGGCACCGGCCTGCAGAAAACCACGCCGGGTAGCCCGTGATCTGGTCCGACCTGAATGTTGCTTACCTGTCATGGTCTGTTATCGCTTTCTGCGCGATGACGCACACGAAACCCACGGGTTCTGAAACTACCCGCATTCTGACACAGAACGCATCGCAGTGACAAGCAGGAATCTACTCTGGGTACCCGATGACTAATTCACGGAAATGCAGTCGACAAAAACACCCTCTCCACCTCTCTCACTGAGACAACCACAACACTCTCATCAATACCCCCTTGCACACCGGTCCTCTTTACCGTTTACTGTGCCGTGTTCCTTAGCTGCGAACCCAAGGTGTCTCCATTACCCTGCCATCCCGTAACCTGTTATCTCCCGACACAAGAGCGACCAACATGGCATCCCTTGAAATACTTGGCAGCGGACACATTGATCAGCGTGAATCGGCGTTCCCCATGGCCGTTCAACTGAACAACGGCGAGTTGCTCTGTTCATTCGGGACCGGTGGCGGAGCGCTGGTTACCGGACAGACCGAATGGGCCCGTTCCACGGACCGGGGTGAAACCTGGAACACCGAAGGTGTCGTTCTTGAAAAAGACCAAAAACACAATCGTGCCAATTTCATGAAACTCACCCGGTCTCCCGATGGCGATACCGTATACGCCTATGGCTCATGGGTCGATGCGGACGTCGACAGTGGGTTTGGCCAGCGTGATTCGCGGGCCATTCTCTGCCTGTCAACAGACCACGGTCATTCCTGGAGTGCACCGAAAGCTGTCCCGTTTCCCGAAGACTGTCCGCTGGAAGTCTCGCACGGCCTGCTGCATCTGCCCTCAGGTAGACTGCTGGCACCGGCAGCCACACTGGCCAGCCCGGAGACACTCGGAGCACGGGTTTACCTGGCCCGCTCTGACGACCAGGGGAGCACCTGGAACTATTCAACTCCGTTTTACGATCCCGACGGACAGCTCGGCTATTTTGAACAGAAGTTTGCGCAACTGGCCCCGGACAAGCTTATGGGCGTTGCCTGGACGGTGACCCTGGGTGAATACTCCGATCTGGAAAACCGCTTTGTTCTCTCAGAAGATGGTGGCACCACCTGGGGAACGATTCACACAACCGGAATCCAGGCCCAGACGATGACCCCCATTCCCCTGGGTAGGGATCGCCTGCTGGTACTTTACAATCAGCGACACGGAAGTCAGGCAATCAAGATGGCTCTGGTACGCTTCCGCGAGTCCACCTGGCAAGTGGTCACAGAAGAGATCCTCTACGATGCCCGTACGTTTTATCAGCGCAGTCAGCAGGTGGAATCCGGTATCGACGAACTGGACGACTTTCAATTCGGTTTTCCCACAGGCATCGTCCTTCAGGACGGAGATATCCTGACCACACACTGGTGCCACGAACAGGGACATTGTGGTATTCGATGGACCAAACTGCGGGTGCACTGGAAAGACTGAACACCGGACAACGTCTCCTCCAACCATGAATTCATACCTCTAACCGGGAGTAACAGCATGGCAGATTCGATTGGCATGGGAATGATTGGCAGCGGATTCATGGGACTGACCTACAGCCAGGCTCTGACTGCCCATGTTGAAGGCGCACACCTGGTTTCCATTACCGGCGGTAAGCGTGCCGCTGGCCTGGCGGCCGACTACAAAGTTCCCATGGATGCACGTGTCGAAGATATGGTCGAACGAAGTGATATCGATGCGGTCCTTGTCGCCACACCTGACCAGCATCGACTGGAAATCACAGAAAAGGCAGCCGCCGCTGGCAAACACATTCTGGTTGAAAAACCGATGGCCCCTACCGTGGCTGAATGCGATGCCATGATGCGCGTCGCAGATAAGGCTGGTGTTCAACTTGGAGTGGTGAAAACAGAACGATTTCGCACCTTGACCCGAAAGGCGAAAGAGCTGATTGACCAGGGTGAACTGGGTCCTATCCGAATGATGCGTACCCTTTCGGCTTTTCCGATCAGCCTCACCCAAGATGTTTTTTCGGAACGGCAGTGGATGTACGATCCCAGAAGCGGGGGCCTGTTCATGGGCATGGCAACCCATAACGCGGATTTCCTCAGATGGCTCAGTGGCAGCAATGTCGTGCGTGTTTTTGCCCAGGCTAATACGTTCGGTGATATCAAAGCGCCCGCTCAAAGTGTCATGGCGCAGCTGGAATTCGAAGGAGGACTGATGGGGCATATGTGGATCACCTCCGAGATGCCCGACCCCAGTATACCGAGCAGTGAAGTACGTTTTGAAATTGTCGGGCGCGATGCCATCCTGGATATTGAAAACTTTGATTTCCTGCGCATGGGCAAAGGAGAATCGTGGGAAGATGTGATCATTCCTGAAAAGTTCGACTGGGCCAATGACCCTAAAAACCCGGTTCGACTCGAACCGCATACCCGCGTGATACAGGGATTCATAGACAGCCTTCACGAAGGAACCAAGCCCGTCGTGGGTGGCCCGGAGGGCCGTGCGGCGGTCGAAATTTGTGAAGCCTGCCTGCGCTCGGCAGAAAGTGGGCGTGCCATTGACCTGCCCCTCGCCTGAAGCAACGACACCTGACTGTCCATAACGCCCGGGTTCCACGTCATGGCTAACGTGCATTACAACCGAAACCTGCTTCTTTTTGCCGCGATTGTTGCGCTACAGTACCTGGCGGCACCGGTTATCTATGTCGGTATCACCCAGGCTTCGCTTCTGAACCAGCTGGGCGCCAACCCGATCATTGCAAATCTACCGGGTGCCTCCTTTTTCGTCATGGCTTCAATGGTCGCATGCATCGCGTGGCTGTTCCCCGGAGTACGGCATCTGAAACCGATTCTGACGACCTGTTACGCCCTGTGTGCGGTTACCTGTGGTTTGACTTCCATGGTTCTGATCTCGGACACTTCAGACGAAACCAAGGTAATCATGGTCATTCTGCAAAGTGGGATAACCGGCGCCACCATCCCGACCGCCATCGCCTTCATATGGGAAATTCTCGGAAGAACCACCGATGAATCGAAACGCGGATTGGCACTCGGTTTCGCCTACGGTCTGGGACCGGTACTGGCCGCTCTGGGATCCCTTGCCTCACAGTTGATTCTCGCTGGTCATTTTGAACTCGGCCCCTTGAAATGGACCGTCGAAACCTATGAAGCACCCTTTAATTTCGGACTTCTGTTTGCGCTTGAAACACCCGCCATGCTGCTTGCTTCGGTACTGGCAAGCCGGTTCCAGATACCGGCGCCCAAACAGGATGTGGTACGCAAACCCGTAAGCGAAGTCGCGGATCTGGCCACAGGAATAGCGGCCAGTGTCGCCGCGATGGGCTGTACCCTGGGTGGCCAGATGTCCTTATCGGTTCTATTCATGCTGGCAGCTACCCTACTCTACGCGTGGCACTTCCGAGACCTGCTTTCGGTACGGCTGCTGCGTATGGTTACCATCATGACCTTTGTGTTTTATATCGGAAATGTGATTCCTTCGAACATGAATCTCTATTCCAAGGAAGTGCTCGGTGTCGATCCCCAGGAATATGCCGGCTATCAAAATCTGATGCGATTCTCTTTCAAGGCAGTCGCAGGGCTTTTTCTCGGATGGCTCCTGGTCCAAACTAACCCGAGAACCGGGGTTCTGATTACCGCCAGCCTCTACGTGCTCGCACTGACCTGGGCCCTGTTCGCCAGCGGAACCTATTACCTCTTTGCGTTTGGTATCTTTGGTGCCGGAGAACTCGTAGGGGTCTATGCGCCCAACTACATGTTATCTGCATGCCGTGAGTCGGAGATGAAACGTGGCCAGGTTCTCATGAATCTGCTCATGGGCCCCGTCGGTCAATTCGGAATCATCTTTGGCTGGATTGCTGCCACTATTCAGAAAAAGGATCTCTCCCTGCTGGGTCAGGACAGCCAGGCCTTCGGATTTCAGGTCAGCTTTTTCGTCTGTGCCCTGATTCTTGTTGCCGGAGTTCTCTACACCCTGAAATATCTGCCTCGAGAACCTCACCAGGCCCGGGAACACCCTGGCTAGCCAGCCCTGTTTAAAGTCGACTGGTCAGACAGAGACGAACCCTTTTTTTTGAGTTCTGCTTCAGGCTCATATAAACTGGTAATCGGTTTCTGTTCATGGACCGGTAACCATCTGATAGCCCTGAATGGGTGACCTGTTCTCTCCTGCATTCTGACACATGACAAGGAAGGTTCTGACATGTTCCGACCCTCGCCAACTCCTGGTTCCGACCTGCTTACTTCACGTCGGGCGATGCTGGGCACCCTGGGTGCAGCAGCCACCTCCATTGCACTGCCGCACTCGGTAGCCGCCAATTTGAAGCAACTCAAAAAACCGGTGCAAATAGGCATGATCGCCGACCTGCATCACGATGTGATGCACGATGGGCCCCAGCGTATGGAAACCTTCCTGAACCAGATGACGACCGTTAAACCTGACGCACTCATTCAGCTGGGAGACTTCGCGTACCCGTCTTCGGCTAACCAGCCACTCATTGACACCTTCAACCAGGCGCATCCACAGACCCTTCACGTGATCGGCAATCACGACACCGATGATGGATACACGTTTCAGCAAGTAGTGGATTCCTGGGAAATGAAACACCGTTATTATTCCCACGAGGTGTCCGGACTGCAACTGATAGTGCTGGACGGCAATGAACGACCACCCAACCACCAGGGAGGCTACCCGTCGCATATCGGTCCGGAACAAATCGAATGGCTGCGTGGTGAACTTGAGCGTCTGGCGGGTCCCATTATCGTGCTGTGCCACCAGCCTCTTGCCGGCCCATGGGCCGTCGACAACGCGGAAACCATACAAAGTGTACTCGGTGCCGCTGACGACAAGGTCATACTGACAGTCAATGGCCACTCCCATATTGACCACGTTGTGCGCGTTGGAAATGTCGTTAATCTGCATATCAACTCCGCCTCGTATCAATGGGTAGGAGGTTCCTACAAACATAAAAGCTATCCCGCAGCTATTCATACTACGTACCCCTATATTGAATACACCTGCCCTTACCGTGATGCCCTGTTTACTACACTGTCGTTTGACCCTGAAAGCGGCAAAATTCATATCGAGGGGTGTGAAAGTGAGTGGGTCGGGCCTTCACCGGCACAACTGGGCCATGACGGGCATCCGGACCTGGTAGATGGGGAACAAATCTGTCCGCGTATCCGAACACGAAGTCTTCTTCCGCCCGGACATCAGACCGGCTGATGGTTCAGCAGACCTCCCCCTGACACACAACGCGTCTCCTTCACCTCATCCGTGTGTGCGAAGCACCGGAAACCGGGGCAGCATACCCGCTCCAGGAAAGGGCTACGTGCCATATCCGATACGGCAGGACCGGTATGTCACAGACTCAAAAATAAAAAGACCGCGGTCTGAGTTCGCAATCAAGCATCTTCGTTACTCAGGAATCGCGACATGATTAATTTTCGAATGGAGTCTTCGCCCTACAAACTGGTTTTTTGCCATCCTGCTCACAGCACCGTAACACCCGGCCGATACCCAGGATCAGCCAGGTCAGACCACCCCCCGTATTGAGCCACGTCGTGACCAGCATTATACGATTCCCCTGATCGATCTTGCCGGAGAAACACACCGTCAGATCCTTGTTGAAAAAACCCCCGGACCATACCGCATTCGCCTGATGAAAAACCAGCATGACTTCGACGGTGCGCATGCGGATCTGGAGTTATTCCCCGACGACACCTTTGTCGCGACCACCTACGGTCACTGGACCAAAGGTGAAAAACCGTATATTGTCATCGTTCGATTCACCCTTGAGGAAATCGACCAGCGTACGGTTATGCTCACTCCCAACCCGTAGACCCATTCAGAATGGCCCTCCTCCTATGACCCGAATTCTCCTTACCGAATGCATGCAGGAAGTGTCCTCATTCAATCCTCTTCCCGGGCAATACCAGGATTTTGTCACCTGCCGTGGTGAGGAACTGGTCCAAAATCGACGACACAGTATCGATGAAATTGGCGGATGCTACACGGTCTTCGATCGTCATGATGAAGTGGAAGTCATCCCGGCCATGAGTGCCAAATCGAACACATCAACCGGTACGCTGAGTGCTGAGAGCTGGAACCGTCTGTCCAGTGAATGGCTGGATGCAATAAAAAATGCAGGCGAAGTTGATGGGGCCTACTTCGCTCTGCACGGCGCGATGTCTGCTGAAAATGAGTCGGACCCAGAAGGGTATCTCCTGGAACAGGCTCGTAAAATTCTGGGAGAATCCATTCCTTTTGTCACCTCACTGGACCTCCATGGAATTCTGACCGAACGCATGATCGTACACAACAACGCGGTGGTGGTTTACCATACCTACCCGCATATTGACATGTTCGAAACCGGTGCACGGGCAGCCCGTGTCCTGATGCGCATGATCAAAGACAACCTGAAGCCGGTTATGGCACTGGTTAAAATACCGGCTCTGGTACGGGGGGATGAATTGATTACGGAGACCGGAAGTTTCGGACACTGTATCCGACAGGCAATCGAGATCGAACAGAGTGATTCCGGAATTTCCGCCGGTATGTTTATCGGGAATCCCTTTACGGATGTCCCGGAACTGCGCACCAACGCAATGGTGATGACCGACCAGAATCCCGAACTGGCGTCTCAACTGGCTCTCCAGATGGCCGATACCTTCTGGGAGCACCATGAAAAAATGCAGGTTCCCCTGACGCCACTGACCGATGCGGCCCGACGAGCCTGTGATCAATTTCAAGAAAACCCACAAGGTACGGTTGTTCTAATGGATGCTGCCGATGCCACCAGTTCGGGCGCCTCGGGAGACAGTAACGCCATTGTACGGGCACTGATGGAAACCGGATATCCAGGTCGTGTACTCTCACCGGTAGTCGATCAAGCGGCCGTTGAAACCGCTATCAACGCAGGAATCGGAGCTACCATTGATGTCACACTCGGGGGACAGATCGATGCCGATCGGTTCACACCACTGCCGGTCAAAGCACGTGTAAAGATGCTCTCGGACGGGGAAATCCTGAGTGAAACCTTTCGCCTCAACTGGTACGCCGGCAAGACCGCTGTACTGGAAGCAGAAAACTACACGTATGTCGTCAGTTCACAAAGTGTCAGCCTGTTTGACCGGGCCCTATTCTACGGACATGGACAGGATCCCAAACGATTCCAGGCGGTGGTAGTCAAAACTCCTCACGCGGAACCGCACATGTTCGCAGACTGGTGTGATCAGCTGATTAATGTTGACGCACCCGGATCAACCAGTGCCAACCTCCCTTATCTCGGACACACGGTGTGCGCAAGACCGGTCTTTCCACTGGATGAAAATGTAACCTTCACACCGAAGGTTCAGTTCTTTCAGCGAAACGGCTCCTGAATCTGCCTAACTAACGCGGTGATGCCTCGAGCGGAACCACTGCCTGCGGATCGCACGCCGCTATCGCAAGACGGGCCATTCGAGCCAGAATCTCCCGACCGGAACGATCGGAGGCCTGATCACTGATAGCAAATGCTGCAATCACCAGTGGGCGATTTTTCAATTCCACAATAGCCGCATCCGCCGCTATGCGCTGACTGCCCCCATACTTGTTGGCTACCTGTATTCCCTTCGTGACGTATTTAGCCACCGTTTGTTTGTGCGTTGAAGCACGTAATAAATCCAGCATCGTTCGTGTGGATTTTTTTCCGGCAAGCTCACCCACGTAAAGTCGCTGGAGCAACAGACCGACATCGCGCGGCCCGCATACATTGTTCGAAAGCGAATCGGAGTAGCCCAGTCCGTCATTATCAAATTTTCCGGCCTTGATACGCTTCAGCAGTCGTTCATCCTGTTCACGGGAAATCGGAACGTCCGCCATGCCGAGTATCAGGTAGTGCCACCGCCCCATTTCCAGAGATACTCTGGTTCGATGGAAACCCTGTTGGTCAAGAAAACGATTGGCGGCATCCTGTCCCACTGTCCGCATTACGATATCGGTTGCCATGTTGTCACTGTTAACCATCATCAAACGACAGTATTCACGCAGCGAATGCACCACGGGAGGCTCCTGCCGTTTCAAGATTCCGGATCCGTGTGTCGAGATGTCATCCGGTAAAAGGATCGTCTGCTCCGGGTCAAGCTGTCCTGATTCCATTCTGCGGTAAAGCTCCACCATGACCGGCAGCTTGATCACACTGGCCGGTGGAAATCGCTGCTGGGCATTCCAGGAATACTCCTGCTGTTCACCGATTACTTTGGCGTAAAAACCAATTCGCCCCTGAAATGGATCAGCCAGTGCATTCAGTTCCTCTTCAGGAAAGGGCACTTGAAGCGGATTCTCTGCATAAACGGCACAGGTCATCATGAAAACTGCAAACGATACAACAAGCACTGCTGAATGAATTCGCCACCGATTACCCGTATCTGAATAGCCGGTTGTGACCATGCAGTAATTCACGATACTGTTCCTCCCAAGAGAACCGGACGGACCTCTCTTTTACCTGATCGAAACCTTATTAACGACGATGGAAAGGAAGCAGGAGCAGACCATTTAGCTGATCTTCTGTCGGTGGGGCTGTCCAAAAGCTTACCAGTACACCAACGATTACCGACGGAACCGTTGTAAGCATACCATCCCACCATGTATTGTTTTTCAATCCCGCTAAAGGCCCCAGTTGTACCAGCTGCTCGGGTGTCAGTCCGGGAAGAACCATCCGAATCAACAGAAAAACAACCAGTCCCGTCACCAGCCCACACACAACACCAGTGCTGTTTACCCTCGGCAACAGCATCCCCATCATGAGTACTCCCAGCAGCAGACCCAGTGTGGTACCGGCAATGGCAATCAAAATATCGAACACCGGGGAATTAATCAGCGATAAGGCACTGGCAATCGCGGTAACCGCCAGGCCGAATACGACCGTCAGACCACGATTAGCTGTCATACCGATTTCACGCCCCTTGAACCAGTCGGTAACGAGTGTCGCCGTCATGCTGTTAATTCCACTATCCAGGCTGCTCATCGACGCCGCAAAAAGGCCCGCCAGCAAGAGGCCCATCATGCCGTAACCTGTGGCATGATTCACCACGAAATGCGGCAGTAATTGATCCCGGTCCTTGCCCGATGAAAGCAACTCATACACTTCCACATGATGCTGCTGGTAAAATCCGTACAGCGCTGTCCCTACCAGGAAAAACAACGTGCATGAGACGATCGTAAATACTCCTTTAATAATCAGTGCCCTACGGGCATCGTCGACTGAATCGACCGTTACGTATCGCTGAAAAGCACCATACGATGCCAGTTGACCACCCATATAAACGAAAAACCCGTAAGCACATGCGGAAAAGACATTTCTTTCACTCAAACCTCCATCGGTTCGAAACATGTCGAATTTACCGGCCTCCGATCCCATGGAGAGAAAGGCCTGAAAACCACCATCTATTTTGTTCATCAGCAGCCAGAGCAGAAAAAACATACCACCACAGAGGGCAAAAGCCTGGATCGTATCGGTCCAGATGACTGCCTTGACTCCCCCGATCGCTGTATACAACGTAGCCAGCAAACCAACGACAACAATGACCAGAACCGTCTGACTGGCAGCACGGGTCTCGAGAACGACGTTCAAAATTCGGGATACCGCCAGCAGCATGGTTCCCATCCATCCCGCGGAATACGTCATGAAAATCAAACTGGCCATTAATCGGACCGGACGATTGAATCGACGCTCGAGATACTCGTAAAGACTGGTATATCCCAGATGCTTGTAAAAGGGAATAAACCAGATACAGGTAATTGGAATGACGACAAACGGAATAAAATAAATCGCCAGAAGCTGGTGATAATTCCCAAAGGCCCCTTCTGCAGGTAAACCAACAAACGAATTGGAACTGAACGTGCCGGCAAACAAAGAAAGCCCTACGGGGAGCCAGTGCATCTTCCGACCGCCAAGAAAAAAATCATCGTTATCTTTCTGCTTGTTGGAAAAATACAATCCCAACCCGACAACCAGAGCGAGATAACCCAGACAGATAGTTGCATCCAGACCTGAAATATTTTGCACAACAACTCCCCTACCCAATCCATGTCCACGGTACCGGCGCCGGCATCATATCCGTTCTGCCCTCGAATGGAAACGGTTGAAACCGGATTTGGAAACCTTCGCTTGGATTAATGACGTTCAGTGCGTAGGATACCGCATAGTGACCGGATCACGTACCGTGGAAGCAAAGGTAACTCATGGAAGACACTTTCCGCTCCTTTATGGACCTGCTCGCTCAAACCGGTGAACCCACCGGAAGCTTTGTGCAAACAGCTATCCGCTATATTATTGGGTTCATCATACTGCTGGCTGTCTCTGCCACAGCCTATCTGATCACGCAGTTGCTTCTGAAGGGTATTCGGAAATTCATTACCGGATGGGAACTGGCCTGGAGTCCCATTCTGATCAAGCACCGGGTTTTACAGCGCGCTTCGCACATTGTGCCAGCATTTGTCATTTACAACGGTTGTCAGATCGCCCTGCCGGGATGGTCTTTCAATGCCTGGATTCAGCGCCTCGCAATGGCCTATATGGGAATTGCCATCGTTCTACTGCTTACGTCGATCCTGCGCACGATTGTTGACGTCTACCGCACTTTTGAAATTTCCAAAGGTCGTCCCATTAAAGGCTTGATGCAGACCTTTGAAATTGGAATTTGGTTGGTGGGCGGAATTACCGTACTGGCGATCCTGATGGATCAGTCCCCATGGCAGTTCCTGACTGGTATTGGTGCACTCAGTGCCGTTCTGCTTCTGGTTTTCAAGGATTCCATTCTTGGCCTGGTAGCCAGTTTCCAGATATCGGCCAATCGAATGGTCCACCTGGGAGACTGGATTGAAATGCCACAGCACGGTGTTGATGGCAACGTTATCGACATTTCACTGAATACGGTCAAAGTCCAGAACTGGGACAACACCATCTCAACGATACCGACTTACGCACTGGTTGCCGATGCCGTAAAAAACTGGCGGGGAATGGACGAATCGGAAGGACGTCGGATCAAGCGATCCATCAATCTCGACATGCACACCGTCCGTTTCTGTACCGACACGATGCTGAACCGTTTTGAAAAATATGCACTGCTCGCCGGTGAACTGAAAAACAGACGCAGCGAAATCAAAGAGCACAACGAAGATCTTAACGTCGATACCGATTCTCTGATCAATGGCCGCCGTATTACCAATCTCGGTGCATTTCGAAGCTATCTGGTCCAGTACCTCCGCAATCACCCAATGATCCACAAGGACATGACCTTTCTCGTTAGACAACTTGCACCTACCGATCGAGGTATACCTCTTGAGATCTATGTTTTCAGTCGAGACAAGGCATGGGCCAACTATGAAAACATTCAGGCCGATATCTTTGATCATGTCATTGCTGCGGCGCCGGAATTCGACCTTGCTGTTTTCCAATCACCCAGCGGACGTGATTTTCGGACTCTGGCACCAAAAGATACCGTATCCAAAACAGAGCACTAACCTTCAACGTCTACGCCAGATTCCAGCAGACCGCTACCTGCAGGTGCAGCAAGAGCCCCACCCATCCGTGTATCCGCTGAGCAGCCATCGGGAGCTTAACGAAGACAGTACACTGCCTGGTCGGTTCTGAGAACCAGAGATCCGTCAACCGCAGCACCGGTTGCCAGCATGGTCCCGTCCAATTGATTACTCGCCAGCCTTCTGAAGGATGTGCCTGGCTCGATGACTGCGGTATCACCTTCACTTCCGAAGAAATAGATACGTCCGTCTGCATACAGTGGAGATGCCCAGAACTTCGTACCGATGCGCTGTACCCAATGGACCTTTCCGGTCTTCGCATCAATACACGATGCAATCCCATTATCGGACACGAAATAAATTTCCTGACCGACCATCAGAGGTGAAGAAACATTGGGAACCTGTTTCTTTAAACTCCAGACCACCTCAGCCTGAGACCCTTTACGTTTTTGATCGACGCGAATAGCCAACATCTGAGCATTCATATAGCCGGTACACACATAGACCAGACCATGTCCGGCAATCGGACGGGACGCATTGGAAAACCCCTGCATGCCGTAGCTGAGCTTCCACAGTTCACGCCCCGAAATCGGATCGTACCCATACACCCAGTCTGCACCAGGGGAAATGACCTGAGGCTGTTGTTGTACCTTCACGACCAGTGACGTTGCATAGGATTTTCTCATTTGGACATCATCACGTTGATGACCGGTTCGATGAGTCTTCCAGGCTTGCTTGCCTGTGTTTTTGTCAATCGCAACGATATATTGCTGATCAATACCATCACAGTGCACAATCAGATGATCTCCCCAGAGAACAGGCGAGCTACCCGGACCATTTTCGTGCTTTACATCCAATGCCTGATTTCGCCACAACACTTTTTGGGTCTCAACATCCAGGCAAGCCATACCATACGGTCCATAATGACAATAAAGACGTCCGTTTTCGATAATCGGTGTCGGAGTGGCATAGGTATTCTGCTGATGAATCATTTGTGGATCGCGCTGGGAAATGACTTCGATATCGTGAAGCACTTCACCGGTTTTCAGATCCAGACCGACCGCTCTTAAACTCACGGACTCAGAAATAGTCAACGGCTGGGCATTGGTACTGGTTTTACGCCGACGTTCCGCATCTGCCTTAGACGCAGGGGTATCAATGCCGGTCGTAACCCAGACCCGCCCGTTTTCAATGACAGGAGTCGACCACCCTCGTCCCGGTACAACGACTTTCCAGGCAACGTGTTCGGTTTCACTCCATGACACGGGGAGATCGCGTACTTGTGCGTACCCCTGCCCGCCTGGACCCCGCCACTCTGGCCATTGATCACCAGCTGATACCATGGTCGCCATTACCGTAACACATCCCAGAGCGATCCGAATTCGGTGAGGAGTCATCGTCGATTTTACCTTTCTGTCAGTTGATCAATCGTACCCACAACAAACTCTATAGAACGTTTCACTGTCATTCCATGTCATGTGCTATCGTACTGATTCTTTCCGTTATAATTTGTTTGGCAGTGGGTCTCCGGATGCAATGAATCGAATCGACAAGGAATTGACACAATGGCGAGTATCCTTGGCCGTCATTCTCTCCCCCAGAAAGACATGCCCGAGATGACCACTACAATTTTGACAGACAATCTCGGTACGGCGGCCATCTGCATCGGTATGGCGTTCGACGGCATCCGGAATTTCATCATCGAAACTGGGCCATCCACAGTGACTTTCAAATTTGTCATGCGAGTGATAAAGGGCTGCATTACATCGCCGACAAATGAACGTGCCGGCATCTTTCAGGTTCGTATATTCACCACTGAAAGGCGGTTCGGTTCCTTTGTCGACAAGAACATGTGATTCTTCATCGGTCAGCTCGTTATAGGTCTTAACCGAAGTATTATCGTCCACTATCACAACTCCTTTAAAGCGAGATGATCTGAAAAAGGCGTTCCGGGAATGATTCGCTGAGTAAACGGTTCCTGCTTTCACGGAAGCACCTCTTCTCACGTGTGCCATTATAATAACCGTAACGATCCCTGACGACAGGTCCCCTTGTCATGGAACATGAAACCACTCCTGATCGACATGGCAAGCAGGTTTTTTCGTTCGCTCTTCCGGCCTCCTCTTCCAGTGATGTTACGGGCAATCTTCTTCGCTGAAGATCGTTCTCATGATATCATTCACGTTCCGTATGACATAACGCTTCTCAACCCCATGTCGGCAACAACCTGTTTTAATAATTATTCAACGCACCTGGCCCCTTCACTTAAAGGAGTTACCCGTGTCACACTCTATCGACAGAAGGCATTTTCTTGAAAATGCAGCACTCCATGGAACGGTTGCCGGTTTGTCCCTTGGAACCATCACGGCTGGTGCCGCTTCCGTAAATGAGAAAAAGGTAACCGTCGGTGTCATGGGTCTCTCGCGTGGCCGGGCACTGGCCGACGCATTTGCCAAACAATCGGATGTGGAAGTTAAATACGTTTGTGATATTGATACCAAGCGTGCTGAAGAGACGGCTAGAACGGTTGCAGGCGCGGTCGGCAAATCACCACGCCCGATCACCGATTTCCGACAGATACTGGATGACCCCGAAGTCGACGCGCTGGTCTGTGCAGCACCCAATCACTGGCATGCCCCCGCTACCATACTCAGCTGTGCTGCGGGCAAACACGTGTACGTTGAAAAACCATGCAGCCACAACCCCAGAGAAGGAGAACTCATGGTTGCGGCCGCACGTAAATATAAACGTGCCGTTCAGGTTGGAACGCAACGACGCAGCGGGCCCGGCTGGGCACAAGCCATGGAAAAACTCTGGACCGGGGCTATTGGACGTGTCTACCTGGTGCGCGCCCGGTATTACAGTGCACGCGGATCCATAGGGCATGGAAAACCGGCCGAAGTGCCAGCACATATCAACTATGATCTCTGGCAGGGACCGGCACCTCGCCAACCCTACCTGGACAATGTGGTGCACTACAACTGGCACTGGCGATGGCACTGGGGTAACGGCGAACTGGGTAACAATGGTGTCCACACACTGGATCTCTGTCGCTGGGGACTCGGAGTTGATTATCCCGTTCGCGTGACTTCCAGTGGTGGTCGATACCACTGGGATGATGATCAGGAAACCCCTGACACTCACGCCGTCTGCTTTGAATTTGAAGGCAAACGCCAGATCACCTGGGAAGGTACCAGCTGCAATCGCCATGGATCCGGATTCACCACATTCTATGGTGACGGTGGAACCCTGGAAGTCGACAGCAACGGTTCGTATGTACTTTACGATCTGGACAACAAAGCAACCGATAACCACCAGGCCAGCTCGCGAGGTGATTCCCAGCATATCACCAACTTTCTGGATGCTATTCGCAATGACACGCCACTTGCACTGAACGCGGAAATAGCGGAAGGGCACAAGAGCACCCTGCTCTGTCACCTGGGTAACATCGCACAACGAACGGGAAGATCGCTCAACTGTGACCCTCATAACGGCCATATCCTCGCTGACAGCGAGGCGATGGCTCTCTGGGGTCGGGAGTATGAACCGGGCTGGGAACCCAAAGTATAACGTGGCTTTGGGTTGTCAAAGGTGCGTTTTCAGGGACGATCCCGTATGTCCCTGTAAATGGTACGCGCCTTTTCAATCTGAGCGTCCACGTGGTCGCGATGACGTGAAGGGACCCGGTCTCTTTTATGAAGATCCCCTTCCAATCGGTCTATCCACTCCAGGAAATATTGAGCATCGGCGCTGGACCTGGCGAGTGCATCCTGGCGCACAACGTAGACAGGACTGCTGTGTGCAAATGGGGTATTACTGGCAACATCAGGATGAGCAGGACCAGAAACCCGAAGCGCCAACCAGCCTGTTTCGGGTATCGAAAGATGGACATCGATCTCGATTCTTCGAGAGTCCAGAGAAACCGGTTGCCGGTGGATCACCTCTCCTCTGTAAATCACTTCCGCCTGATCCAGTGGGTGTAGACATTGGACCACACCGGTTACGTGTACGGTATCCTGATCCGTAGTGCTAAGTGCGATCTCACTTCCCGCTGTCTGACCATTGACGGCAAATTCCATCATCGGAGCATTGGTTACAAACGTTTTTCCTGCCTTGAGGCCGTCAATCCATCCGGAATATGAAAACGGTTCAGCAACCTGGACATACACCCTATCCTGTCCTGGTAAACGACTTGGAATCCGATTGAGGAAACAATCGGTTCCAGCAGATGCCGGAACCCGGAATCCGCAATTCAGCAACCGATACCATAGAGGTACATTGGCTTCATGACCGGTTCCCATCACATCCACCGAATCAACCGTACCCAGCGCGACATCCACCGGTAGTGCCTTTGCAGAATAGGCACTGAGATAGGGGTCTTTCACGTTGCTCGCCGGATGGGTGTAATTCACATGCCCATGCTGATCGTGAGTATGACGTGCCACATCCACATTGGTCGGAAAATCGTGGGGATGGGTCGTGTTCAGAAAACCTGTGAATACAGGCTCCACCAGCTGCTTCAAATTCAGCAGCGTCATGTGTCCCCAGAGAGTGCTGCGAAATTCTTCGTTCCAGTAGAGAATCGTCGTGTCGGTAGAAAGAGGGTCCGGACGACCCCGGAAATACTGACGGTCGAATACTCCGTCACTGGCTGAATTCGCGACCATAAAATTGCACACAACCAGATCTTCACCCGAGCATTGATTCCACATGGTAGTCGGTGAATTGTACCAGTGGCCATAGCCATAATTCGCATGAATATGGCTTTCACCAGACCACCATCCACGGGTTCTCTGAAAAGTCCATCGATCGAGTGGTAACGAAACTTCGTGTGTCTCTCCCGCCAGGACGCGCACCTGTTTTCTCAGGGTTTTGTATTCCGGACCGCGTGATACCCGAATGGAGTACGTCCCTTCGGGTAACTCCCACTCCTGCGGTTGACTCAGATAAAAATGCATCTCACCTCGAAACAAACGGTAGAGGGAGTCGCTCGGAGCATAGTATTTCCCCTTTTCCTGAAGGATGGAAACACGAGCTGATAACGGACCTGATTCCGACTTGTCCTGCAACGACAGACGGATCTTACCTGTGGCACGGTGGAAATTTCTTGTCTGAATTGGAATCACCTGATGACGATCTTCCTTCCGATCAAAGGCCATCAGTGAGGTCAATCCGTAACGATTATCTGTATACAGCAGGCTCCGTCCATTATCACTGAGCGAAGGACTGTATTCATCCGCTTCTCCGAAAGTGATCTGCCTGGCTGACGCAAGAGAATTTTCAAGGGGCAGGTGCCATATATTGTGGTACACACCTCCTATATCTGTAACCACATACATCGCCTTCTGGTCTTCCGTCCAGCAGATGTCATAAATACGTGCGGGAAACTCTAATAAGGTTTCTTTGCGCTGTCCATCTGATGAAATGCGCCACAATTCGGTAAAAGGACCGTTGTTACCCATCTGTTCCCCCGGAAAGTCCGGAATCGTGATCCCGGCGATCCAGTTTCCGTCTGGTGAAAGTGCTGAAGGCTGCAGATACCGAGGTGCGGGAATGACTTTTTCGAATTGGCCGGTCTCGATATCAATCCATCCGAGCGTAACGGGCTGACCTGACTGACCGAGTTTCGCAAGAATCCGCGTGCCATCCGGGTCAAAGGCCAGTTTCCCGTAAACGGTTCCTTCGGCGGGTACCGCCTCATCGGATCCCGTCGCCACATCATACACGCGCAGCGTCCCTGAAAAACGTTCGGCTCCACGGACGTAGGCAATGCGATCTCCTTTCGGTGACCAGGCCGGATAAATATCAAAACCTGGTGCTGAGGTCCGTTGGGTCATCTCGCCGTTGTTACGTACCAGGGTCCATATTGCTCCCTGGAAAGAAAACACCACCGACTCACCATCCCGTGACAAAGACGGGAAAATGGGACCGAACGCGTATTCCGGGCGTTTGTGATCGGGGTGATGGGCCCCAGAGAATTCAGGCCAAGCAACCATCGAACACAGAACGAACCAAACAAAAGCGCGTCGCCAGAACCTTTTACTGCATACGATCACCGGTATTTCCTCCCAGGAACTCTGGTACACTCAACAATCTCTAGGATACGAACGGTCTCGCAGAGAACCATGCTCATCACCGCTCCCAATGGACAGAACCAATCGACCGGAACCGGCCGTGCAACACGCTGTCTCAGGTTGCAACTATAACGCAGTCAACGGCGGTTTCCCATGGTCAGCGGAACAACGTTCGGGAAATTCGATAAAACTGTTGGCCGCCTCCGTTCAAACGAAATCATCCCACCAGCTCGGTGAAACGATGAAGTGGCCATACTCGTTTCGTTCGGACCAACGCTAAAGACCTCATTCTTCAGCCTGACTGCCCGCTGCTCCCTCATTTTTCCACCATCTTAACTCGAGCGATCCCTGGACACGGCGTGACCCATCATCAGAACTGGATACAATATCAGGAAGCTGATCACCGTCTAAATCGGCAACGATCACTTGATTGGCAGCATGGAAACCGATTTTGATCACGTGCATTTTCCAGTCCCGACAGGCCCCCTCGTTTTCAAACCAGACAACCCGATCTCCCTTTGACCATGCGGTAGCAATCACATCCTGGTCACCATCGCCATCCAGATCTGAGGCAACCGCTTCAAATGCATATGGAAGCGGGCCAACCACATGTCGTTGCCATAACACGTCTCCCTGTTTCAGACCGACATTTTCATACCAGACGATCCCGTGGCGACCAACGTCAGGATCTGCTTCTATTCGCATACCATGGGCCATTACAACATCCTGGTCGCCATCGCTGTCAAGGTCGACCGGATGACCGTGAATCGGTCCAGACAGGCTCGTGTCTATCACATGTTTTTTCCAAAGGGAAGACGGTGTCTGACGCGTGTTTTCATACCAGATTACCTGTGCCCCAGACGTCTGTGAATTTTCGTTATCTGGAACTTCAATCGGCTTTCCAACGGCTGTGGCCAGTAGATCCATTCTCCCATCATGATTAAAGTCACTTGCGCTAATCGTGCGCGTTTCTGGCATCTGATTGTCGATCACGTAACGTGCCCACTCTGTTGTCGTGTCCATTTTCCCAGAATTCTCATACCAGCTGACTTCGTTGGCAAGCCATCCAGAAGAGGCGGCATCCAGATCTCCATCACCATCGAAATCAGATAGAACAATGTCGTAGGCATAAGGACACTGCGTGGTAATCACATGCCGTGCCCAGTTTTGTCGCACCCCCTGTCCCGGATTCGCAAACCAGACAAGCTGGCCTTTCTGATTGTTGACAATCGCAATATCAGGCCTTCCATCACGATTGATGTCGGCCGTCACATGGCGTTCAAACCAGCCGGGTTCACGATCATGTATGACGCGACGAGTAAAACGTCCTTTCCCGTCATTCTCAAACCAGAACAGTGTTGAAAACTGTTTTTTTCCCTGAATATCGGGGCTGGTTAAATCCAGGTCTCCGTCACCATCCAGGTCAGCGGCAGCCACACCGAACGTATATCCGTAGTTATCTGCAACCAGATGCTCAGAGAACCGGACCGCCTGAGGCTTGCTCCCACATTCGGTTTCTTCGGCTAACTCAGGACCCGATGTCGGTAGAATGTTCAGGAACCCTGCGGCAAGCAAACTGGTCGTAATATAACTGTAAGACATGTCCACCTACGTCTCTAAAGACAGCTATGATCCGAAACGAATTTCCCTGAGCACTACGGGCAAAGCATTCCCGGGATCCAACCCTTTTGAAACGCCATCCAATCTGTACCGGGAATTGGATCCAGCGTTGAAACCCACCTTGGAGTACCGTATCGTTTGGACACAAAGCTAGCAAAAATTTATATACCCGGCAAACCAGTACCGTTCCCTCGAACCATACGTCGGTTTCATGCCGGACACACAGATAGCATTCCGGAGAAATACCGATGTCTCTGATAAAACCGCTGCTCTTACTCATGATTTTTCCAGCAACCGCCACTCTGGTTCCGACAAGCATCAGTTCGTCGACATCTGAACATCCCCAACCTCACCGTTTAACCGTTTCCAAACCGGAGAACACATTGAAACAGCATGCTCTACGGACAGCTGAAGTGAAAACAGACACTCCGCTGCGAATTGCAGCCATCGTCACCACCTACTTTCCGAATAGTCATGCAGGAGTCATGGTTGACAAATTTCTTCGAGGATTCCCAACCGATGACGGATTGATTCCCTCCCGAAGCAAGATTGTTTCTCTGTATATCGACCAGATCCACGAAAACGATATCGGTCGACAGATTGCACACGAATTTGACATCCCGATCTATGAAAGCATCCGGTCAGCACTGACTCTTGGCAGCAGCAGACTGGCGGTGGATGCGGTTCTCTTGATCGGGGAACATGGTGACTACCCCCGATCACAACTGGGGCAGGAAATGGTTCCTCGACGTTATTTTTTTGAACAAATCAGCGGCGTTATTGGAGAATCGCAGCGACCGATTCCCATCTACAATGACAAACACTTCTCTTATCGCTGGGATGATGCCCGCTGGATCTATGAAACAGCCCGTGCAATGAAAATTCCACTCTGGGCAGGATCTGCCATGCCCGTC
Organism: uncultured Planctomycetia bacterium; assembly: GCA_963996245.1. Classification (GTDB taxonomy): domain Bacteria; phylum Planctomycetota; class Planctomycetia; order CAXEIY01; family CAXEIY01; genus CAXEIY01. The sequence goes on along the minus strand of CAXEIY010000224.1, from coordinate 5,129 downwards.
GTATGGAGAAATCCAAACTGGGAACATCCCCAGGATGAGCCTATTGACCAGGCACTGGCCATCGGTTTTCACATGGTGGAACGCTACGGCTATCATGCACTCGAGATTCTTCAGTCACACGTCGAGCGACGACAAGGTGGAGAGACCGGTGTCCGGTCGGTGCAATGCCTTTCCGGAGAGGCGGTATGGCGCGCCGGTCGTCAAGGACTCTGGTCCATGGATCTGGCTGAATCCGCACTTCGTCGTATTGAAAATGGCCCTGAAAAACTTGACCCAGAACAAGTCGATGATCCCCATGTATTTCTGATCGATTATGACGACGGTTTGAAAGCCGCTGTGCTTATGCTCGGTGACAATGGCTATGTTCGAAAGTTTGCCTATGCACAAAAACGTGGCCATGCGGTAGATTCTCTTGAATATCATTCCGAAACTGGACCGGCGCACGCCGCATTCGGATATCTCTGTCTGAATATCGAAGATTTTTTCATTTCAGGAGTTCCCACTACTCCAGTAGAAAGAACCTATCTTACGACCGGCATTCTTGAAGCTGCTATGATTTCGCTGGGGCAATCGGGAAAACGGATTGAAACGCCCCATCTTAAAGATATTCATTATCGTTCTGAAGGACGCGCACGGCGACCTGCCGGGCCCAGACCATCCGGCGTTAGCATCGGCGACTGGCCCGTTCCGACCCCGGGAGCATCGCCCGCCGCACCAACTATTCCCGTTCGTCGAGACGGCACCATTCGCGGGAAAAAAAGAGTCCCTCAATAACCGGCCACGATCCCAAACAACACCAGGGCGGGCTGAACCGACTTCCCGATCGAATCGAAAGTGACCACAGGGCCCCATTTTTGTAGTGCCGGGCGGTAATCGGTTATCACTTAATGCTTCTGCAATCGCTTTTTAGCCGCGCGATCAATCATCATCTGTCCAACGTCATTCAAAAGTAACACGCAGATAATGAATATCAGCAGACCATTCGAAAAGTGGGCGCCCGTTCCGTCAACCAGAAGCTTGGTGGCAATGACCGCAAGAACCGAGAGCATCAGAACACCGAAATGCTTATTTCTGGAAATGATGGCACTGATGGGAATCATTCCGAACACCATGACAACTGCCGTTATCAGCGTCGCGGCTACCATCCACCACAATTGGGTTTCAAGATCCATGATTGCAATCGCGGCAAAAACGGAGTCCAGACTGAACAGCACATTCATCCCCATCAGATAGGTTACAACAAGCACGACTTTAAACGTGCCGGATGAAGGACGTTGTGTAACCCGTTCAGGACCCTGCATTTCTTCACGTAGTTTGTGGTAATATTCCCAAATCGCCATCGCGAAAATAACAAGGCCCCCCACAAAAAAAACCAGCTCCATCCATGTCAGATCATCTGGATGTCGGCTGAACCAACGGTTCACAAACCACATACTTTTTGGAAGCGGTCCTTCCAGAAAGGTAACTTTTGCGAGGCTGAAGAGGAATACAATCCGCATCAGCGAAGCAAGAAGCAGCGTTACAGAACGCCAAAAAAGGTGCTTCGACTGCTCAAGATTTAAAGTTTTCAACGAGAATTCAATAAGTAGTCCGTTATCAATGCCTAATCCGGCACTCAACAAAATGAGCGAAATAAAGGAAAGCCATACATCCACGGTGCCGGTCCTACCTGTGAAAAACCAAGTGTTGTCTTTGCCTGCTCATCCCCGTAATTCTCTACTCAGAATATAACGACATACCCTGTTCGTGTCCCGATCGAAGGTATACATAAAATCGATTCCTTCACGGATTGTAGTGCTTATATACGATTATCCTTGATTCTCTGAAACGACACCGCCACGTTTGCTCAGGAGTTCTGATTTATCCTATAATCGACGAGGTCTACAGTGATTTTACTGCCTTCCAAATGCCATTGGTTTGCAACTCCCTTTTCGATTGGACTGACCGTCAATGTCACACAACCATGCTCCACACAAAATCCCTGGCCGACAACTGAGCCTTGAAGTTCTGGAACATCGCCTGCTTCTTTCCTGTTCCAGTGACTTCAGCGATGGGATACTGACTATTGACTGCTCCGGAAAGGAGAACGAGGTCACCTTAAGCACAACGCAGAAGGATTCGATTACACTCAATGGCAAGCCAATCGATGGCAGTCCGACGACCAGCAACACAGATAGCGTCGTGATTCTCGGCGGTGCCTCCGCAGATACGATTCGCCTTGACCTTTCCAACGGTCCTTTCGCACCGGGAAATACCCTCGAAAAATCAGGCTCTTCAGAAATTGAATTCACCATTAAAGGTGGTGGTGGTGATGACCGTCTTACCATCATCGGCCAGGACGCCAAGCCCGATAAAGACAAACCCCTTAAAGACAAACCCGATGACGGCAAAGAGGATCGGGACAAAAAGCCGGATCCAGAACCAAAGGTCATCAATACGTTTCAGGCTCATGGTAAACTCCTTGGCCTAAACAAAGATAATGATGGGGATGTCGCCTTTTCTGGTATCGAATCACTTCATCTGCTGGGTGGATCGGGTAAGGATGTGATCAGCCTTGCAGGATGGAAATCTGAAACTATCCGTCCAACAGAAGTGGTTGAAATTTCAATCGACGGTGGTGCAGGCAACGATGTTCTGAAAAATGGTGCCTTGAGCAACACTTCCATCATGGGAGGATTCGGAAATGACAAAATCATTGGCCACACCAAGTCTGAGATCCTGGATGGCGGAAAGGGAAACGACACGCTCGTTGGGATGGGTGGCCGAGACACGTTTTTAGGCGGTGATGGAGATGACCTCATAAAAGCAGGTTCCTCAAAGCTCCCTACCCGTGAAAACCATGCTCGTGTTGAAGGGGGCGCAGGAAACGATACGCTACTTACTTTAAATGGAGACGACACGATATGGGGTGGTGAAGGCAATGACATTATCCGTGCACGCCCGGGTAAAGACTGGATTGACGGAGGCAGTGGCAACGATGTCCTCGATGGCGGAAACGGCCGGGACACGCTCGTCGGTGGTTCTGGACATGACACATTGATGGGAAAAAAAGGCCCCGATATTGAACAGGGTGGCCCCGGCAACGATCTGCTGTTTTCCAGCACTGGCGATCATGGAAACGACACGCTCGATGGAGGTCAGGGTGATGATAGGGTTCGGCTCAGAGGAAAATCTGGTCATGACTTGTTCAAGCTGGACTGGGTGCATCGGAACTCGAAAGATCCCAACCACGTACCCGAAAAAATAACCGGTCACCTGGCGGTTCAGTATCAGAACGCGGGTGGGAAAACACTCGAAATCGAAATATTAAGGCGTGTAGAAGAAATTCATATCGCCGGACTGGGAGGCGATGATGTCATCGACTTCAAATCCCTCAGTGCTAAAGATTTTTCCGAGGCGGCACTGGACAGCCTGCATGCTTATGGAGGAAGTGGAAAAGACAGAATCCTGGGTAGTGCCGGAGCAGATATTCTCTTCGGAGGTAAAGGTGCTGACCGATTATCCGGGGGAGCTGGTAATGACGTTCTTTATGGCCAGCATGGAAAGGATACCCTCACAGGAGGCCCGGGCAATGACCTGCTGATTGGAGGTAAAGGTACTGACAAACTCAACGGTTCTGATGGAACCGATACCCTTGTTCAGATCACCAATCACCATCAATTACTGATCGACGGATTTATAACAGGCCAGGGATCAGACACGTTCAAGCATGTGGAACAGGCTCATCTCACGGGAGGTAAAGGAAATAATCACATTGATGCAAGTGGATTTTCTCTCGGACCGGTTACGCTTGAAGGTAAACACGGAGACGACACTTTGATGGGAACGGCCTACCCGGACCTGCTCTCCGGTGGGGCCCATGATGACCGCATCCTGAGCGGGCCAGGCCATGATCGAGTGGAGGGAGGCAAAGGAGCCGATCTCCTTTCTGGCGGTAAAGGCGATGATACGCTCGACGGCGGAAACGGTAATGATACCGTTCGCGGAGATCAGGGCAATGACTCACTTTGGGGAGGCGAAGGGGATGACCTCATTAACGGCGGCAAGGGGAACGACACCATGTATGGCCACTCCGGGGATGACACCTTGACCGGAAAAGTCGGTGATGACTGGATAACCGGAAACGGCGGTAATGATGTTCTCTTCGGATACCATGGTCAAGACACACTCTCCGGTGGGAAAGGCAATGATTTACTTCATGCCGGACGTGATGATGACACGCTCTACGGTGGTGCAGGACATGACACGCTGTATGGTGGTAAGGGGAATGACTTGCTGAAGGGAGGCGACGGGAGCGACCTGATGGACGGTGGACCTGGAAAAGACACACTTGATGGTGGCCCTGGTACAGATACCGCCATTAATGGAGAAGACCTACTCGACGGTGAACTCTGAACATCATTCAACCAGTTCGTACGGCAGCCTGTTCATCCGAACCACTGTGTGATGGAGGTGAAAGCGTGTGGCCCTTTAATCGTAACTCTCCAAACAGAGAACTGAACACCGAAACCTTTCTTCATTCCCTGTTCGATTCTCTCGCCAAAGCAAGAAAAGAGTTTCCTGATCCGCAGCTATTTGATGAGAAAGCAAAAAACGTCCTTCGCACACTGATCGTCGCCCTGCTGGCAGGTGCCGTTGAACTCGGTTTATTAACCGACGAACCCGCCAAACGCTCCGATGGTACGTCAAACCCGGGCGATCAAACAGTACAGAACTTTCTCCGAAACATTTATCACGATTATTCGATGCTCAACCGCTGATGTGCCTCGTTCCATCTCATGGCAATCGGACGGCTCCGGCTACAGGACAGCCGCCACACGAAGCTTTGCCAGCAAGGTCATTAAGGTTTTCCCTGATTGAGAACTGACACATCAGAATCTCCGGCTGTGATACAGTAAATCTGCGACGCTGTCCGGATCAGCAGTTTTCCCTGCGCTATGGACGGGGTTGCAATGGCAAGTTCACCCAGAGCGTTACGACGCTCGAGCGCAAACTCTCTACCGGCATTCATGACGTAGGTGTTTCCTCGTTCATCCAGAAAATACACGTTCCCATTGTATGCCCAGGGAGAGGCGGTAAACGTCGAACCGGATGGGAAGCGAGTGCGATTGTACACCAGCTCACCGGTT
>CAXEIY010000223.1:0-51844 GCA_963996245.1 uncultured Planctomycetia bacterium | reverse complement strand
TTCATCAGCAACCGCTTCAATCATGGCCTGTGCGAGCTTTTCTTGATTGGGAGTTATTCCTTCTTCCAGCATGATGCAATGAACCGTGTCGTCATCGGGGAAAGGCCCGAGGTTCTGTTTGTCGGTAGCAATAAGGAGAGGAAGTCCGTTAAGGCCGCTAGTTAATCGAGTCCAGTCGATATTTTGGTCAGTAAGAATCAGAACAGCATCTGCATGGCTTTGCTTTGCGACCGTAACAGCGGTGTCAAGAATGACTTGCTGCGCGGAGCTGGAGTGGCGTTGTGTCACAATGCTGACCGTGGAGAAAAGGGGCTGTCAACCGAACTAAAACGAGGTTGTATTGCACGTTAACAAATTTGCAATAAGTGTTTATGTCGTATACCGATACATCATAACCTGCGTTTGTACAACCCTCAAGCACGGGAGGGAATGATTCTATCTATCTATGTTGCCTTCTGTTTGAAAAGAGGTGTGACGGACAACCGGAGTGTCGATCTTTTAATCCCTCGCCTGACGAGTTGAGGATGCGTTCTTTATGGAGTCACCAATCAATCGTTCACTAGATGTGGATTTGATTTGAAAAGCACTTGCTGGACCGGCGAACCCCACCACGGTTTCATCGAGATTGGATGTTTGAGCAACGATCTGTCCTTGACGGAGATCGAAGTGGATAGTTCCCGATGGTCGATGTTGGACTAATTCAGCCGCTAACTGGGGATTACTTACCGGAGCAATAATTTCCGTTTTAAAGGCAATCACGGCTGTATTGTTTTTAATGGACTTCAATGTAAATGTCTGGCGAGCCGGGAAGCGTGTTGCTGCACGGATTACGGGGATTTCATACTGATGTTTCCAGCTGCCACCTGGTTTAATAGGTTGATCCGAAAGGGGGGGCAGGATTTTGCTCGAGTCTACTTGAGCCAGTCCTTTGGGATTTAGTAATTTCTGTTCATCCAATACAGTGCCTTGTGGCGATATGCGTATTCGGGAAAGTGGTTTTCCGACAGCATTCATGATGGATTGGTATTTTGCAGGCTGTTTGGTACTGTCTTCGCTGTCAAATTCAACGGATGCCAGCCCTTCTTTGGAGTGCATTTGAACACGAAGAGTGGAAAGTTCAATGGTTGCATTACCCTTGTTGTCGACCTTTTTAACAATCCACCTTCTCAAGGAGTTGTTGACGATCGTTGCGTCACTGCCTTGTCCCTGAATAGTGGTTTTGATGTCCGTTTTTTGTCGGACCTCAAAATCAAGGATTTGTCCGGTTTCAAACCGGTAGGCCAAGGAAACAGCGGTGTTTTCCTGAGCGGGAATATTTCGAGGCAGAAAACCACAGATAATGACGACTAGCGATATGAGTCGGTACATGGGAGACTCCTTTTGAGATGGGCGGGAAGCCGGTTCCATGTTATGGCCGGAGCGATGCTGACTGTTTCCGAAACGGTCCACTGTGAAATTTGATCAGGATGGATGAAATAACCGTGCGAGATGGCTGTGTTCGTGATCCTTCAAGCACCGGGAAAACATGACTGGGCAGGGATCGTAGCAAAGATGTGAAATTGCGGGGAGGTCAGTTGCCAGCGATAAACCTGAGAGGAAGGAAACAGATAAGAGAGCCTGTTATGATGAAAGAGCAGGGGCTGTGAGAGCGAAGAGCACTCAGAGCCAGATAGCCTGCGTGCGTTATTGTTCGATTTGCCCTGATTACTAGGTGTAATGCAAGGTGCGTGATGGTAAATCAAGTCATATCCGATCAACCCTTGAGCAGGTTTCAGAGGAGCGATACTGGTATCCATTTGGGCCGCAAACCCCGCGCCGACATCATCATTGGGTTAGTTCTTTTTTTAACAAGCTGCTACTCATTTTTTTGGCAGGACCGCGATTGGAACTCAGCAAGTCGCTTGATGTTAACCTATGCCATCGTGGATCGAGGAACGATCTATCTTGATGGCCTGGAGATTCATGCAGGCAATCCGTCGAGAAAAATAGGAGACCTTGCTGTTTATAACGGACATTACCTTACGGAGAAAGCTCCTGGCCAGTCGCTGTTGGGAGTACCTGTTTACAGCATCTGGAAGTGGGTTACTGGTTCGGAAGATCATCCAGTAAATCTGGATAAAGCAAAACCCTACTGGGTCAGAGACTATTGGATTACGCTTTTTACCTCCGGAATCATGACTGCAGCGTTAGGGGGGTTGATTTACAGTGCATCGGTTCACATAGGGATGCGCCATTTTGACGCGACATTACTTGCTTTGTGCTATGGACTGGGAACCTATGCCTCCGTGTATGCGACCTTGTTCTATGGCCACCAAAGTGCTGCCTGTTTGTTGTTCGGGGCTTACTACCTGATTTTGTTCCGAAAAACATCTCACGCCCCTTCGGGGCTGTTTGCAAAAGGAAGATATCATCTGATCGCAGCTGGAATGCTCGCGGGATTTTCCGTCGTTATTGAGATGACTCTTGCCCCGATTGTTCTTTGCTACCTTGCGGTCATTATTTGGAAGGATAAGTCGAAGAACTCCTGTGTTGTGTTTTCTCTAGCCGTCGCCACCTCTGTTCTGATCTTACCGGTGTACCATTGGAAAGCGTTCGGAGATCCGTTTTCCATGGGATACCATCACATCATTAACAGCCAGGTACGGATGGTTCATCAAGGGGTTGGCTTGTGGGGGCCTGATTGGTCCATTCTTCCCAGATTGCTATGGGGGGCACAGCGGGGCTTGTTTATCTACGCACCGATCAGCGCGATTGCCGTATTCGGATGGCTGTTATGCCTGTTACGGTTGCAGTGGTGGGCTGTCATTGTGCCTGCTTTTGCACTGGTTAGTTTACTGTTAGTAAATGTCAGTCATTTTTATTGGGCTGGAGGGCTGTCCACAGGGCCTCGCCTGTTGCTACCGGCTTTGCCGCTTTTGTTCCTTCCTCTGGCGTTTGTTCAGGCTGATTTTGAAAAAAATCGCAAGAGGTCCGCACGCACTTTTCGATCGGTATTAGTTCTTTTTTTGTTTGTGGGGCTAACCATTGCCATGAATTGCGCAATAACAGGAGGCAGGTTTGGCCCGGTTAACCATCATGTTTCAGGAAAGGTCTCTGAGGAGATCCATCCTTTGAAAGACGAAGTGTACAGTCGATTGGTTGTCGGAAAAATAACGGAGAATCTTGTATCCGCCTGGTTTGACGTGGTACCGCTTACCCAATGGTTGGCATTTTTCGGTTATATGGTACTGATGCTCAGTGCGATGGGCTGGTATACGTGGAGATGTCGGTAAACGCTGTATGGTAAGAGGGCGCGTGGTTAAAATTTGAGGTTAACAGGCAAAGCAGTGTTCTCGGGAGAGGACGGTTTCAGGTTGTTCCCGGTTAGGTATTTCGTGGCTGGCGTGTTTGAATGGTAATCCTATTTGCTGATACGATGTCTTGGTGTGGAAAACAGAATTGCAAACGCGTGTAACGGATTGTCTGAAGCCGTTCGGCGCATAAGGGATGATTGGCAGATGTCCGTCAATAAACGAGTGGGAGATAGCGTGTCACAGCAAGTGTCTCATCCATTAGAAAAGGATTCGAAATCCCGAGTTGTATTGGGGATTGAAGGGATGCATTGTACCAGCTGCGTGCAGCGTGTCGGAGATGCGATTCAGAGTGTGGATGGAGTGTTGTCAAGTCATGTCAGTCTTACCAAGGAGAATGCATCGGTTGATTTTGATTCCGAAAGAGTGAAATCAGAGGTGTTCATTCAGGCGATTAGTCATGCTGGTTATGGTGCGCATCTAGCGGAATATGATCACGAAGATCCATCTGTTACTGCACGTCAACGTAATCGGAAAAAACAATCACAATGGTTACATCGGTTTGGAGCAGGTTTGGTGTTGTTCCTTTTGATGTTTTCATTTTCCTATCTGATGGACCATCCTGTAGTCCTCTGGCTTATTTGGAGTTCTGCAACGGTGGTGCAGGTGGTTTTAGGGGGGCCTTATTATGCGGGAGCCTGGGCACGACTAAGAAGCCTGTCCGCAAGCATGGATACCCTTGTAGCCTTGGGGACAACGGTTGCCTATCTGTATGGAACGTGGGGATTCGCCGCGCAACAATTCGGTATCACGGGCATTCAGGTAGACGTCAGTCACTGTTTTCATGAATCGGTGCTGATTCTTACGTTTATCACGTTTGGAAAATATCTGGAATCGGTGTCTCATGGACAGGTTTCAGAATCCGTTTTCAAGTTGTTGTCTCTGGGGGCGAAAAACGCCTCTGTTTTATCTGGCGGTCAGGAAATGCAGGTACATGTTCAGGATCTTGTGCAAGGTGACATAATGGTGATCCGTCCCGGTGAAAAAATACCTACGGATGGTCATATTTCCAAAGGGCATACGACAGTCGATGAGTCCATGATTACAGGCGAACCGATCCCCGTTGAAAAAGAGGAGGGTTGCGAGGTCATGGGCGGCACGGTTAACGGCATGGGGTTTATCCATGTAGAAGTAACACGTGTGGGAAGTGAGACCGTCTTGCAGCAAATTATTCAGTTGGTACAGCGGGCACAGGAGTCCAGGGCCCCCATTGAACACTTTACAGACAAGATAAGTTCATACTTTGTTCCCATGATCCTGTTGTTGGCCCTGATGACGTTACTGATTTGGAATTTATTTGGGACTTCAACGGTGGAGAGCGTTGCTTGGCAGAAAGGGTTGAGTGCCACTGTTGCGGTGCTGGTAGTCGCATGTCCTTGTGCGCTTGGGTTGGCAACACCGACAGCCATCATGGTTGGAAGTAGTCGTGGAGCAATCGAAGGAATCTTGATAAAAGATGCAGAGATTCTTCAGCGGGTTGGAGAGCTTTCCGTGGTATTGATGGATAAAACGGGGACCATCACCGAAGGGATTCCTGCGGTTACTCAGGTAATACCTTGTGGACAGGTTACGGAGGAGAATTTGTTACGTGTGGCATTGTCACTGGAATCCGTAACCGATCATCCGTTGAGTAAAGCAGTGATGGGATATGCCCGCTCTCAGGGTATCGATTCCGAAGAGGTTCAGGATGCCGAATGGATCCTCGGTAAAGGGGTGCGATCCTGTATTGGTGAGACGTGGTTTGCTATCGGTTCTGCTGAATTCTTGAGTTCATCCGGAATAGCACTTGATCAGCATAAGGAAATCCTTGCGCAATGTGAGTCTAAGGGCATGAGTGTGTTGTTTGTCGGTAGCATACCCGATCCCCAGACGATGTCTGCTGAACGAAAGGAAGGTATGAGGAACGCGGATGAAGGGCAGTTACTTGGAATAATTGTGATTGCTGACACACTGAAGCCGTCCAGTTTGAAATCGGTGAACGCATTACACGAGATGGGACTTCAGGTGCAGATGGTAAGCGGTGGTAGTTCCGGAACCGCACAAGCGGTGGCTTCAAGTGTGGGTATTAGAACCGTATATGCGGGGTTGCTTCCGGATCAGAAAAGTCTAAGAATTGATCAATTGAAGAGTGAGGGCCATGTGGTAGCAATGGTGGGCGATGGAATTAACGATGCTCCCGCACTTGCCACAGCAGATTTGGGAATCGCCATCGGTAGTGGATCCGATGTTGCTGTGGAAACGGGTGACATTGTACTGGTTGGAGATGATCTGTCGGGTGTTCCACGAGCGATTCGACTATCACAAATGACATTAAAGAAAATAAAGCAGAATCTTTTTTGGGCATTTGGGTATAACATAATTCTCATTCCATTAGCGGCCTTGGGATACCTTATGCCATGGATGGCAGGTCTTGCTATGGCTTTTAGTTCTGTTGCGGTGATGACGAACAGCTTGTCGTTACGTTGGATTCGTCTGTCGTGAAGACGATCCCCGTTTAACAAGGGACCCGTACCGATGGGGTGTTCTTTTCAGGAGAGCCTAATTATTCATTTTTAATGGTTTAGGGGAGATTATGGAGGCCCGAACGCTTTTCGAAAAGGTATGGGATAATCATGTTGTTTACTCAGAACCCGGCAAGCCGGTGATTCTTTATATCGATCTGCATCTTGTTCATGAGGTAACTTCTCCCCAGGCGTTTGAGGGGCTCAGGCTTTCCGGGCGAAAGGTGAGGGTTCCAGAGCGTACCTTCGCAACCATGGACCACAATGTTCCGACGGATCCAGCGGTTGGACAGACCAGAATGTCACTGGTCGAAGATGCTGTTGCACGTGCCCAAATGATGGTATTGGATGAAAATTGTAAATCTTTTGGTATCAAACTGTATGACATTGAAGATCCGGAACAGGGGATTGTACATGTGATCGGACCTGAGTTGGGATTGACTCAGCCTGGTATGACGATCGTCTGTGGTGATAGTCACACTTCTACACACGGAGCTTTTGGTGGCTTGGCTTTCGGTATAGGAACCAGTGAAGTAGAACACGTGTTGGCAACACAATGTCTGCGGCAATCAAAGCCGAAAACTATGGAAATACGCATTGATGGTGAGCTGAGTTTTGGGGTCAGCGGAAAGGATGTCATTTTGGAGACGATTGGTCGGATTGGTACGGATGGTGGAACGGGGTATGCCGTTGAATACACCGGATCCTGTATACGCGGGATGTCCATGGAACAGCGTATGACCGTTTGCAATATGTCCATTGAAGCAGGTGCTCGTGCGGGGATGATCGCTCCGGACGATACGACCTATGCATATTTGCGTGATAAACCTTTTGCTCCCCAGGGAGAAGATTTTGACAAAGCAGTAGAGCAGTGGAAAACACTGCCCAGTGATTCCGGGGCCAAGTATGATAATCAACTGTCATTTGACGCAGCTGATATTTCGCCTCAGGTTACATGGGGTACCAGTCCAGGAATGGTCAGTGCCGTTACGGGTGTTATTCCCAATCCTCAGGACTTTTCAGACCCCAACCAGCAGAAGGCGACACAAAGTGCTTTGGAATACATGGGACTCGAGCCCGGTACCATAATTGAATCGATCGGGATAGATCGTGTTTTTATAGGATCATGCACGAATTCTCGTATCGAAGATCTTCGAATGGCGGCAGATGTGGCCAAAGGGAAGCATGTGGCTGACGGAGTTCGTGCCATGGTGGTTCCCGGTTCAGGAAAAGTGAAACGTCAAGCCGAGCAGGAAGGGTTGGATCGTATTTTTACAGAAGCCGGATTTGAATGGCGAGAAGCAGGTTGCAGTATGTGCCTTGGGATGAATCCGGACACGTTGGAACCCGAAGAGCGATGTGCGTCCACCTCCAACCGTAATTTTGAAGGTCGCCAGGGTCGTGCAGGACGTACGCATCTGGTAAGTCCTGCGATGGCAGCAGGGGCAGCAGTTGAAGGACATTTTGTAGATATTCGTCAATGGTAAGGGAGAGAAATCGTCGGGATATTTCCCATTGGAATCAGTTAGAATGCAGATGCTAAGGTCCTCTCAATAAATTTTAATGGTCCTTTCATATAAGTGTAAACTGTCGTTTAGGATACGATCGTCAGTTTAACGATGCCTGCTTCTCTATGGCTTTTTAGGGACCTGGTTACGGGATTAAATTTTGATACCACCTGAGTTCGGATAGCGGGTTTCTGAGAAACTGGATTGTCCGCTGTGGGGCCTTTTAATTTACGCATAGCTCCTATCTGGCGTAGAGTGTGTCTGGTCCCCGGATTGCATTGACGGGCAACAGCCGTATAATATTTTTTTCTCTCGATTGATTGCATGAAAATCAGACGGGTACTGCCAGCAATCTCTAGCGTTCTTAGGATATTCATTCAAAGAAAATGAGGAGATGCTTGCCGGTTTTGCATGCTCTTATACTTTATAGGTGTGATTAATGTCCGAGCAACCGTCGGAATTACAAGAAGAGTCTTATACGGAATGGCGTTCTTGGAATCAGCTGTTTCGCGTGTTTTGGATAGCATTAGATCCCAAAAAACTCGTTTTGGGAGGGTTTGGCGTTTTTCTAGCTGCTTTGGGTAGCTATTTAATTGGCTATTTGTTTGATAGGGATTCGTCTTTCTGTGTATTCCCTTCTTCCACACAGATTCCTGTATCACAATCCGTGTTCCAGCATTTGTCAGAAGGTGACATGCAGGGATTGTCTGAGGATTGGATGGCACATTTGAAGGTCATTGTCAGTCCGGCCAGAGAACTACTGGCTCCGTTTTCACAGTTGTTTTCAAATCAACCTCAGTATGCCTGGAGTTCCTTGAGTCGTTTCGGTTCCCTTGTTCACACCGTAATAACGGTAATCTGGATGGTATTAGTGTGGGGTTTTTTGGGAGGGGCCATCACACGAATCGCAGCCGTTCAAATTGCACGTGACGAAAAGATTGGTTTAGTAGACGCGATTCTTTTTGCTCGCAACAAATGTGTTTCTTATGTGGCAGCACCTGTTTTCCCGCTCATTATCGTAATGGCACTTCTAATGGGTTGTATGTTAGGTGGCTGGGTTGTTCGGATACCTTGGATCGGGACCATTCTTGGTGGAGCGCTGTGGGGACTGCCTTTAATAGCAGGATTTGTAATGACGATTATTCTGTTGGGGTTATCAATGGGGTGGCCGCTCATGTTGCCTGCTATCAGTGCGGAAGGAAGTGATAGTTTTGACGCGTTGAGTCGATCATACAGTTATGTTTTTCAGAAACCCTGGAAGTTTATTTTCTATACTTCGGTCGCGATCATTTACGGAGCACTGGTTTTTACATTTATCGTCGGTTTTGGCGGAATGACAGTTCATCTGTCAGGTTGGGCAGTCAGTGCCGGGGCAACCCGTTCCAAAACAGCTGTATTTTATCAATCGGCTCCCGAAGCAAGTGGTTGGCGGGAGACCGGCCGTACTCTGCTGCAGGAAAGTTTCCGTGATTCCGGAGAGGTTTTAGAAGACGATACTCCTAACGACGACACCATCGAGTCCTCTGGGAAGGAGGATGTTGGTGACACCGACCCATTAAATCTGGATAAGGAAAAGTCGGACACGGCGAGCGAAACAACAAAGGACTCAGCCGTTTCAGAACCAGTAGAAGAAGAGTCGCAATCAAAGCTAGGTGGGTCTGAGGATCCATCCAGGGTTTTGCAGTCTCCAGTTTCCGATTCGGATCCATCAGATGGTCTGGTGACGGTAAGTGATGAGATGGTGAAGGAGGATACGACATCCTCCGAAGAAGGTGTTGGAAAGACTGTGGAGTCAGACGCGAATGAAACACCTTCTGCAACCGAGGCAGTTTCAGTCTCAAGTCAGCCAATCGATGAACGACTGGGAGGCGCGTTAAGTGCCATCTGGCTGTACCTTGCCTTCTTCCTCCTGTTGGGTTTCGTATACAGCTATTTCTGGTCTGCATCGACGATGATGTATTTTCTTCTTAGAAAAGATGTTGATGCTACGGACTATGATGAAGTGTTTCTTGAAGAAGATGAGGATGATTACTTCTCCGTCCCACCGTTTGATACGGATGTGTCAGAACCGGTTATCGTATCTCAAGAAGAAAACGAAGATAATTCAGGTGCAGGTTTGTCTGCATCCGACTCCGACAATCCCGTTCCTGACAGTACTTCTCAAGGTTCGTCTTCATCCGATTCCTAGACGATAGGTTGGATTTGGGATGGGACAGCATTGCTGGAAGAAATGGATTACAAGAAGCACACCTCTTTGTTTTGGAGGCTGAGGTGGCACGCTGTGAAAATCCAGTTAGTCACAACCGGATTTCTTTTTCGATAACTGCTTTGCTTGACAGTTCTTCAGGGCAGTGTTAGCCTGAATCTCATCTGCCATGGGAATCACCGATCGGTCTTTCTGTTCCCATGTATAGTGAGAAGTTTATTAGGGGGCTTAGCTCAGCTGGGAGAGCGTTTGGATGGCATCCAAAAGGTCAGGGGTTCGAATCCCCTAGCCTCCACTCCTGCCTAAAACCATCAAGAGAGACGTTGGTTTTTTCCGGATTACTGTTTAGTGAAGGCAGTTTTTACGCTTTCAACAGCCACTGAACAACGACGGTGGTCCCTCCTGTCATTCGGTCCGTATCTGTAGATTAGTGTTTTCAGTCCCGTCTTTTAGCAAGAATCGTTCGGATGGCGATGCCAGGGTAATGAGGTGATGCTTGGTTACACTCAAGCCCCTAATAAGCAAGGTATCGAGCTGTGTAACAGCCCGTTGCCCAGGGGGTAGGTCTGGAACGGGGTAATTAAACGGATCGCACGCTCGGAGCGATGATCAGTTGGGTAGAGTCAAGTTCAGTTAGAATTTCCTGAACAGATTTACAAACAGCATGATTGGAAGGTACGCTTCTCACAATTTCGAATCGATTTAATCGCCAGTCTTGTTGAAGTAAGGCGATTGCTTGTTCCGCATGGTTCAACCACGCAGTTGTTGATTCCAGTGATAAAAGTTTACGCTGCAACAGGACAGCGGTGTCGGTGCGTTTACGTGTCAGTTGGACGAGTTTTCCCGATTCGGATTTAAATATTTTTCCCCGAACAAAGCCACGCCGAATTCTACATTGTTTGTCAAAGTGATAAACGGGGTCTTGGCCGAAATAAAGAGAAAAACGTCGTTTTTGGGTTATTCCCACAAAGATAAGCGAGGCAATCGACGGGATGCGTATTTCACATCGAAAGCAATAATTCGAAGCGTCCCTCAACAAATCTTCTTTGATGGGACGTTTCTTCATGGTCAATAACCGTCTCAAGTTAAAGGAGAGCAGGCATATTCTGTAAGAAAAACAGATCCTGGCCCTGGGCTCTTTTGTTGCAGAACGGTGACAGGCACTTAGGATGAATGAATCTCTCACCGACTACATTAAAACGAGATCGAAGTTACCGTGCTATCTGTTTCCGGAAAAATACACGCTGGCACCTCAGCCCGTTTTGGATTTTAATGGTAAAGATAGGTGATGCATTTGAAAATTCGGGCCTGTGATAACGTTTCTCTGGAACCGTTGTATTGGAAAGGTGCAATTTGTGGCGATGGATTTGTCCGGTAATCCCTCAGCGTTGGACATCTCTGTCCATCATCCTGATGTCCTTCAGGAGCGAAAGACAGATGTTTCGATCAAGCATCAGCGCGTATCGGAGTTTCTGGAAGATACGCAGTACGATGCTCTTTTATTAGGGATGCCTGAGGGATTTTCATGGTTTACCAGTGGTGGAAATAGTTCCCATGGCCTGTCTTCTCATGGCTATGCAGCTGTTTTTATTTCTCGTGACAAGCGTCAGATAATTGCATCAAACGTCGAGTCCGGACGACTTTTTCAGGAAGAGATAGGAGGTCTTGGTTTTGAATTGATTGAATATGCTTGGCAGGACTCTCTTGCGTCTGTCTACGAACGTTTATTTGGTAATCGACATGTTGCCAGTGATACGGGAGTGGAGGGAACGACAGGGGTGAACGATCAGCTGAAACACCTGCGATTAGTGCTGACCCCATTGGAGAGACAGCGGTTACGAGAACTGGGTAGAGATATCAGCTATTCGATTGAAACGACCGCTCGCGTGGTTCCACAAGGGGTCACTGAATCCGTGATAGCGGGGGAGGTGGCACGACGTCTCATCAAACGTTCGGTTACACCTTGTGAGATACTGGTTGCCGGGGATGATCGAAGTGCGCAGTATCGCCGGCCGGTGTTTTCAGATCATGTCATACAACGTTACGGTATGATTGCTGTATATGGCCAGCGGAACGGATTATGTGCTGGTGCAACACGCTGCTTTAGTTTTGGAGAACCGGAAGAAGTCTATCGTAAGCGATTTGAGCTCGCCTGTATGGTCGACGCAACGTCTATTTATTATTCCCGGCCAGGTGAATCATTTCAAACGATCTTTGAGCAGGTTAAGCGGGTATTCAAAAAGTACAATCGACCCAATGAATGGACGATATGTGATCAAGGAGGTGTGATGGGGACACACCCAACCGAGCTGGTCGCAACACCTGACAGCGCTTTTCATCTCGCATCCAACATGGCCGTTTCATGGTGTCCCACTGTGGGTTCTGCACGCTCGCAGGATACCGTGTTAATCGACGACCAAGGATTTGAAATCGTAACAAGGGTTCATCGGTGGCCAAATAACAAAGTGAAAGTGCAGGGTTGCAATGTGACGCGCCCTGGATTGTTGATTCGTTAGCCGCGGTTCCTGCAGCACACTTGTTCTGTGACTTAGTGTCATGGCAAATATGTGAGTCTGCCACGGATTAGAGAGTTCCGGATTCTTTGGATAGGATTCAGAATTCCAAACTATTTAGATCTTTGAGTCCGAATTGTTCGAGAAAGTTACGTGTTGTTGCGTAAAGAAGTGGACGACCTAAAGAAGCATCTCGTCCAGCAATACGTATCAGTCCTTTTTCCAACAAGTGTCGCAGCATGGCTCCACATTGAACACCGCGAATTGATTCTACTTCGGCGCGTAAGACCGGCTGCCGGTGTGCAACGATAGTCAGGGTCTCCAGTGCAGCTGAAGAAAGCTCGATTTTATTGGTAGGAGAAAAATGCCGGGATATTGCATCACTAAATATTTTCCGAGTGTAGAGTCGGTATCCGGAGGCTACTTGTTCGATACGGTATGCGGTATTTTGTTGGTCGTACAGCTGGTTTAATTGTTCGACCAGTGTTCGGACTGCATTTCCGTCGGGTAACGATGCTATCTGAGCGAGTTTGCGTGCACTGAAGGCTCGATCAGCACAGAAGAGTGCAGCTTCAAGACGGGCGAGTTTGGTGTCTCGGTAAAAAGGGACATTCGTGGAGACATTTCGGTTTTCTAAAAGAACGTCTGTAGGAAAATAGGCGGGATGTGTTTGCCTTGATGATTGACGAGCGTATGGAACGGGAATCTTACCCTTGTAAGCAAGATTCTGTTTCCAGGGTTTGGAACGGGGTTGCAGAAAGGAAGTTTGTGCGAACAGGGCCACGACGGTCAGATCCCGTAAATTTGGTTGTTGCGGATACAAGATTTTAGTATTCCAACGACGGGAAGACATAAAAGCAACAGCATTCCTCTTGTCGACAACCTAAAGTTGTGTCAGTCGGTGATTTTAGATACCCAATTATCAAAAGTTTTGTATGGAACTCATCCTAAACAGGATATGGAGGACGTTCTCACATCAAGCATTAAGGAAACCGGCTATACGTCAAGTGTCAACTTGACAGGTTTTCATAAAGGAGAGGTCTGTCACTTGATAGATGGGCGAGTCCTGCTATACTCCTACCACTTTCATCTCGTTTCTAGTAGGTGTGAATTTAGGTGGAGGAACGGGTGTTGTTCAATGAAATGTAGGCCAATTGATGCAAGATATCGTGTCAAAAAAACGACCTACAGAACAACTCCTTCCCTACTTTAATATTGTCACCATGTTGGTATACTAGACGCCTTAACAATTAAAAAACCAGTTCGAGCCAAGCTGCGAACAGAGTAATACTTATACAGGCGGAATAAATGGCGGATTCAGCAAAATTAACGTTAGGCGAACAGGAACTTGAGCTACCTATTATCGTCGGTTCCGAACAGGAACGTGGACTCGATATAAGTAAACTTCGAGGGTCTACTGGTACAATCACACTCGACGAAGGTTATGTGAACACCGGCTCGACTCGAAGCGCAATCACGTTCCTTAATGGCGAGCAGGGAATATTACGTTACTGTGGTTATGCCATCGAAGACATCGCTGAAAAATGCGACTTCATCGATACCTGCTATCTGCTGCTCAACGGTGAATTGCCAGACGAACAACAACGCGAATCCTTCCGCAGCGGAATCATCGCCGAAATGGCTATCCCTAGTGGTGTCCAAGATTTGATACGCAGTTTTCCCACATCTGCCCATCCCATGGCAATCGTTTCAGCGGCAATTCAAGCACTTTCTACCCATCGTGCCGATCAAATGGATCCCCTCGATGCTGATCAAGTCGCTAGCGCTACCCAAGGCCTTATCGCCGCATTACCAGCGATCGCCGCCTACAGTCATCGCCATACTGTTGGGCAGTCTTTTATCGCTCCTAATCCAGAATTGGGATACGTGGAAAACTTCCTCACAATGATGTTCGCCGGCGAAGATGGTGAATATGAAATCGATCAAGATTTCGTCGACGCAATGAATCTACTATTGATAGTCCATGCCGATCACGAACAAAACTGCAGCACCTCAACAGTCCGCATGATAGGATCAGCAAATTCAAATCTCTATGCGTCGATCGTCGGTGGCATCTGTGCCTTGTGGGGACCATTGCACGGTGGAGCTAATGAAGCCTGCGTGAAAATGTTACAAATGATTGGAGACGACAATAACGACGTCGCCAAATATGTAGCGAAAGCACAAGACAAACAAGACAACTTCCGCTTGATGGGCTTTGGACATCGCGTTTATAAAAACTATGACCCACGTGCCACGATCATCAAAAAGGCGTGTGATGTACTGCTGGAAAAACTAGATCTTGATGATCCGCTCTTTGAAATTGCACAATCACTTGAAAAGGTGGCCTTAGAAGATGCTTATTTCGTAGATCGCAAGCTTTATCCTAACGTCGACTTTTATTCGGGTGTTATTTATCGAGCGATTGGTATCCCTGTTGAAATGTTTACCGTCCTGTTCTCGATGGGACGCCTACCTGGGTGGCTCGCACACTGGCAAGAAATGCACGCTTCGCCAGGCAACCGCATTTGTCGTCCGCGACAAATCTACACCGGCGCTACCGCCCGTGAAATTCAATAAGAACACTCTTATTTGTGTGTGAATTACCCCGCAAATAATGAATAGCCAGCTACTGGTCAAAAATCGCTACAACTGATTGATCTGCTTAATGGACAGGTTCGTAGCGGTCACAGCCTCTCTCGCTACGCGCCGATAACAGAAGTACGGATATTCTCCGATAAATATTTTTTGTTAGCCACGTGCATGGAAGCCTGCGGATGATTGCGCGTCATAAGATTAGACTATGCCAAGCGATCTTTGCGACAACCATTGCAATACTAATCGCAAGTACGTTCACAGGACGTGTAGTTTGTTCGACTCTTTCGAATGTGTATTCTAGTGTTGTCGGGGCGATCGCGGCACTGAAAGGACCGCTGCATGGTGGAGCGGGTGTGGGTGTGCTCGAAGCGCTAAGCGAACTTGGATCGGTGGACAAAGTTGCTGATTTTGTTCGAGGCAAGTTTGAACGCAAGGAAAAGATCATGGGATTTGGGCACAGGGTGTACAAGGTCGAAGATCCCCGTGCGATTCATCTGCGTGAACTGGGGCGTAAGTTAAGTGAACTTTCGGATGAGCTGCAATGGTTTCAAATTTCCGAGGCGATGGAAAATGCAGTTCGTGGAGAAAAGCCGATCAGCGTAAATGTTGATTTCTACTCTGCGACTGTCCAGCGATATTTGGGTGTACCGAAAGATCTTTTCACCTGCACTTTTGCAGCCAGTAGGATTTCCGGATGGACGGCTCATATTCTAGAGCAGTTGTCTGATAATCGGCTCATGTGTCCTCGATGTGACTATACCGGCCCTGAGCCTCTGGACTATGTTGCTCTTGCCGATTACTAGGCAAGGGTCATCATGAACGGGCGGTTCACCAGATGTAGAGAGTGATCGCCCGGTAACCGTCGGTCAGTTTACAATCCGTATGCGATGATTGACTGTATCCCCGATGTAGACGCGACCGTCGGGGCTTACGACGACCCCATGAGGGCGATCCAAGGTGCCCTCTGTTGCCGGACCTTTATCACCGGTCCCTCCCGGCTTGCCAGTTCCCGTAATCGTGGTAACGGTTCTGGTTACAAAATCAATACGGCGAATGGCGTGGTTTTCCGTATCTACAATGAAGAGGTTTCCTGATGAGTCGATGTCCAGTTCTTTTGGCCCATTGAACGTGGCCTTGGATGCGGGACCACCATCACCTGAGTATCCTCGCTTTCCGTTTCCCGCAAAACGAGTGATCTTACCTGTTTTAAGGTTAATCGACCGGATTGCATTGCCCTCTCGTTCGCATATATATACGTGCCCGTTTGGTCCGACAGCAACCGCTCGCGGTCCCATGAGAGACGCTTCTTGATACGGGCCCCCATCGCCCGTTTGCTCTTTCTTTCCATTTCCACAAAAGGTGTCAATAATACCTGTTTTGAGATCCAGTACTCGTATGCGTTGATCGGATACATCCGCGATGTACAGGTGTCCTTTATGATCCAGTGCCAGGCCATTGGGCTCGCGTAATTGGGCTTTCGCTCCAGGTCCGCCATCACCTGAGAAACCGGAAGTCCCATTGCCAGCTATCCGAGTAATGATACCTGTTGTGCCGTCTACTTGGTGGACACAATAATTGAGTCGATCTACAAAATATAGCGTGCCGCTGCTGTCTACGGTTACTCCATAGGGTTCGTTCAACAGTGACCGTGTTGCCGGTCCCATATTACCGGAGTGGCCTTTTTTCCCAGATCCAGCAACAGTTGTGATCTGTTTTGTTTTGACGTCAACGCGACGAATACAATGGTTAAAAGTGTCAGAGAAGTAGAGATTCCCCTCTGAATCAAGTGCCACATCAAAAGGCGAGTCGAGCGTTGCCTGCAATGCCGAATGCCCATCACCAGTATAGCCCTTGTGTCCGTTTCCTGCATACGTATCGATGGTGGAGGACAGGGCTGATTGCGAGTCAGGCAGTACCGTCAGCACACAGGTGAAAAATAGGGTAAGCATGCGACTTGCCTTTCATGCGGTTTATGTCGGAATAAGGTGATAAACGGAGTGATCTGATTGATGGACAGACAGGAAAAACCGAGAAGGCGGATCCCCCGGTGTTTTGTTTACGTATTCAACATCAGGCGCCATGAAAGATAGGTTATAACATATCCCAGAGGACGGAGTTTGAATTAACCGGTACGCAACGTTGACATTTATCGACATCACATTAGGATGGCGTGCGTATCAATCAATTTCAACCGCTCGATTCCCCTTTTGGCTAATCGTCCGTTGATGTCATCGCTTTTAGGTGAGGAAGCTACATGACCCAGATCGAACTGGCTCGAAAAGAAATTGTTTCTGACGAAATGCAGTTTGTTGCTGCTAGAGAAGGAGTCGATTCTCAGAAGATTCTTGAGGCGGTGGCTGCAGGCCATCTGGTGATTCCAGCTAATGTCAATCACTTGAAAAAAACGTTAGAGCCTATGGCGATCGGAGTGGCGGTTCGCTGTAAGATCAATGCGAATATCGGAAACAGTGCGGTAACAAGTCATGTCGAAGAGGAGATTGAAAAACTCCATCATGCAGTACATTACGGTGCAGATACGGTCATGGATCTTTCGACGGGAGGTGATATCGATAAAATCAGGACTGCCATTATTGATGCCAGTCCGGTGCCTATCGGTACGGTTCCTATTTACCAGTTAATACAGAATCTGGATGGTCAGATTGAAGATATGACCCCCCAGATGTTTTTGGATATGGCCGAACATCAGGCGAAACAGGGGGTAGACTACTTTACGTTGCATGCCGGTGTTCTTCTGGAACACTTGCCTTTAACCGTGAATCGTGTAACCGGCATTGTGAGTCGGGGCGGTGCGTTGATGGGACAATGGATGATTGCTCATCGAGAGCAAAATCCGATTTACACTCATTTCGATGAGTTTTGCGAGATAATGCGGCAATATGATGTGACCTGGAGTCTTGGCGACGGATTGCGTCCGGGGTCTTTGGCTGATGCCAGTGATGATGCTCAGTTTGCAGAGTTGAAAACGATTGGGGAGTTGGTGTTACGGGCTCGTGCCAATGGTTGCCAGGCGATGGTTGAAGGACCTGGACATATCCCTCTCGATGAAATTCAGATGAATGTGGAAAAACAGATTGAGCTCTGTGATCGCGCGCCATTTTATACCTTGGGGCCTCTGGTGACAGACATTGCACCTGGTTATGACCATATTACAAGCGCTATAGGTGCTGCCATGATAGGGTGGCACGGTGCGAGTATGCTTTGTTATGTTACACCTAAGGAGCATCTGGGATTGCCCAATGCAGAAGATGTCAAACAGGGTGTGATTGCATATAAAATTGCTGCTCATGCCGCGGATGTGGCACGTCATCGAAAAGGTGCTCGTGATCGAGATGATGCTCTGTCTCACGCGCGGTATACCTTCGATTGGAAGCAGCAATTCGCGTTGTCACTCGATCCGGAAACAGCGCGTTCGATGCACGATGAAACACTTCCACAGGATGTATTCAAGAGTGCCGAGTTTTGTTCCATGTGTGGTCCGCGGTTCTGTTCCATGCGGATTAGTGAAGATCTGCGTAAGATGGATCCTGTTGCTATTTCTGAACTGGTCGATGCCGCTAAGGTTTAACGATTTTCAGCCACAATGGGTGTTTCACGGATGTCTATTGAGACCGGTAGACCTCTGTGACCTGGCCAGTTGGATTGCACAAATAGCGGGGATGGCAGGGACCGGTTACTTAGGTGCCGGCCAATCAATAAATGATCTCGGAGAAGACGGTTGCAGTTCGATGCCGAATGACCTGTGTCCCTTAGCGTAATCAATGGATACGGGGCGTTGCTTATTAGTTATCCCA
Source organism: uncultured Planctomycetia bacterium (assembly GCA_963996245.1). Classification (GTDB taxonomy): domain Bacteria; phylum Planctomycetota; class Planctomycetia; order CAXEIY01; family CAXEIY01; genus CAXEIY01. The sequence goes on along the minus strand of CAXEIY010000223.1, from coordinate 33,356 downwards.
GATGCAGATGATTTTTCATGTGATAGATATCCGGGTAGGACATGCGTCAACTGCTATGGTGCGTGCGGTAACAGTCTGTGTTATGGCATCTCTTGCGGGACTTGATTCTTAAATTATTGGGAGACGATCCAATGAAATATATAGTGGTATTCTGCGGTGCCTTTTTTCTGGCAGCGATACTTTTTAGCGGGACAGCACAAGATCTTGTTTCTGTGCTGAATGCCAGCGAAGGGACGGGAAGTATCCGCGCTGTATCGGATCAACCTCGAAACAGCGATGGTATTCGAATCGAAAAAACCCCGATTGGATCTAAATGGTGGCCTTCCCGGTGGGGTGCTCAAGATCAACGAGGAGCAGTCAACCTGATTACGGAGAAAAAAGTTATTGAAGGGGCGGGTCTAATTCAGACCGGAAAAGTTTATCAGCTCGGCAGAGTTTACGAGTATGGGATGCCATTGCCCGGAAAACGTCATTTCAGCCTGACGATTCCCGGTGTTCCAACCAGTGAACCGACCGGTGAAAACAGGATGGTTTCTCACGACGAGATGTTCAGTGGAGAGATAGGCCAGATCGGCACGCAAATGGATGGCCTGGGACACGTTGGGGTCCGTCTCGAGGACGATGATTATTTCTACAACGGTTTTCGATTGTCTGAGTTTGGTGATTCCTACGGTTTGAAGAAATTGGGAGTTGAAAATATTGGAGCCTTTTTCACGAGAGGAGTATTAATTGATGTCGCTCGTGCCAGAGGGGTTGAAAGACTGGAACCTGGATACGTTATCACGGTAGCTGATCTACAGAAGGCTTTGGATGTAGAGAAAATGAGGATAAATTCTGGGGATGTGGTTCTCATCCGGACCGGCCATGGTCTGTTGTGGATGAAAGACAATGAAACTTATGGAGAAGGGGAACCGGGAATCGGACTGGATGCTGCAAAATGGCTGATAGACAAGGATATAGCGATGGTTGGTGCCGACAACTGGGCTATTGAAGTCGTGCCTCATGAAGATCCGCAGCGTCCGTTTGAGGTCCATCAATGGACTCTGACACGAAACGGAATTTATCATATTGAGAACATTAATCTCGAAGCGTTGGCATCGGACCAGGTTTATGAATTTGCATTCATTTTTGCTCCGGTCCCTTTTAAAGGAGCTACAGGATCTCCGGGAAATCCAATTGCAGTGCGCTAATATCTAAGGAGACTTCTGTAATAACGATCAGGTATGATCATTCGGAGAAAAGAGATACCGATGAAGAATACATTGAAGTACGGTATGTTTCTCATGCCCGTACACCATCCCGAAAAAGCTCTTGCTCAGTGCTACGACGAAGATCTGGAGTTGGTGGTACTGTGTGAACAATATGGTTTCGAGGAATTCTGGGTTGGTGAGCATCATTCTTCTAAACTTGAAAATATTGTAATGCCAGAAATTTTTATTGGGAAAGCACTTGGACTTTCTCAACAGATACGTCTGGGACCAGCTCCAGTGTGTTTGCTTTATCATCATCCTGTTCAAGTTGCAGGTCGCCTTGCTTTTTTAGACCACCTGTCTCATGGCAGGTTGAATCTTTGCTTTGGGCCAGGGGCTGTGCCTTCCGATTTGGAAATGCATGGTGTTGATCCGGCTCAAAGTGGTGAAATGATTCGAGAGTCGATCGATACAATTTTAGGTATCTGGTCAACGGATCCTCCTTATCGAGTGCAGGGGAAATACTGGAATTTTAAGCTCGAGGACCATGTCAACCGTCAGCTGGGAATTGGAGGGCTGCATAGACCTTTCCAAAGTCCCCATCCGGATATTTCAATTCCTGGAATCAGTTCTCAATCGTACAGCCTTCGATTTGCAGGGCAGCGTGGATATAATCCATTTAGTCACCACATGATTCATCGTGATGTACTGCGTCAACATTGGACCACCTATCAGTCAGGAGCCAGAGAATCGGGCCGTACACCAGATCGAAGCACGTGGAAAGTTTCTCGAAATGTGTTTGTTGCCGAAGATGGTGATGAAGCGAGAAAGAAAGCGCGTGCTAATTCCTTGGGATGGTGTATTGATTACATCCTGCAACTGACACAGTATGGTGCAGGTAATCTGGATATGTGGAAACCGGATAAGACGATGACTGATGACGAATGTAATTTGGATTATTTTATGGATAACATCGTTATTGCCGGTGATCCTGATGAAGTCACCTCAGCTATTCTTGATCTGTACGATGACTTGGGTGGTTTTGGGACGTTTGTAGCAGTAGCCCATGACTGGGATGATAAAGTTTCTTGGTTAAAAAGCCTCGATCTGTTTGCTGGGAGTGTCATGCCAGCAGTTGAGCGTGCACTGACCGAATAAGGGGGTGTTCCCGATGGAATTGTTTTCGGTCAAGTACGATGAGGAAACACGGTAGAACGAGAGAAAGGTGTGACCACCGATAAAGAGGACCAACCTTCTTGTTTGCCGGGTGCAGGAGAAAGTGCAAGTTAGAAGTTAATAATGGTTTTACGTCTCTTTTTTGATTTGGTGGAAGAGGCGGCGTAAGATCTGGGTAATTGAGCTGGATCCACACCCGCATGTGAAAGACTGCTTCGGATCCGTTTGGCGAGTAAAAAGTCAGACGGTTTCAGATCTCGAATAGTTGGGCGTTGTTCCCAGATGGATTGCGGTTCGAACCACCCCTGTATTTCATGGATTTGTCCCCAGGTCTTAATCCAGTCCTGTTGAAAGTTAGGAGTCGATTCCTCAACGGAATGTTCTGTTGTCAGGAAACGAGCCAGATGAGCGTAGACATTGCGTTTTCCCTTCCAGATGAGTTGGCTGTTGGAAAGAAGATTTGATGAACAGTTTAGCAAACTGGCACTTAAGGACGATTTCGGAGATCCTGGTGCACTGGAGAAAATAGATTCCGTGGCAAAAATTTTCAGTGGAATGACTGATTTCCGTTGAAAGTCGGCTGGAGACAACAGAAAGATTGTGTCACGACCCAGTAGTGTGCAGTTACGTAATTGGACAGTACCGTTCAGATGACCTGGTGAAGCAGGTTGAAAATCAAAGACGTGACTGAGAGAGACCAAGGCTGAATGGGCCAGAAATAATGCCTTGTGAGCCATTTCGGTTTTGAGAATTCGGTTACTGGAAAAAAGAAAAGAATTGGAGATGGAACAGGACCGTTCAGTAGTGGATATTTCCGATTCCGATTTTTTTGATCCAGACCAGGATATCAATCCATGAAAGGTTTCTGATCGACGGATCGGGCTTTTGATCCAGCATTTGTTGAGTGACAGATTTCCTTGTTCAACTCGAATCATCCAGGAAGGTGTCGCACTTTGTGATCGTGTAAATTCAAAACGGGCGCCGTCGATTTTGAGATTCCCGTTACGGATGTCAATGTGTGCGTCAATACCCCGTTGCGATCGAGGTATGAGCGTTAATGGCTCCCCTCCCTTGGAAGAAAGGAATCGAAGGTGCAGGGAGTGGTCACGAACTCGGATCGGGCTGAAAAAATGTTTTCCAGTACCCCGTATCGTTACAAAGAGAGTCTGACTGGATACATGTTCCGAAATGAATTCTCCCAGATCAATTCTCGATTTGTCGAGGTCCACTTCTTCATGGTGACCAGTACTTGTTTCTGAAGTCTGGTTCCATGTAGAACGCGAATGAAATTCCGGAACGGGGAAACTGGAAAACGCGAGTGCCTGGATATGTTGTGGCGGGCGGGCGATCTGGCTTCTGTGAATACCAACAGGACTGGTTGTATCTGGATCATAAAGCGAGACGGGAAGCTCGTTGTTAGAAGGTTCAGCCTGGTTGTTTTCTGGATGGGACGGTGCGGTTTGAGTGAGTAAATCGTTCGAAGAAATCCAAGAGTTCGGGCGGATCTTTTTAAAGGGTGTGCTGTCATCGATATGAATCTGGGGTTGTTCCACTTTCCAGAACTGTAGCCATTGATCGGAAGATTGTACACGGGTTCGGCCGGTACGGGTGTGAGGTATGAGCTGGCGCCAGCCGAGAAAATGGGAATTGTGTGTTTCGAACCGAATGGGACCATCGTGTGTGAGGTTCTTATCCGAACCTGTTATGAACAAGGGATGGGATGATCCGGTTTGATTTGCGAGGATACTGTCAAGTAACAGAATGCGAATGGCGGTATCTTCCCGATCAGAAGGAAGTTCTAAAAACTGGAACACAGGGCTGTTGGTTATGAGGGTGCTCGAAATCATCCGCAAAGTGCGTTGTTGTGAGACTATTTGATTGAGGGGTTTTGAACTTCCCAGAATAATAGCGCGGTCTGAAATCAAAAGACTATTGTCGAGGACTAGATCGATATGATTTCTTTCGATCAGGAAAGGGGAGAGCTTGGGGCCGGAAATCAGAGTATTGGTAACGACAAACTGACACATTTCAGAAGCTTCATGGTTCGCTGGAATACGAATGAATGATGGAAGCAGGAGAGGTTCCGTTTTCTCGGACGACGGGGAAGAAGAAGTCTGATCTGGACGAAGAATCTCTCCTGCACCAATGATCGGATTGGTCGAGGACTTCTCCGAATGGGTACGGGAAAAGTTTTCCGGGATGGTAAAACTACAGTTTCGAATGGTTACCGATGAAGTTTTGGCTTCAATGAAACAGAATGGAGAGTGACTGGGAGCAGGCGAAGGTGCTGCTACGAAATGGAGATTTTCCAGGCTTACATGGGTTTTATCAATGGAAAGCAGCACATGTGTGGTTTCGTCATCTGACGGATCAAAAATCAGAATGGGTTCATAACCCATCGCTGCTCGAAGAGTTACGTGTTTGCCGTGTTGAATCTGCAGGGGAGACAGATAAAAAGGGCCATTGTCACGGATTTCAACGGTTACGGATTGTCCAGGGGTGATGGAGAGGAAGGCCTGCTGGAGATCCCTGAATGTGCTGGACCCGTTTATTACTCCGTATCTTTGTATAGTTATCAAACGTTCCGGATGGTCAGTGGAACTGTCAGTTGTATACCAAGATGGGGCATAGGCATCTCGAGATCGGGCAGGTTCCAGAACCAATGATAAATTCACTTCTGGAATCGGATTTGCTTGTAGGCTTGCTTTTTGGTTCTGATCGAAAGAACGGCCCAGACCAAACTCTCGGAATTCAGTGGATTCGTGGGTGTCCTGGTTTGTGGATGTGTCTGAAGATGGCGTGATCACATGACTTTCATCCAGTAATTCCAAGCGGCGTTTCAATCCCGATGTTCCGTTCTGAGGGGCCGAGACTCCGGAGTTGGAATATTGTACAGCCAGAAAAATCAGTAGCGCAGCGATGGATAACAGGCTTCCTGTAATCGTAATAATTTTCCATTGCTCACGGAATGGTTCAAAAGAGATGGACCTTGTGGGAGTACTCTGTACTTCCTTTTTGTTGCGGTTTTTCTTGGACTTGAAGGTTGTTTTTGGTTGAGAGGGTTTAACATTTTCATTTTGAGGTGGGATACAGGTTTCATCCTCATCTTCCATGGCGAGCAGATCGCTCCGGGTATTCGATGTGTTTTTCAGGGGAAGGTGCGTTAGTTCATTCAGTAGTTCACGGGGAGTTTGATATCGGTTTTCAGGTTGCTTGGCCATCATCCGGTTGAGCACGGCAACTAAAGACTCTGGAATTTCCGAGTTTTCATGTCGAATGTCAGGGGGAATGCTTTTAGCATGCTTCAGAAGTTTTTCTGTTGTTGTACCCCCCGGGAATGGGGGATGACCTGCCAGCATATGAAACAGGGAACATCCTAAAGAGTAGAGATCACTCCTGACATCGATATCCTCACTGCCTCTGGCTTGTTCTGGTGACATGTAGTCGACTGTGCCAACCGTCGTTCCAGTTCGTGTTACACCAGATTCGGTGTCTTCGTCAGCGTGCAGAGCAAGGCCTAAATCGGCTAGTTGGACCACACCATCTTTTCGGATTAACAGGTTGGAGGGTTTAATGTCTCGATGAACAATTCCTCGCTGATGAGCATGCTGGAGGCCTTCGAGACTTTGTTTGGTGATTTCGATAGCTCGGCGTACCGGTAATTTGCCACGTTTACGAATCAGGGAAAGCAGGTCTTCACCATCGGCGTATTCGAGTGCGATATAGTACCTTCCGTTCCATTCCCCCTGATCATAAATAGCGATGATGTTGGGGTGTTGTAATTGGGAGGCGGCGGTTGCTTCGCGCCGAAATCGTGCGAGTAAAAGGGGATTGGAAGCATGTTTCCGGGGTAACACTTTCAGCGCAACAACGCGTTTCAAACGCATGTGTTCGGCTTTGTATACCGTTCCCATTCCACCTTTTCCAATCGCTTCGATAATACGATAGCTGCCAATTACAGAGGTGGAAGTTCCGGATTTTTTAGGTTCGGAGTCAGGCTCGTTTCGAGGAGTGGGATTACTCATGGCCTGCAGATACCCGGAATAGGAAGTCGATGTTCATTACAGGAGCACTGGCCGACGATTACATTATATCTCGCTTTTTAAGTATGACCAAGGGAGGAGATGTATGGGGAAATAGCTTTGTGCGGTCGATAGGCGTCCTGGTTGACGAGTGAAAACACGAGTACCGGTAGTTATGCGGTGATGGCACGTAATGTCTCGGGTTCGTTGACAGTTGACCACGCCGTAATTAGAATCCGAGCGACAGCATGTGAGGTGTCGTTCCATGGATTGTAAGTCGAGTAGTTGAGAGAACAGCGTTTACGAAGAAGCCCCACCTGAGCAAATATCAACGGAGAATGAGAACATGCACGATTCTGCCAGTTCACGGGAAAACTCACCTGGAGGAAGTCATCTTTTCCCACCATCCAGCGAGTTTTCCGCGCATGCTCACGTTAACAGTATGGAGTGCTATCAGGAGCAATACGAGCGTTCCGTGCGCGATCCAGAGCAATACTGGGATGAGCAGGCGAAGCGAATTTCTTGGTTTGAACCGTGGAGCACGCTGCGGAAGTGGGATTACGAGAAAGCTAACATTGAATGGTTTACTGGTGGTAAGCTCAACGCGTGTTACAACTGTGTGGATCGTCATGTGGAAGCTGGATACGGTGATCAAGCTGCTTTGATTTGGGAAGGAAATGATCCGGAAGAAAGTCGTACTTACAGCTATTCAGAATTGCTACAAGAGGTTCAAAAGGCTGCGAACGCTCTAAAAGCATTGGGAATTAAGAAAGGTGATCGAGTCTGTATTTATTTGCAGATGGTTCCAGAACTTGCGATTGCGATGCTGGCCTGTGCCCGTATTGGGGCGGTTCACTCCATCGTTTTCGGTGCGTTTTCAGCCGATAGTTTGATTACACGGATTAATGATTCCGGATGCAAGTTGATTGTCACACAAGATACCGGAGTACGTGGACAAAAGACGGACATACCGATGAAGTCCAACGCGGATCAAGCTGCCTTGGATACACCGTCAGTTGAGAAGATGCTTGTTGTTCGGCGGACGGGCAGTGATGTTAACATGGACCAAGGTCGAGATCACTGGTGGCATGAAACGCTTGGTACTGTCGATGAGACATGTCCTCCTGAGGTTATGGATGCAGAAGATCCGCTTTTTATTCTCTACACATCAGGGAGTACGGGGACACCCAAGGGTGTGTTGCATAGTACGGGTGGTTACGTGGTGTACGCAGCAACGACGCATCATTACATATTCGACTATCATGAAGGTGATATTTATTGGTGTACGGCTGACATCGGCTGGATAACCGGTCACTCCTACATCATTTATGGTCCGCTTGCGAATCGTGCTGTCACGATGATGTACGAAGGGGTTCCGAATTATCCGGATTTCGGACGCTTCTGGCAGATTGTGGCCAAGCATGAAGTGAATATTTTCTATACCGCTCCTACTGCTTTACGGGCTTTGATGAAAGAGGGAGACCAATGGCCCGATCAGCATGACCTAAATAGTCTGCGTTTGTTAGGAACGGTGGGCGAGCCAATCAAGGAACCGGAATGGACGTGGTATCATAATGTGATTGGGCACCAGCACTGTCCGATTGTAGACACCTGGTGGCAGACGGAGACAGGCGGTATTCTCATTTCACCATTACCGGGTGCGGTTGCCACCAAACCGGGTTCTGCGACGTTGCCCTTTTTTGGGGTAAAGCCCGCAATTGTTGATGATGATGGTAATGTATTGGAAGGCAATGGAGTAACAGGAAATCTCTGTATTCTGGAACCATGGCCTGGGCAGATGAGAACGGTTTATGGTGATCATCAGAGGTTTGTAGATACCTATTTCTCAAAATTTCCCGGTAAATATTTTACCGGAGATGGTTGTCGTCGAGATGAAGATGGTTACTACTGGATTACGGGCCGTGTTGACGATGTCATTATCGTATCCGGTCATAATCTAGGTACAGCGGAAATTGAAGGAGCGATTGGTGCACATTCGTCTGTTGCAGAGGCAGCTGTGGTCGGATATCCCCATGACATAAAGGGAAATGCGATCTATGCGTTTGTTACTCTGAAGACGGGGCAAACACCGAGTGATCAGCTCAAGTCTGAGATAGTCAGTCAAGTGCGTTCTGATATTGGCCCACACGCATCACCTGAATCAATCCAGTTTACAGACGGACTACCGAAAACACGATCGGGCAAGATTATGCGTCGAATTTTGAGGAAAATTGCGATGGGTGAGACGAGTGATGTTGGCGATGTATCGACCCTTGCAGATCCTGCAATTGTGCAGCAGCTGATTGACAATCGATAATCAGAGGGATCCGGTTTGGATAAGGCGCTTTATGAACAGGCATCGTGTGCCTCTGGAGATAGGGCGGTTTCCTTACCGTAAAATCGAGTTGCGCATGTGATGCCTTTGCTATTTTTCAATCGATAATCGGTTTTCAGTGCGATGTTTTGGCTGAATGTGTTTTTAATTCTGATTATTGTATTAGGCCATGTTGCACTGACGGTAGTGGCGTTGAATCGTATTTATGCTTTTCCTCTTGTAACCTCGTTGCTGTCTTTAGCTCGTATGGCGCACGATATATGGATGGTGGGCGGCGCGTTGGCGATTGTCTGGTTTCTCGGCTTTCACAATCCCAAGGCATTGATATCAGGATACGGGGCTGGAATTCCGTACGCTATCATCGGCTATGTCATTTTGTGCATGATGGTTGCAGTTATCGGAATCCCTGCAGAATGGATTCGACGTCTTATTCGCACTACGCCTGTTCATGTTAAAAGCAGGGCGTCCTTTACTTTGGATGTGGCAGATAAGTTGGGGAGTCTCCCGATTGGCAAGGGGCCTTATCAACGTCTGGTGCGTGCGCCCTTTAATCAAGCGTTCCAGGTGGAATTTGTTGAACTGGAGCTCATACTGCCGAGGTGTCCTCCTGTCTGCGACGGCCTGAGTATTCTGCATTTGAGTGATCTGCATTTTATAGGAACGATTACGCCGTCCTATTTCAAAGAGGTTGTGCATCATGCCTGTCAGAGTGAGGTGGATCTTGTTGTGATAACAGGAGATCTAGTCGATGACAGTTGCTACATTGATTGGCTGCCAGACATCCTGAGTCCCATTCAGGCTACTGTGGGGCGCTATTACATCTTGGGAAATCATGACAAACCGCATGATATTTCAACGATACGTAACACCATGAAAGAAATCGGATTTGTGGGGATTGCTGGCCGTAGTGAAGAGGTCCGTTTTAATGGATATTCGATTATCCTTTCGGGAACGGAACGACCGTGGATAGGACAACATCCTGATATCAAAGATATTTCGGACAACTTACACATCCTTTTGAGTCACACGCCCGATTATTTTCTGTGGGCAAAGAGGAATGGGGTGGATCTGGTGTTATCGGGACATCTCCACGGCGGACAGGTGACGTTACCCGGTTGGGGTACTGTGTACAGTCCCAGTTGGTATGGTGGGCGCTATGCTTCAGGTGCCTACTGGGCTGAGCCTTCACTGATGTACGTAAACCGTGGTCTATCAGGTGTCCATCCGATTCGTTTTGGATCGCGACCGGAAGTCACCCGCCTTGTCATTCGATCATCCGAGTGAATTCCTATCGGTCGATCTGAAGCGAGTTCGACTGTGGAACGAGATCTGTTACAGGTGTGAAACTCAGATAGCCACCGATCCGGTTTTCTGGCAGATATCCTTCATATTCTATTATCCGAAAGATGTTATCTGAATTCCTGGTGAGTATTTTCGCGGCATCGATGAGAACGCGAGGATGGGATCTTTTCAGGGATTCCAGCACGAGGAAATTACTCCGTCTTTTTAACAGGTCGTTCAGGTACTGATTGGCTTGATGATCAAGTGATGACGTTTGTTCTTGGGTCAGATTTTCTGCCACTTCTACGACCAAGCGAGGATGATTTTTTATCAGCTGGCGAATCCTATTCGGGACACGTGGCCGAACAGGGGAAGAAAGGGAGTTACCCATACGTTCCCATTGAACATGGCATAGCAGGGTAATCGCTTGGGCACGCAATTGTGCGAGTTCATCGTAGACACTGAAAAGTCGAATGTCTTGAAACCTCAGGGGAGCCATGGAAGGCTCCATGGCATGGAGAATCCGCTCCGTCGGTCGAGATTTGGCACTATGTGTCAAAAGCATTAAATAGCGGGATCCATCCGGATAGGATGTCGAGCTTTCGGATTTCAAATCCTCACGTAGCTGTCCTAATTGACTGAGTTGATAGAAAACATCTACAGGACGGGGGGGGAGCACGGTCGAATGCTGAGGAAGTTGCTGATTCAGATCTGCTATGACTGCTGGAGTAACGGCATCATACCAGTAACTTATTTCTAGCCCCAGTTGTGCAGCCCCGCGCAGTCCTCCTGTAGTGGAGTTATAGTACGAGAGTTGATGAGGGTGACTATTAAAAGTGGTCCAAAGGAGAGGGCAGAGCCAAACCAATGCCAGTACCGGTCGGATCCATCGATCGAAGTACCGTTGCTGAAAACGATGAGCAATCGGAGTCAGGAACGCAGTAACCCAGCCAAATCCCAGTGCGCTCAGCCCGGCAATATAAAAAAAACAAGGGAGCATCAGTCGAACGCCATCGTGGGCAGGTGTGTTCAACATTCGAATACAAGGAAGAGCGACGGCATTCAGAAGAAGAAAAACAGCCGTGCTATCCCTCCTGGCATGGCGGGATGCATAGGCCGCCCCTGCAACCGCATGAAGCAAGATGATGATTGGCAGAGTACTGGCAATGAGAAACCAGCCATTGTGCCAGGGCAGGCTAAAGATATATTTCTTGCCGATGTAAAAAATTTCTATGTCGGGCAGAGCAGTTTCACGCTCTAAGCACAGCAGATAATAATGGGCGAACCGATTCAGTGTGTTTGTCCACCATCCGGGATTCAATGCAACAATGGTAGCTGGAGACCATGCCAGGACAGCCATCAGGGTTTCGGAGACAGCCGATCGATCTTCTGGGTGCTCCTGCGATCGAAAGAAAAGATTAATTTCTCTGATTATCCAGAAAGTCAGTGGAATGAAAAGGAACAAAACAGGTAACCAGGGTGTACTTTTGGGATTCAAGAGCGAAACTTCTGCGAGGTAAATCCATCGTTCTTCTTGTGGAATATGCGCAACATCACTCCACATATTTTTGGCAAGATAATGGATTTGGAAAACCGTAGCGACCAATGGAATGAGTAAAAGCAGGACTGTCTTCAGCGTTCGTAATCTGACTGCCAGTTCAAGCAGTGTTTTACCTCGATAGATTATCAGCCATAAAATGAGTGGTAGAATAACCAGAAGAGTGGGTAACTTCGTAAGAAAACCAAGTCCGAGTGTTATTCCCAAGGCAACTTGGAAAAAGCGTTTCCCCTGTATTGAGAGGTGAAAAAAAAGAGTCGTCAGAACCCAGAAAAAAAGCATGGGTATATCGGTAGCCGCCAGGTTTGCATGACCAAACACTCGTGGCATTAAAGTGAAAAAGGAAGCAGCCACAAAACCAATCCAGAATCCATATGTTCGGTTCATCCATACGAATAGCAGAGAAGCAGATAGCGCGAATTGAAAGGCTGATGACATGCGCCGCGCAGCCATGTCATTTTCGTTCCACGGGTAGATCAAGTAATAGCTGAGAGAATTCAGAATTGCCGCCACAGGTGGATGGAAATTTTTTCCATATCGTCCACCAATCCAGGACTGATGCAGGGATTCCGCCTCGAACAACTGTGTTCGAGTACCTGATGGAGGACCGTTCCACAGTTGGCCGAACCAGTTGGACAGTTGGATCTGTGTGTGACGATAGACGGGCTCATCCCAGGTGATCCCGAAATCATCAACGGTGTATAACATCACTCCAGCAATCACGATGAAGATCGCTATGGAGAAGGGAACAGCTACAGAGTAGGTCCGTTGTTTATGGTTTTGATCGACGGGATGCACTCAGGGCCTCGTGGTATTGTGAATACGAATAGATGTGTATGATTGGCACATCGAGGCAAAACGCGCCCATGTTTTTCAAAGGTTGTTCATGGATTGTTTTTACATACTTTGGAGGATATTGGACGGGATCGTCAAGTAGTACATGGTCGACCGGACGGTAGGAGCTGGGACGCAATTGTAAAACGTACCATGCGACTTTTCCGGGATCCGGTGGTCTGGCTACACGGGGCTGTAGTTTGGCGCCTTTACTGCGAGGGTCTTGTGGCCAACGATTCAGGTATGTCCAACTATCCTGTTCCGATGAAAATAAAACGGTGTCTGCAGGGTTGCTGTGGTCGTTGAGCCAGGTTAGAACGTCGTTTGTGAGACTGTCCCAATAATAGGTCGGCTCCATTCCTAGCCGCACAGCACCGGGTAGCCCTCCAATGCAAATATTGTAGTATGAGAGTTGATGAGGATGGTAGAACCAGGTGCTGAAACCGGATCCCATGAAGGAACAAGCCAACGCCGTTTTTGTCAAAGTGCCGACTCCAGGTCTCTTACACGATGTGACGTTCAGGGTTTTCACTCGGGACAGAATGCTGGTGACACCAATTCCACTGAGAACAGCTAAGAAAATAAAACTGGGTAAAAAAAGACGGATTCCGTCATGTGGGGGTGCGCCGGGCACTGCTCGCAAAATCATCAGGAATGCCCAATGCAGTATGACAAGTGCAATGTGATGGTTACGACAGCGGTCTAAAAAAAAATGAAGGAGGCCAAGCAAGCTGAGTATGCCTGTGAAGAGGGGAGTTGTGATCAACAGCCATAATAATGTGTTGAACCATGGAATGGGTCTTTGGAGATCGTAAAAGCCTCCCAGAAAAAGAGTACTAATATTCAGAGAATCGGTTTGGTCACGATGAAGATTGAGATGAAGAAAGTCTGTGATTCCGACAACAGGGTGATGCCATAAGGGTGGATTAAAAACATAAAAAGTTACCAGTGCCGTGGGAATTCCTACGAGCATGGCGTGGATCCCTTTTGTGTCACGATACAATAAACACCATATGATAAACGGAAGCGGTGCTAACCATCCGGTAAACTTTGTGGCCATACTCAATCCCAGCATGACACCGAAAAGGAAACGTGCGTAGCGGTGATTTCTGGCGGAAATGAAAAAAACCCATGAAAGAGCCCAGAAACAACTCACAGGTGCGTCATATGAGGCCAGGTGAGCGTGTGCAAAAAGTCGAGGCAAGAACAGACAGCAAACGGCTGTCGTCAGACCGGCAAAGGATCCAAACAAAGTTGCGGTAGCCCAGTAAAGGGCACCGACCGTGATACAGAAAAGCAGCGCTGGTCCAAAGCGGTGGGCTTCCAGTGGTGGAAGCCAGTGTTGAGAAAGCCCCCATCCAATAACTCCGACGATACCGTAGAAAGGAGGGTGTCCTTCGATGACGCGGGTATACGGCCAGTAAGATGAGAGAGGTTTATAAGGAGATGTGCTTTGGTCCCGAAGTGTGTCTAGGATCTGTTTGTCACGCAATGCGGACAGGCGATCGGGAAGTTGGTTTGGTTGCCACAATTCAGCAATCCACGCCCTGATTCTTTCCTGTCTTCGAATGGTGATCCCTTCGTCCCAGGCCATTCCGGGATCACCCAGAGTGCTTGTAATAATCGTGAGAGAAAAGAGGATGATAAGCAACATCATCCATAAGGAAGGGCCAGAAGATGGTTGCTTGTCCGGGGGCGTGGAGTGGGGCGATCTTTCGTTTGTGGCCAAGGACGGTCCTTCCGAGCAGGAAAACAGCTGTACCCGTTGATTATACACTTCCTCGAGGATGTGCAGGGATGTAGAAACATAACCGTGATTAAGATAATCAATTCAAAAAAATGCGAAACAGGCTCGAAACAGAGACCCCGTATTGGAATGACTCAATCATATATCGGTTTTAAATCGATGAGAGGATGGTCAGGAAACCTGGCATTGACTGTCTTGGTATGTTGTATTTCCTATGGATTAATATTCACTACCTATCGTGCAGTTTGGTGTGTATCAGCGTTTGGTGAAGTGTTGAGAACACAGGATCGGACTCAGTTATCCGAATTGTCCCGATTGCAGGATCAGGCCAGAGTAATGGAATATGCGGAATTGATTTGGCAGCTGACTTTCGAAGATAAAACCAGTTCGGTTACGCAGCGACGATCAGTACATGTAGAATGGTTGCCCTTTTCCTTCGTGGAGTGGTTGGTAGGAAATCGAGACCTACTTGTTGTGACGGGTGATGAGAAAACAAAAAGAAGGATGCGGATTTTCTATTATCGTCTTCGGTGGGGGTATCTTATGGCAGGGGCAGATCCCAAAAAGTTTCAGGAACTGGAAAAAATAGGATCCGAGCGCATGATTGAGCAAGAAGAGAATGATCGGTAAAGTTCGGATCAACACGAGTGGGAAATGTGGATAGTTCGGAAAGTGACTACCTAATATCACGGTGCTGAAACCATGTATGGAAAATTTCTCGGGATAGAAATTGGTGGTACCAAATTACAGGTAGGACTGGGGTCAGAAGAGCCCGGTAAACTTGACATGACACACCGGTTTGCAGCTCATTCTGACCAAGGTGCTCAGGAGATCTGTCGTCAGATGAAACAGGGAGTTTTAGAGCTGCTAGAACAGGCAAGTATTGATCGGGAAGAGATCGTGGGAGCAGGAATCGGATTTGGGGGTCCTGTTCACCAGGATCTCTTAACCGTGGTGAAAAGCCATCAGGTTAACGGTTGGGAAGAGTTCCCTCTTTCACAATGGTTAATTGACAATTTTGAAATTCCAGCGGTTGTCCATAATGACGCGGATACGGCTGCACTAGCGGAAGCGAGATTTGGAGCTGGCAAAGGCTGTAATCCGATATTCTACATTACAATTGGTTCCGGAATCGGTGGTGGTTTAATCGTGGATGGGGAAATCTATCGAGGATTGGGATCGGGAGCCAGCGAAGTCGGCCATATGAAAGTTCCAGTATCCCTGTTAAAGCAATCCTTTGACGCGCAGGGAGAATCTTGGGTTAATTTGGAATCAATTTGCTCAGGGTGGTCGATTGCCAAGCGGGCAGATCATATTGAGCGATCGGGGGAGCCGACAATTCTGACTACTTTCCGTCTGGCTGCGAAGCGTGGTTTAACGGCTGAAATGGTCAAAGAAGGTGCTGATAACGGGGATGAAGTCTGCCGGCAATTGATTGAGGATACTTGTTGTGTGCTTTCGGTGTCCATTGCACAGATGATCACTCTGATTGCTCCACAGAGAGTGGTAATCGGTGGAGGGATATCTCATCTTGGTGAGAGACTGTTGTTTGATCCTTTACGAAAGGAGGTAGAACGTTATGTATTTCCTCCTCTGCGTGGCTGTTATGAAATCGTGCCTGCGGCACTCGGCGATGACGTAGTTTTACATGGCGCAGTTGAGATTGCTCGCGATGCGTTTGGATAAAGAAGGGTGTCCGGTTGTTGAATTGAAGGAAAACGGACAGCCATTGGTTATAGATAGAATCGAAAAGAGGTTGGATGGGCACCTGGCATCTTCATGTCGCAGATAGCCTGAGTAAAAAACAGGAATACTCAGTTAACGATATGCCGTATGCCAGCATGAGGTGGGGGTGTTAGTTTCATTAGGCAACTGATTTTATGAACAAACCACTTTTCAAGAACACTCGTGTAACGGTTATGGGATTGGGTAACTTTGGTGGTGGTGTAGCGGTTGTCCGTTTCATGGTTCAACGGGGTGCGCAGGTTACCGTTACCGATCTTAAACCGGAAGAACAATTGAGGGCCTCGATTACGGCGCTCAAAGGTGTCGATGTTTTTGCCTATCATCTCGGAGAGCATAGAAAAGAAGATTTTCTCAACACCGACCTGATTGTTGTAAATCCCGGTGTGCCGAAGGACCATCCCCTTCTGGAAATTGCAAAATCAGAGGGGGTAGTAATAACCAGTGAAATGAATTTGTTTTTCCAGAGTTGTCAGGCGCCGATTGTTGGTGTCACGGGAAGTAATGGGAAATCCACTACAACGGCAATGTTGTATTCACTCTTTGAAACCGTTTTCCAAACGATGGCACATCCGTTTTCAGAGTATGTGGAGAGGGCAAAGGCTGACCTTGAAACCGATTCATCATGTGATGACAGGGATGTACGGTCTGTTGTCTGGCTTGGTGGCAATATAGGAAACAGTTTGCTGGATCAGGTGGATATTATTTCCTCAGAGGATTTGGTGATTTTAGAGCTTAGTAGTTTTCAGTTGGAAACACTTGCTGAAATTGAACGAAGTCCCAGTGTAGCAGTCCTGACAAACTTTTCTCCGAATCATCTCGACCGCCATGGTTCGATGGAGGATTATCGGCAGGCAAAACAGGGAATTGTTCGTTATCAGGGTGTCGAAGATATTGCTGTTTTTAATGCAGAGGATTCTGATTTCCCGAGATGGGATTCTATCGGGTCGGCCAAGCGTTATTACTTCGGATTTGAGGATCATGGAAAAGCAGGCGTATTTTTGCACAACGGATTTGTGCATTGGCGTCCAATGATAGAGCCAAGAGATGCGTTGGGTAGGGTACATTCAGCTAAGGCAGCGCAGAACTTGGGTTTCAGGCTGGACGGGCTGTCCGTTCCAGGAAGACACAATCAGAGCAATGCGATGACAGCATTGACAACCTTTCTGGCCTTTTATTTACACCACGGCACACGATGGAAACGTCTTTCAAAAGTGGATGTCGATGAGTGCTACCAAAATCTAAGCAACTTTCGTGGTTTGCCACACCGTCTGGAACATGTGCATGAGATAAAAGGTAGAAAATTTTATAATGATTCCATCGCAACCACACCAGAATCAACCTTGGTTGCGATGGAATCATTTGATGCACCATTGATACTCATTACTGGAGGTTACGATAAGGGACTGCCATTGCAATCGGTTGTTGAAGGGATTCTGAAAAAGGTTGAGTACGTTGTTTTCATAGGAGAAACCGGATCAAGAATGGCGGATATGCTCAATCGCATGCAAACTGAGATGGAAAAGGAGGATCGCTCGATACAATTTTTCAACGCTGGACAGTTGAAAATAGCAGTGCAGCGCGCCTGGGAAAAATCACGTCCAGGTGATGTGGTATTACTTTCACCGGCGAGCGCCAGTTACGATCAGTTTGATAACTTCCAGCAACGTGGCGACACCTTTCGAGAATTGGTGCAATCACTCTCTGTCTGACAAGTAAGCTCTTCTGACTTCTCAATCCAACAGATGGCTGCAGACAACGCGTGCATGACCCTGATAGTCAGCAATAATCCGAGGTGAGCTGAAACGTGGGTGTTCCAGGAAAAACTGGCTTACGATCGCCTCTTGTTGCGATCCCATTTCCATGATCAGGCAACCACCTTTTTTAAGGTGTTTGGTCGCCTGGTCTGCAATTTTTCGAATGATAGCCATTCCGTTCTGGCCACCGTGAAGCGCGAGCTTCGGTTCGTAGTTCTTAACCTCATTGGGGAGTGAAGAATATTCCTGATCGGATACATAGGGGGGATTGCTCAGGATGAAATCAAAACAGGAGGTACTGGTCAGGCAATCGAAACCATCGCTTTGTACAAGTTGAATCCGACGGGTGAGGTTGTGCAGCTGTGTATTTCTTCGTGCAACTTCCAGGGCATCGGGACAGATGTCTACGGCCGTAATATGGGCCAGAGGGCGCTGTTTGGCAACAACAATTGCGATATTGCCCGAACCGGTTCCCATATCGCAAATATGGGCGGGATCAGAAGAATCATTCAATTCAAGAAATTGAGATATGACAAATTCAGTTTCAGGACGGGGAATCAGGACAGAAGGAGTTACTTCTAGTTTCAGCGAGAAGAATTCTTTGTGTCCAACTAAGTAAGCAACGGGCTCACCTTGCTGATAACGGCGGATTAAATTTCGGTAATCCGTGCAAATGGTTTCATCGACTTCGGATTCAAAGTCGGTGTAGAGTTCGATGCGGGAGCATTGTCGAGAATGTGCTAATAAAACTTCGGCATCGAGTCTTGGCGTTTTCGATATGTTTTTTTCCAGATAAGAAGTGGTCCAGTTGAGCAACCGTCCAACGGTCCAGTTTGGGGCATGGGATGACATCATTGTGTTAATCGGTATCGAGGTTCTCTACACCGTCCCCTTGCTCAAGGCGTTGACGACGATCAAATGCTATGGCCGCATTAAACAGTTCGTCGAGATTCCCTTCCAGGAGATGATCCAGTTTGTACAGAGTCAGTCCGAGACGATGATCGGTAACTCGGTTTTCCGGGAAATTATAAGTTCGAATTCTCTGACTGCGGTCACCGGTTCCGATTAAGGTGCGCCTTTGTGCCGATCGACGAAGTTCCTCTTCGGCATGTTTTTGCTCAAATAGTCGACTTCTTAAAACACGCATGGCTTTGGTTTTGTTTTTATGTTGGCTTTTTTCATCCTGACATTGGACGACGATGTTGGTTGGGAGATGCGTGATCCGTATCGCACTTGAAGTTTTATTGACATGTTGACCACCGGGACCGCTGGATCGATAGGTGTCAATTCTCAGGTCATCGTTGGCAATCTGTATATCTACTTCCGTAGGTTCCGGAAGGACTGCAACGGTTGCCATCGACGTGTGTCGTCGGCCTTTGGTTTCTGTTTCCGGTATTCTTTGCACACGATGACCGCCACTTTCAAACTTCAGCACCCGATAGGCTCCAGATCCTGAAATACTGGCAATGATTTCTTTGAATCCACCCAGTTCGGTAGTGCTGGACTCCATCACCTCTATTTTCCACCCTTTTTGACCCGAAAGATGAGAGTACATTTCGAAGAGTTCCCGGGCAAACAAAGCAGCTTCATCTCCTCCTGTACCCGCTCGGATTTCCATGATCAGGCTGGCATAGTCAGGTTCACTGCTATCGAGAATTAATTCTTCAAGTGTTTCAACAATGGAAGGACGTTCGGGTTCGAGTTGGTCAATTTCAGATTGAGCGAGTGATTGGAGTTCCGGATCCGTCTCTTCCTTCAGGATATTTTTCGCGTCAGCTAATTGAATGTCGAGTGTCTTGAGTTCTCGATATTTAAGGGCTAGACGTTCCAACTGGCCGCGTTCACGTGCCAATTGTCCATATCGTACTGGATCCGAAGCAATTTCCGGGTCCAGCATTTGCTGTTCGATATCGTTGTACCGATTAAGAATTTTTTCCAGTCGATCAATCATCGTACTAGAACCTGTCTGGATTGGATTGTGCCTTTGCGCGTACCCCCCTGAAGGAGTCTCCATCGATTGATGGAGGAAAGCATAGCGGATAAGGAGAGCGGCTAACAGCAAAGAAGAAAAGGAGCCAGAATGGTACAGTCAACGCGTGAGAAAGGGACATCTGATCAAGATCAGCAAAGACGGGAAAACCAAAAGTGTCAGTTAAACCGGAAAAGCATCTGCGTGAAAATTGTCTAGGTGTCTTTCTTCTTGCCCCATCCATATTTTTTCTGAAATTTTTCGATACGTCCGGCGGAGTCGACAAACTTCATGGTTCCAGTGTAGAACGGATGGCAGTTGGAGCAGATCTCTACTTTGAGAGTTTCCTGGGTGCTTCGTGTTGTAAAGGTGTTACCACAACCACAGGTTACCTGGGCGTCAACGTATTTAGGGTGAATGCTGTCTTTCATGGTGGAGGCTCCTCACCCCAGGCACGCAAATAGAGGTTCTTCTTCCCGTTCATAGGAACATCGCAGCGTCTTTTACATTTTCATCCAAAAAGACACTGTAACGTTCCAGTCTTGTAATGAACAAGGTCAATTTTAGATTCGAAACACAATTACCGTAAGTATTATGGGAAAAGGGGACGTGTCTGGCAAAAGAGAGATTTTAATTGACTTGGCGGGTAACGAGATGCATGTTTTAAATTACGTTCTCCGTCAATTAGAGTGTAATAAAGTCCAGTAGAAAGGCAGTGACGTTTTGATGTCATCCGTACGGAAACGCCGTGGTCTGGGGTGGTTAATCTCCATGTTCCTGCATGGCTCGTTTCTGACGGTTTTGACCCTGTGGGTGGTTCCGTCTTCATCGCGTCTGTCAGGATTTCTCGAATTGGACACCCGTATTTCGACGGCTTCGGAGTCCCTTACTTTCTCCCCGTTTGAAACAGTGGTGGACACGAAATTGGAATTTCGCTCTTCGTCCAGAGGACGGTTTTCTGACACCAGTCCACAACCCATATCGAGAATGAATCAAGAAAGTCTGGAGATGCGTTCAATCGGAACGATTGCAGAGACGTCCTATTTAGGGCTGGAAATCGATCATTCCGGGACATCGGGCTTTTTTGGTGTTACGGCAAAAGGCGATCGGGTTGTCTATATCGTCGATGCCTCTCAGAGTATGGAAGGTGCGAGATTTCGTCGGGTTCGTCGGGAATTGATTCGTTCGTTACAGCGACTTCAGTCGACTCAAGAGTTTTTCGTGTTTTTCTACAATCATCAGACCTATCCGTTGCCAACGCAGAAATGGGTGCCAGCGACCCAACGCAATCTGAATAAGGCAATCGGTTGGATCCGTGATGTCTCCCCCTATGGTGCTACGGTACCGGGGCCATCGTTGAAGTTTGCTCTGAACATGAACCCTGATGTGATATTTTTATTGTCTGATGGCAAGTTCGACTCAGGAATTATTCCCTGGGTGCGTTCTGGAAACACAGAGCATGTAGCCATTCATACAATAGGCTTTGCTGATGCGATTGGAGAGCCTGTCCTAAAAGCGCTGGCGGAACAGAGCGGAGGTCAGTATCGATTTGTTCCCTGACAGAGAGCCGATTTTGTAGACAATGTTATTAACGGGTGTTCGAGATTTGAGAAGGATCAGCCCGTATTTAGGAGTTTCATAAATTCCCGCATGAAGGGTGCGTTGTCATGCCAGGTTCGGGCAGTAACCAGATTTCCGGACACGACCACCGGTTCATCTACGAACACGCCGCCACATACCTGGGCATCGAAACGACATTTCGCGACGGTCGTTAGCTTCCTGTCGCGGATAACATCTGCAGTTGCAATAATCTCGATTCCGTGACAGACGGAGGCGACGGGTTTGTTTTCCTTGAAAAAGTGACGCACAATCTGAAGAAGGTCTTCGTCGTAGCGCAAATATTCAGGTGCACGTCCTCCTGAAATAAAAATACCGGAGTATTCTTCAGCCACTACATCTCGAAAAGCGATGTCGGCGTCCATGTGGTACCCAGGAGATTCGATCGTGATGTCCCAGTCTGGGTGGGTGTCGTGCATCACTAAGTGATAGGTGCGTTTTTCGGGTGCCGCGACAACGGCTTCAAACCCATCTTCCTGAACGCGGAAATAAGGATAGAGTGTATCTGTCACTTCAGCAGCGTCTCCGATTACGATCAACACCTTGGACATGGATCTAGCTCCGTAACAATATGCAGGCAATTAAAGAAAAGGATACACCATACTCAGTGTGAACTGCGACTATCCAGATGATTCCGACAGCATGTTCCAAAGAAAGTATCAATAGTTCAGCTGAAATTCTTCTGAATTAATGAGACTCCAGAGTATATTTGCATAGGCATCCTGTTTTCGATTCTGATGTTCTCCGAGATACTCAAGAAAGAATGCCCTTTCTGTTTCAAGAGGGCTTCGAGCGTGAGCCCATAGAAAAAGGTCTTCGAGTTTGACTGAATCCGGACGGGGATCCTTCGCGAATTGTGCGGCGCGACCATCGCGGTGTCTAATTTTTTGCTGGATATCGTCTGAATTCATCAGAGTGAGGCTTTGGGCAAGAGACGGTTGATCTACCCGTTCACACTGGCATGCTGTACTGCGTGCAGGTCTTCCAAAGATGTCAAGAAAGTAAGAGGGGACCGATTCGTCCGGCAGCTGAACAGCTCGCATCCCTTCAGGGAAAGAACCAGCCTGACGTCTACCATAAATACCAAAGGTGGTACCGCCATCAAACTCGCTCGGGACATTGGTGACTTGGCTGATCGCGTCCAGGAGCACTTCGGCTTGAAGTCGTTTGGGATAGAATCGACTGTAATTAAGCTGATCAGATTGGTTAAAACGATTAGGGACACTCGACAGCTGATAGGTACGACTTTGGGTGATCGTACGAACCAAGTCTTTAAGGTCGAACCCGCTTTGGATGAAATGGGAGGCTAGGGCATCAAGCAATTCTGAATTGGAGGGTGGATTACTGACACGTAAATCATCTTCCGGGTGGACGACTCCAATGGATAAAAAGTGTGCCCAGTAGCGGTTTACCAGTGCTCGAGCAAAAAAAGGATTGTCAGGAGCAGTCATCCAGTCTACCAGGACATGGCGTGGATCTTCAGGAGCATGAATCTGGAGTGATTTCCCGTCAAGTGGTTTGGGTAGTACGACTTTTCCTGTACGTGGATGTCGAATTTCACCTTCCGTTTTGGAAAAGATCCACTCATTCTTGGGTGGAAAATCAAATATTTTTTCAGGATCTTTACGGCCTACCCGAGAAAAGAAAGCCGCCAGTCCCCAGTAATCGTCCTGACTCCAGCGTTCGAAAGGATGGTGATGGCATTGGGCACAGGACATCTGTACTCCGAGAAATAATTGCGAGGTGTGTTCGACGTATTGGTCGGTATTTCGAATCAGACGGTGGAAAACGACTGGAGGGTGAGTTTGAATATCACCTTGTGCTCCCAGGATATCCCGAACCAGGTCATCGTATCGGCGATTATGCAAAAATTGTTGACGCAGCCACGCGTGAAATCGGTAGGTTCCATAGCGATAGTGTTCAACGCGTTGACGGCGATTATGAAGGATGTCAGCCCAGATCAGTGAAAAGTAGTCGGCGTAACGGTTATGGGACAGAAGTTGATCAATGAGGGCATTAC
Organism: uncultured Planctomycetia bacterium; assembly: GCA_963996245.1. Classification (GTDB taxonomy): domain Bacteria; phylum Planctomycetota; class Planctomycetia; order CAXEIY01; family CAXEIY01; genus CAXEIY01. Next base: position 10,107 of record CAXEIY010000223.1, on the reverse strand, counting down.
GTTTGTCAGGATCTGGGTTTTGCAAGAAACGCCGGACTTCGCTTGCAGTTGGCAGGCTTCCACATATGTCGAGGGATAATCGGCGAATAAATTCCTGATCGGTACACAGGTTTGAAGGGACAAGCCCGAGCTGTTGCCATTTGGCTGAAGTGTGTTGGTCAATAAAGTTGTTCTGTGGGAATTTCCATAGATGTCCCAATCCTTCGCGAACCGGCATTATCGCTCTGAAAACTTCTACCTGATTCTGGTAACGGGCAATAATCGCGGTTTCGCCGGGGACATTAAGCGTGGAAACAACACCATGCTCACTGACGTTGGCTGCTTCCGGATTGTTAGAGTAAAACTCCGTTAAGCGAGTGACATCTCGGTGTGTGCCATCACTGTATTTTGCAGTGACGGCAAGTTGTTGGGTGTTTTTTTCTGTCATGAGTCGGTGGGTTGGCCATATGCTGATAGAGCTTACCTGTGCGTCGTTCGGGCTACCGTATGGCATACCCTCAGCAATCCAATCACGGATTAGCTGGTATTCCTGACTTTTCGGATTCAGGCGTTTTCCACCACCGTGTGGCAGTTGTCCGGACGCCTTCTGCAGGATAAGACTTCGGTCAGGGTCGGCTGGGAATACCCTGCGGCCACGGAGCTGCTTCACGATGGCATCGTAGTCAAACAGAGGTTCGAATCCCAGGAGAGACAGTTTGAAACCATTTTGTCCACTTGCTTTTCCGTGGCACCCCCCCGAATTACAACCGTTGCGAGTGAAAATCGGGACCAGATCATTGGTGAAATTCAGGGGCACCGGCTGTGTATGATGACTGACTGAAACAACTGCCGTTGCAGTGAGGCCCTTCCATCGGGCGGTAATGTCAGTCGATCCGTTTCCCTTGGGGGAAGCGACGCCACCTTGATCAAGGTTAACGATGTCCGGTTGTGAGGCTGTCCATTCTGCAAGATGAGTGAGGTCTATTTCGTTTCCAGCTGAATCAATGCCGGTTACCAGAAATTGTTGTTGTGATTGTGAACCGTTCAGGTCAACTTGCTCTGGGAAAATAATTATTTTATCGAACGATCGGCTGGAGAACATACCGCCTGACAAAGGCTCGACACTGATCTGGCAGGCGATGATCAGAGGAAGGCATCGCAAGATGAACCGGTTTACGGGTTTCATGATTATTCCAAAACCTCAGAGGGGCCAATTGTTCGAAATCAGAATGCGTGATCCCTTGATTGATATTGTCCGCAAATCATGCCTTAAAATCAATGGATCGAGCGTGCAATCAGTACTACCCATGGTCGGTTCGATTTTTGCTGCCTTTCTGAGATAAAAGGGGAATACATGTTAGCCGTATGAGCGTATAATATCCGCTGGATGTGACGCACCTGATACGAGCGAGCTTTTTTACGCCTGAGCGTGTCACAACCGCGGAAGGTAATAAAAGTAAGTAAGGTTAAGGATGAGAGGGAGGAGTTCCGAGGATGAGCATTTGTGAACGAAAAAAAAATCTTAAGAGACGAAGACTGAGGCGCGCAAAAGTGAAACAGTTGCGTGGGCGGATAGAAAAGACGACCGATAAGCAGGAAAAGGACCGATTAATGGAAAAGGTTCGCAAGATTAGTCCCGATGTTTTTGCTCAGATGACCGGGGCCTGAACCGATTGGATGTTCATGACCGACCTTGGTCCGGTCATTTATCAACTCCGAAGGTTTTGCGCAACCGTACCAGGTATTTCTGTGAAGACGCGGAATCTCAGATCAGGCTGCCGATAGGTTCCCCTTCGGGAAGGATGGGAATGGGTCTTCCCGCAAAGTCATCGAATTCGTGTAACGTATCAATGCCCAGATGACGGTAAATGGTAGCGAGCAGGTCTCCCGGCGTGTGAGGGCTTTGGGTTGGGTACTCGCTTTTGGAATTGGTAGCGCCCACAACCTGGCCCATTTTGAGTCCTCCACCAGACACCATAGCACTATATGCCTGGGGCCAGTGATCCCTGCCGGTAGACCCATTGGGCGGCCCAACGCGTATCATGGGAGTGCGACCAAATTCGCTGAGTACGACAACCATGATCTTTTGATCCAAGCCTCTGGTATGAATATCTTCGATCAGAGCGCTGAGGGCTTCATCCATATAGGGGAGGCGAGTTTTTAGAAACCGTGCAAAGTGACCTTCACGCCCATTATTTCCGGGGTGATCGTCCCAGTTGGTATATTCCCAGCCATCTTTGGCTGCGCCTGCGGCGACAGATATTACACTCGATCCCGCTTCAGCGAGACGTCGAGCCAGCAGCAGGCCCTGGCCCCATCGATGACGACCGTACCGGTTACGTAAGTCGTCTGACTCCTTTGAAATGTCAAAGGCTTTGGCGATGGCCGGATGGGTCAACATGTCAAAGGCTGATTGACGAAATGTATCCGTTCCATCCATGGTGCCGTGTAGATCCAAATTGCTGCGCAAACGATCAAACTGCGCGAGAAGTTGTTGTCGCTCAAGTAAGCCATCCCCTCGAAGTCCTGCCTGCAGAGTCAGGTGTGGGGGGGAATAGTTGTTTGCGGAGGGGTCACCCACGGGGAAGGATTGATGTTCGACTCCCAGATAGTTTACCCGCGTGTAGTTGACCGGTGATGGGATACTGACAAATCGCGGCAGGGCACGCGGATGTCTGCCAAGTAATTTACTTGCGATCATCCCGAAATCAGGATGTTCGCTTTTTTGGTTCGACGTAGGGTCGGCTTGAACCGGCGGTTTTCCGGTCAGGCCATGTATGTGGCCATCACTGTGGCTGTTCATTCGGTGATGCATGGAACGTATGATCGAAATCTTGTCAGCCAGTTTCGCTTGTTGTGGAAAGAGTTCACAGAAATCCATCCCTGGAATCGAAGATGAGATGGGCTTGTAAACACTTCGAAACTCCGTGGGCGCGTCGGGTTTAAGGTCATACGTTTCCAGTTGAGACATGCCCCCGTAGCACCAGAACAGAATCACGGAATTATCGTGGTTACGGGTTGATGGCGACTTGGACCGAGCGGCCAGTAATTCCGGGAGACTCAAGCCACCCAAGGCCAGTGTACCCACCTTCAGCAGGTCTCTTCTTGCCATTGGGCCAGAGCACGGTCCCTTGAACATTAGCTGACTCCCCGTTGCTAAACTGGAAAACATGAAATGTTTGCAGAAACAGCAATCATTGTAGACGGTTAACTCGTAACCATACAATACAAATAGGGGTGAGGCGGTTATTTACAGGCGAGGTTGTCGGGGAGCTGGCGGATGGTCCTTTCCATCAATCCATTTTACAGGGTAATAACCAGTTGACGTGTCTGCTGTAAGTGTGCATTCATTGCGTAATTTTTCAAATCGTCTTATGCTGTTAGCGAACATCCGAAAACCATGGCACTGCACCATTCAGGCGGATGATTTATTGTATCGGTGGTATGAAAGAGCGGTGGTTGCGCTCATGGCACTATGGGGTCAATCCGTGGTTGGAGCAATGGGGAAAGGTGCCTTGTGAATGGACTGACCGTGTCGATCTTCAGTGGATGAGGTAGCAGAGGTTCGTGCAATGATCGAAGTGCGTCAATTGCGAAAAGAGTATCCTGATCTGCGCAAGGGCTCGGTTGTCGCGATTGAGGATCTTTCTTTTCGTGCTGATCCAGGGCAGATTTTCGGTTTACTTGGTTTGAACGGCGCTGGAAAGACTACGGTTTTACGTATTCTGAGTACCATTCTTGCGCCAACGGCGGGAACCGCTCGAATAGGTGGGTATGACGTTGTTGAATCTCCCGAGAGCGTGCGTCGGCAGATCGGTTTTGTGTCCAACAATCTGGTTGGGTATGAACGGATGTCCGGTAAAGAGATGGTTGCCTTTTTCGGACGGCTGCACGCGATGGATGAAGCGACCTTGAAGTCCCGGATGGAATTGATTTTTGACTGGTTGCAGATTGACGACTTTAAGAATGTGCTTGGCAGTAAGATGTCAACGGGAATGAAGCAGAAGGTTTCGATTGCCCGTGCCATTATTCACGATCCGCCAGTCCTTATTTTCGATGAAGCTACAGTTGGACTGGATGTTCTTGCCGCACGTTCACTTCTGAAAGTCATAAGGGAATTGAGAGATGAAGGCAAATGTGTCATCTTTTCGACGCATCATATGCGTGAAGCAGAATATCTTTGTGATCACATTGCCATTTTGAATAAAGGAAGAATCATCACCGAGGGGTCTCTGGAATCCCTTCGTATGGAATCCGGCCAGGAAGACTTGGAAGAGCTGTTTTTCCAGACAGTCAGTTCATTAGACGGAATATCTGATGGAAACAGTCAGGTGACCGTTGAAGGGGCCGGATGATGCAGTGGCCAAATATAAAGTGGATTTATATTCGCGAAATGACGGATCAGTTTCGCGACCGCCGCACCTTGTTGGCGGTCTTTCTGATGCCACTGATGATGTATCCGCTGATTGGAATGGCATTCATGATGGTCTCCCAGTTTGTGAAAGAACATCGATCCGAAGTTCTGGTAATCGGACTGGAAAATCTTCCGCCCGAACCAGTCCTGATCATGGGTAATCTCTTCAGTGAAGCTCATGCAGGAGAAACCTTGTCCAAATTGATAGGGATTCAAATCGACGATGCATCCGTTTTTTCAGGCGCGAAGATTGACGAAGGCCTGATTCAACAGGTAATTCATGATGAATTGTATGACTTGGTGATTGTATTTCCCGAGGGGTTTGCGACACAGTTTTTGAATCTTGCCGAGAGATTGCGTCAATCTGGTGAGGATCGTGAGTTTCTGGAAATCACGGAATTGCCTTGTCCGATTGTTTATTCCGATTCAACCCGGGAACGTTCGTCACTGACCCGGGGACGCGTGACACGGATACTGGAATCGTGGCAAACCGTTCTGGTGGAAAGATTGTTCGAAAGTGCTCGACTCCCTCAGTTTCTTAAGGATCCTGTACAGATCGAGTCGAAAGATGTTGCTATTCAGGAACAGAAGCGTGTTGAGTTTCTATCGAGCGTTGTTCCTTACATGATGTTGATAATGGCACTGGTAGGGGCGTTTCATCCGGCAGTCGATGTTTGTGCCGGCGAAAAAGAAAGGGGGACGCTGGAAACGCTGCTCAGCAGTCCGGCGTCAAGAAATGAGATTGTGGTTGCCAAGTTGATGACGGTCATGTCATTCAGTATGACATCGTCGGTGATCAATTTGCTGGGACTGGGTATGACCGCTGCTTTTATCGGATCTCAAGGGAATGGCCTGGGGGGCGAGGTCATGCAATTTGGTCTACCCCCAATGATGGCCCTGGTTGCGACGTTGCCCATACTGATTCCCATGGCGGCTTTTTTCAGTGCCGTATCACTGGCTGTTGCAACCTTTGCCCGCAGTACGAAGGAAGGGCAGTACTACATGGTTCCCATGATGATGGCATCCCTGCCATTGATGGTTGTGGGCATGATGCCTGGAACGGAACTGGATTTGGGTACCAGCCTTATTCCGGTTACCGGCATGATGCTTGTTCTGGAAGCGATCCTGAAATCGGAGTATCACCTGGCGTTTCGATATATTATTCCCGTTTTGTTGGTTACCTTTTCCTGTATTGTTCTGTCCGTTCGCTGGGCCGTGGCGCAGTTTCGCAATGAGGCGGTCCTTTTCCGTGAAAGTGAACGGTGGAATCTGGTTCTTTTATTGAAGCATGGTGTCAAGAACCGAAAGGTGCTTCATGGAAGCGCTGCGGCGGTTTTTGCAGCCGTATTCATTATGACCTTCCGGTTGGCTGCTGGGAACTTTGGTATCCACCCGGATACTCCGGAAGCGTTGGCGTTGCTTAATATTGCAAGTCAGATTTTGACGATTGCTTTGCCATGTGTTGTTCTGGCCTGGCTGACAGCACGTGATTTGCGGGGTGCCCTGCGTCTTGGTGAGTTTCGGACAGGGTGGGTGGTTTCTGCTTCTGCCCTGGCGCTTGTTTTCCATCCGGTAGCGGTTTATATCTCCCGAGTCATAGAATGGCTGTATCCGGTACACAGTGGCGTGAAAACGATGGTTGAACAAGCATTTGGAACTCTTGGAGATGCTGATTTTTTTTATGTTTTCCTCATGATAGCGGTAACACCCGCTATTTGCGAAGAGCTCGCTTTTCGAGGATACATTCTTACTGGACTTCAGCGGGATTTCAGCAGAGGGGGGGCTGTTTTTCTGTCGAGTTTTTTCTTCGGCGTGACACATGGGATTCTGCAGCAGTCAATTTCTGCCTTTTTTGTAGGGCTGGTCATCGGAACGATTGCTGTTCAAGCGAGAAGCTTGTGGCCGTGTATGGCCTATCATCTAGTTCATAACGGAGTGACGGTTCTATATGCCTTTGTCATAGAAGATTCCACTCGCCTTCCCGAAGTTCTTCAATCCATCGTTACGGTTGATATCGCTGTCGGCGAGGTACGTTATAGTCCGGGAGCGATTCTGTTTGGATTAGTAATCGTCCTTTTGTTTTATGGTGGCATCTACTGGCGGTCCGACCAGGATCGTTGACCAGGATCGATTCGGTCGGTATTGCAGGTTCGTTGTTGGGAAAAAGGGTTTAGGGAGTCCAAAGTTCAGGGGTTTGGCTGGTTGGTCCACGACTTTTCAATATTCTTGCTTTGATTCGCACATAGGGTGGAAGATAGGTTGCACGATGTCGAAAACTTCCGAATTCAGCCTGATCATCCGCATGACGAGGTTCGTAAAAATCTTCGATGATAAATCCAGATTGACACATACAACCAATGAGCTGTTCCCAGCGGTGCAGGTATTCGGTCGTTTCGGATTCTCGATACCAGGTTCCGGTAACAGCCGGCAGGGGATGATTGCGGTAGTAGGGTTCGATGAGTTCATATCCTTGTGCTGACGGTACGCTGTCTCCCTGAAGACTGCCAGGTTGTTTGTGCTGACTGACATAGATTCCCCGGTGAACTAATACACGTGCCACCTCGCGGTAGACCGGTAATACCTCTGGCACGTAACAGGTGCTCACCGGCTGTTCGACAATGTCGAAACAGGAGTCCGGAAGCGAAGAGAGATCATCCATGGATGCGGTAATAGTACGTATGTTCAGTCCACGTTCAGAGGCAATCTGACGGTCGATGGCGAGCATGTCGGCGCTGATGTCAACCACCGTGACTTCCGCACCTGCCGTTGCAAACAAGGCACTGTGTTTGCCTCCGCCAGCAGCCAGGCAGAGAACGCGTTTATTTTTAAGGGAGCCGCCGTACCACCCTCGGGTGTCGAGCGTGGCGAGAGGATCCTGAAACTGGTCATTACGTGCGGGTCGGGCAAAGGGATGCTGTTTCCGGGCATATTGATCCCAGGCATCTCGATTATTTTCGTGTGCCATGCAAAGTCTTGACGATGGAAGGAGAAAATTGCGGGATAGTAAGGACGATCGGGTTGCATTGTCTCTACAATATTCCGGAAATAAAAGGAAAAGTTAGTCGGATAAGACAGATGAGATGCGTTCCGACGGATAGAAGCAAAACGATCCGCTGGCTGTTATTCAGGTTGTGAGGTTGTATGGGAGGTACTCTGACTGGCCCCTGGTACCTTTGGAATGGGCATGCATCGGATAACGGAATCCGGGATATCTCTAAATGCGATGATTTTCAGAAGGGGCAAGAGGTCACGATTCAGTCTTGGTTGTTGAGTGCCTTGTTTTGTAGCTGTCCTATTTCCTTAATCCGTTCATCGGGCCACGGATCAAGAGGGCTATATTGAGGGTGCCGAGAACTTTTGTAAGGGTTATTTCTTGCCGCATTGTAGCAACAGATAAGCGCCCATCGTGGCTGATTGCTTTGGTTGACGCCGGACCGATGAAGGACATTGCAGTGAAAGAAAAGAGCGTCACCTGGATTCAGATGGCAATCGATCCTTTCAAAATGTTGTTCGATCACCTTCATACGTTCGAGTGCCACGCCCATTTGATCACCGAGACCCTCGTGGTCAAGACGTCCCATGACGTGCGAACCTTTCAGTATTTGAAGGCATCCGTTCTTTGAAGTTGCAGTGTCCACAGCAATCATGCAGCTGGCAAGCAGGGGAAACAGACATCCATTGTGGTACCAGTATCCGTAGTCCTGATGCCACTCCCACGCACCTCCATCACGGGGCTGTTTAATAATCATCTTGTGGTGGTAATGATAGACTTCTCCGCCCAGAAGTATTTCCATAGTGTTTACCATGCTCCTGCTCCGGGATATTGCACTGTAGATATCCTGATTCAGGGTGTTTCTTACTGAAAGACGGGCAAGAGAACCTTTGTGGTCTTTTCTAATCTGGGCCTGCGCGATTAGATCGGGATCGGATTTGCTGATTTGCTGAAGCAGTGCGGTGGCTTCGGCGTCAAGGAAATGACGTTGGATCAGGAATCCGGTCTGATGGTAGAGTTCCAGTTCTTTAGGGTGGATATTCAGATCATTTTTCATGATCGGGATCTCTGGTAAATCAGAACAGGGGAGGATGGCAACCAGATACTGTGTGAGAATTCTCAGGAAGTAAGGGTTTTGGGTTGCTGTACCGGGAAGAGTCTTGCTACGACGTCTCCGGTTTGTGAGGTATCGTAACCGCCCAGATGATTGATGGCGTCCCGGTATTGGTCACTGTGAAGAATGGTAAGAAACGATGTCAGCAATTCGGAACGATACCATTCGTAAGGAATGACAAGATCATAACGTTCATGTCGGATCGGAATAAATTTTAATCCCAGGGCGCGTGCCGCTGTGAGTGTTCCTATACCGATATCCGCATCGCGATTGGCAACGCACTCAGCTACTGAAAAATGGTCGTTCACCTCGTGGTCATAGCCTTTGATCTGTGATGGTGTGATGTTGCGCTGTTTCAGTTCGTAATCAAGGATAAGACGTGTTCCGGATCCCGATTGTCGATTGACGAGTACAAGATCTTGTTCAATCAGGCTTTTGAGTCCGTCAATCGACTCTTCACTGCGTTGGTGAATCATGAGACCGAGCTCACGATGTGCGAGATTGACAAGAACCATGGAACGGTCTGGAAACATCCGTTTAACGAAAGGTGTATTATAGGTGCGCTGTTCAGCATCCCAGAGGTGAATGCCAGCCATATGTGCTTCTCCTCTCGCGACGGCTAGAAGTCCTCCCATGCTGCCCGCGTGGACAGAAAGTATGGGGCTGGGTTGATCAGACATGCGGCTGAGTCGGTTGACGAGTAAACCAAGCGCGGGATCATCGCTTCCGGAAATAACAAGGGGTTCTGGAGCTGTCGGTTCTGCCGGGGATTTCAGGTAGGTTGCAAGATGATGGGACATCGCCTTCTCAATCTGGGCAGGTTCATAACCCAAACTCAGGGCTTCGAGTGCAGCTTTACTAATGATGGATCGCAGTCTCTCGGTACGCAGAGCGGAAAGCAAAGGATCCTCAGAATTAATCGATACGGTTGTTCCGCCGCCACGGCGGGTAGTCAGTACGCCTTCTCTTTCCAGTTCGGAATAGGCACGTGCCACCGTATTGGTATGAATATTCAGCTGGAGTGCCAATCGTCGAATCGGTGGCAGGCGATTTCCTGGACTCAGTAGTCCAGTGGCCACACGGTCCCGTATCGCTTCTGCCAGTCGCTGGTAGAGCGGGGCTTTACCGGGGTTCAGTCGGAGTTCAATTTCCTGGTAATTGTCGTGTTTTCGCATTTTGTAAGCTAAATTTAATCAGCTTTGAAAGTGGCGTTGGTCTCACTTCACGTCGTAACTACTGATTTTTATACGATTTAAATCAGCCCGTGAGCGTGTTATTCCACTTTTTTCTAGTGGTGACTGAGTTGTTATCGAAATTTCAATAGCCTATTTCTTGATGAAAATGGTATCAAATCATGATTTTCTCGACCGCAATTCAATAAGTCAGGTAAGATATATAGTATAGGTAATTAGGTGGCGGGTCGATATTAGGTCTGCAATGGTGTCATAAAGAGTGACAATTTTATCCTGATTACACAAATATTCATGGAAAAACATGGCTACACCTGGCTGGTAATCCGTAGCAGCGATTCCTTTTGGTAGTATACATTTGTGCCCTATTTGTTGAAAGAGGATGGAGGAGAGAGCTGATGAAAAGTATGAATATGCC
>CAXEIY010000222.1:0-3825 GCA_963996245.1 uncultured Planctomycetia bacterium | reverse complement strand
GTCACTTTATCAACACCATCATGACGAATCGGTCGAGATCCGATTACTTGATAATCTCTATCAGAAGACATGCTCATTGTTCCATCTTGAGAATTACTATGAATATTAATTTTGATGACCCGTTTTTACCGTGTCGAGAATCGCTCGGACAATCTTATCGTACCCCGTGCAACGGCATAAATTCCCTGCTAACCATAACCGGATTTCTTGTTCCGTAGGGTTCGGATTGCGGTCCAGAAGGGCTTTGCTTGCAACTAAAAACCCAGGTGTACAAACACCACACTGCAGCGCTGCATGCTCAAGAAACTTCTGTTGAAGCGGATGCAGACGGTCTAGAGACAATGTGTCTGGATCGGTCGGAGCGAGACCTTCAATAGTGGTAATCTCTGCGCCCTCTACTTCCGCAGCCATCACAAGACACGCATTGACCAGTCGACCGTTCAGAATAACACTACACGCTCCGCAATTTCCATTGTTACACCCCTCCTTGGTACCTGTAAGATGCAGTTCGTCTCGTAAAACCTCCAGAAGACTCTCATGAGGAGCGCAAAGAAACTCTGTCTCCTGACCATTTAACTGTGTCACCACATGTAGTTTACGCGACGCCCTTGTGATACTCATAAATCTAGCCTCAATCATTCTTCAAAACTGAAATCCGTTGTTCTTTTATCATTCAATACGTGCGATCGCTTTTTGAATGGCACGGCGGGTCAGCACTCCTGAAAGGTGTTTTCTCTGACGAGCAGTACCACGCATGTCACTGATAGGAGCTGCCGCTGCCTGCGCTGCTAAACACACTTTCTCAACAGTTTCATCTGAAATTTCAGAATCGGTTAAAATAGAAGCCGCTTCCTCCACAAGCAATGGTGTCGGAGCAACGGCCCCTAGGGATACACTACCGGAAAGAAAACGTTTTTTCGAACCATCCACGGTCACACTTGCTGCCGCCCCAACCACGGCAATATCCATTTCATTCCTCGGGATGAAACGCAAATAATGTGCAGAGGTTCTGGCAACGGGAACAGGCAATGAAAAAGACACAAGGAGTTCTCCCTCTCCCAGCACATTTTTCCCCGGAGCCGTACAAAAAGACTCAATTGGGACTTCTCGATCACCGTTGGGTCCCTGAATATTGCAAATCGCTCTATGTACGATAAGCGCGGGAATAGTATCTGCTGCGGGTGAGGCGTTGCATACATTTCCGCCGATCGTCGCGCGACTCTGAATCGCCGTCCCGCCCACCAACGAAGCCGCATCTACCAGGCCCGGATATCGAGCTTTGATCTCTGGATTTTCACAGACCACACAACAGGGGACCCCTGCACCCAGCGTAAGACCTTTGTCGGAATCAAACTCCATCACATTCAAATCCGGAATTCTCTTGATATCTATCAGTGTGTCAAGGGCCTTACGCCCTTCCCTAAACTGAACAATGACATCTGTACCACCGGCAAGCACCTGTGATTTTCCACTGCTTTCCGCTAGCAGAGCAATCGCATCCTGTAACGTCTGAGGTGCCGCGTAATCAATCGGTTTCAAGGTTCTGAGACCCTCTATTTGATTTGTTCCAAGTTGTGATTATCCATGGTTCTATCGTACTCTTCCAAACATGCACGGGAAAACTCCGAACTGACCAGGCCGTCCCCGGCTTCACTACCAGCCGAATCTAAAAGCAGGACCTTTCTCTTCCGAATTTTCAATAATCCCGTATCACTTCCGACTTCGTGTTCCCTTTTCGACCTGAGAACGAAATTCTTTCGCACCGGCTTCAATCCAAGGCCACTGCACCGTATATAGCATACGTACCCCTGCACTCGCAAATTTCTCAACGTTCGAATTATTGACCAGCGTACCGGCTGTGCGTCCGTACTCTATAATCTTCTTTAAGGCACCGTCAATTGTCTCAATGACTTCAGGATGCTGAAGCTCCCCTATGTGTCCCATCGAGGCGGCCAGATCAGCCGGTGCCACAAAAAACACATCAATATTATCGACCGTCAGGATCGCATCCAGATTCTGTACGGCAATAATATCTTCAATCAAAATTACCAGCAGCGTCTGATCATTTGCGGTAACAAAGTAGTCTTCCACTCCAAAACCTTGACGACTGGTAAACATTCCCCTTAAACCGGCTGGTGGAAATTTACCGCCTGCAACGACATTCTCTGCTTCCTCTTTCGTATTCACATGAGGCACCACAATACCCTGTGCACCTCGATCCAGCGTTCGATAGATAAGTCCTTGTTCATTTTGATTGACACGAACAATCGATGTTGCGCCCCACAAGTCGCATGCACGTGTCAGATTGCCAATATCTTTAAAATCAACCGGGCCGTGTTCTCCTTCCAACCATATCCCGTCAAACCCGATTTGGCATAATTGGTCAATATGATCGGCATCATCCGTCCCACCTACAATCATCGCAGTTTGTCCGGAAGACAGTTTTTCTTTTACACGATTCAGCCTGGGAGGCATGACCGATACTCCTCAACAAAATAAAACTTGGTTACTTGGAAATGAACAAGAACGATCACGGACCAAATGTTCGTACAAAGGCAACAGGATATTATTTCCTCCATGGGTTTTCCAGTAATCTCTCCACACTTACTCAAAGGCGGTCGATTAGGGACAACCGTGGAAAGACCAAAACTTGGGGTTGTAAAGAACAATATAATTCAAGAAAGCACACGAAAAGATACCCGAAGGGGCTGGAACCGGCTATGATCTCCTGATCAGCAATAATATCCCTCCCCTCAGGGACTGCCTCCTCCGCTGCCAACCGCACCACACATATTACACAGCTACAGGATTAAGGTCGTTCCCGCTCGACAAACTGATACAGAGGTTTTATGAGGCCCTGACTTGGACGATCAGCAACAACGCATTCAGGAAGATCTGCAGGGATTAGTTCAGGGTGACGTGCTTTTTGATCCGCTTACCTTGGCCCTTTATGCGAATGACAGCAGCCTCTTCCAAATCCAGCCCTTGGGAGTCGTACTTCCCCGAAACCGCCAGGATGTCATAACCGTCGTTCAATACGCCCAACAACAGCAAATTCCCATCATCCCACGTGGTTCAGGAACTGGGATGGCAGGAGAATCCCTCGGGGACGGCCTGATTCTCGATTTTTCACGCTACATGAGACGCATCATTTCCGTTTCGGATGACTGGGTACGAGTACAACCCGGTGTGGTGTGTGAACAGCTTAACAGTTACCTTCACCGTTTCGGCAGGCAATTCGCACCTGACCCTGCCGGTGCAGACTGCACGACCATTGGAAGCATGGTAGCCATCAATGCAGCGGGTTCTCGTTCTCTACGTTATGGATCCACGCGAGATCACCTCCGACACATAGAGGCTGTGTTGGCTAACGGAATGATTATGGATGCCTGGAATCCAAAATTTCCATCCAGGGCTAACACTGACAGAAAGCCCGTTACGGCTACTACTTTCAGTCCAAATCAAAACGACGATGCTTCGTATCACGATGGGAAAAACGGGATTCACAACGATAATTCTGAACTAACCCATCAATTGACAAGTTTATTGCAACAAAACAAGAAACTTATCGATCGCTGCCAACCCCGTTCCAGACGTGACCGCAGTGGTTTTTTACTGACAGGGGTTCTTGAACAAAACCGGCTGGACCTTGCTAAATTACTGTGCGGATCGGAAGGAACACTCTCGATATTTACTGAACTGACACTGGCAACCGTAGCAATTCCTCAACATCGCGCTGCCTTACTTCTTCTTTTCGATCATCTGGAATCAGCAGCGATGGCTGTAATGGATGTTCTGGAAGGCTTTCCCAGTGCCTGCGATCTC
>CAXEIY010000221.1:0-71164 GCA_963996245.1 uncultured Planctomycetia bacterium | reverse complement strand
GCTTCTGTCTCGGTTTCCGTTTCGGCTGTTTCAGCCGTTGCCGCAGCTTCAGTCGCTTCTGTCTCGGTTTCCGTTTCGGTCGTTTCAGCCGTTGCCGCAGCTTCAGCCGCTTCTGCCTCGGCTATTTTGTTCAACCGTCGTTCTTCAGCCCGCTTTTGTTCCAGTTCTTCTGCAGCTGTCTCGGCATGCTCAACAATGGCGTCCACCTGTTCAGCCGTCAGATTTCCCATAGCCATCAAATCATCGGGTTCGATAATCGACAGGTCATCAAAAGAAAAGAACCCTGCTTCGACCAATTCACATGCGAGATCTTCGCTGACCCCCGGAATATTGGAAAAAGCAATGGTTGCATTTTCGATTTGTTCACTCAATTCCTCATCCGTCATGATTTCCATGTCCCACCCACAAAGCTTCGAGGCAAGACGGACATTTTGGCCACGACGTCCGATAGCGAGTGAAAGTTGATCTTCATTTACGATGATAATTGCTCGACCTAGCTTCTGACAAAAGATGGTGGTATCGACTTCTGCCGGCTTGAGCGCGTTAGGAAGGAACACACTTGGATCTTCATTCCAACGCACGATATCGAGCCGCTCGCCCCCTAGCTCATCAACAATATTCTTGATACGTGCACCACGCACTCCAACACAGGCGCCGACACAATCTATCTGCTGGTCGACACTGGCAACCGCTACTTTGGAACGATATCCTGCTTCCCGTGCCAAGGCTTTGATTTCGATTACTTTTTCAGCTATTTCGGGAATTTCTATTTCGAATAGGCGTCGAACAAATTCGGGATGTTTACGTGACAGAATGACACGAACACGAGTACCTGATTTTCTAACTTCCAATATCGTCGCACGGACCCTTTCACCCGATCGGTGCGTTTCTCCTGGAATTTGTTCACCCGAGGGCAGGATTCCTTCTGTTTTTCCGATATTGACTGTGACAGCGCCACTTTCCTTACGACCTACAGATCCTGTGACGATCATGCCCTGTTGTTGCTGAAATTCATTAAACAAGGCATCTCGTTCTGCTTCACGCACCTTCTGAATCAAAACTTGCTTTGCTGTTTGTGCTCCGACACGGCCGAATTTGCTGAGTGTTTCCTCGAAGGATTCCTTTTCGACGATGGTCTCACCATTCCGAGTCGCTTCAATTCCACCCTCTTCCCGGTCAATGATAATCGAAATATCATCAGATTCGTCGTATCGTCTTTTAACTGCAGATTCCACTGCATTTTCAATCAGCTGGAAAAGGACTTCCTTTTCAATTCCTTTGTCGCGGTGAAGTGTGTCTACAAACCGCAGCAGCCCTTCTTTATCCATTAAAGCCCTCCCGGGCCACTATGCAACGGCTCAGTTTTACTGAGAGATGCCAGGGGTACACGACGTTACCTTCTTGTGAAAGGTGATGATCCCCATGTTGTTTAATTATCGATATTAACCGGCGAAAGCCACCTCGAAACCTGCCTGAACTGAGTAGTTTCGCCACAACAAAAAATCTGCCACAAAAACAAAAAAGTGGGAGTACAGTCCCACTTCACGAACGCTTCTACAGAGACCATCCCGTTGTAACACGGACTGTCATGCGGACTGCCCAATGGATGCTACATTGCGATTGCTCCGTTTCGCAGGCGATCAACAAAACCGGGTTAAGGCCATTTCAGGACCTGAATTATGGATAAAACAAGACCTGCGATACTCATTTTACCAATCCATCAAGAGATACAATACTCTCTCAAATTGTGAGCGTCAATGACTTTCGATATGTGAGAAGATGTGATTTGCACAAGCGTTCATCATCGTGGTGAAAGTGTGTATCAGCCTTGGTCTGCAGGGCAAATGAGTGTGGCTTTTCAGGCTTGCTCCGACATACTGCAAGGAGGTCTTCGGTGTTTCATTAGGGGCGTATTAATCCTGGAACAATATCTAGATGAAGGTCCTCTGTCAGGTCAGCTTCTAATCTCGCTTCTGCGATAGCCGCCATAGCCGCATTGTCAGTACAGAGTGACATGGGAGGTATAAAAAGCCGAATGCCTGAGTGGTCAGCCATTTCAGTAAGCTGCTCGCGCAGACGCCTATTTGCCGCTACTCCTCCACCAATGCATAAAATACGGTGATGAGTATGCTGTAAGGCTTGTTGGCATTTTGAAACGATGACATCCACGACGGCTTCCTGGAAACTGGCTGCAATGTTGGACACCGTTTCATCATTTAGAAGGAAAGGTCTGTCCCGTGAGGATTCCTGTCCTTTAAGGCTGTAGAGCACAGCTGTTTTTAGACCGCTGAAGCTGAAGTCTAAGTGTTTCTTATGGAGGAGCGCTCTCGGGAAACGATATGCTTTCGGATCACCTGCGCGCGAAGCCTGATCAATTGCCGGACCACCCGGGAAACCAAGGTTAAGTAACTGAGCAACTTTGTCGAACGCCTCTCCTGCAGCGTCGTCAATGGTCGATCCGAGCAAATGGAAATCGAGAGGAGAAAGGCAGTTGTATAGGCTCGTATGCCCTCCGCTTACAACCGCTCCTACACAGGGGAAAATATTCTCTTGTGTGGTCAGCTGATTGGCATAGATATGAGCGTGAAGATGATGAACGGAGATAAGTGGACAATCGAGTGTCATGGCAAGTGTTTTTCCTGCCGTCAAGCCAATGGCCAGAGAACCGGATAGTCCGGGTGTCGTCATGATCGCAATCGCATCAATCTGTTTCAGTTCCGTGTTTGACTGGCGCAAGGCCTCGTCAATAACTGGAAGGATTTGTAAAACATGAGATCGTGACGCGATTTCAGGAACGACTCCTCCATACTGCCGGTGTAGTTCCGTCTGAGAGGCGACAATATTGCTTAACGGAGCACCGTTTCTAATTACGGAAGCGGCGGTTTCATCACAAGAACTTTCGATGGCTAGCAAAGTCACCATCTGATATCGGTCCGTGGGTTGCCCGACATGGTAAACAATAATTCGGACATCTGGTTTTTGAGGGGCATTATAAATGCTGACGAATCGTCCTTTTCAGGATGAATTTTACTTTTCAGATGTTCAACAGCACGGTCCAACTGATGATCTTTGAAGGAACGTTCCGGGGATGGTTCCCCGGGTCGTGGGATAATGTCGCGATTAGATCGGTCAAGAAAGTATTGGGAACTGGCCTGTGCTTCCAGTTGACGTATTTCCGCTGTTGATTTCCCTTCACGGACAGAGGTTTCAATCATGCTGATCTCGAATCCTTGGTTGGGTCGAACCCCCCATACGTCCGTTTCTGTTGCATTCTCAAAGCGATGAATGTTTTCACCACTAGGCCGGTGATAGCTTGCCGTGGTAAGTTTAATCGCTCCTTGTCCGGATCCCAGGTCAATGATGTTCTGGACACTTCCTTTTCCCCAAGTCCTTTGTCCGATCAGAACCGCCCGTTGGTGATCCTGCAAACAGGCAGCAACAATCTCACTTGCACTGGCACTGTGACGATTGATTAACACAACAATGGGCATCTCTTTATTCAAGGTTCCGGGACCATGGGCAGAGTACACAACTTCCTCTGCATTTCTGGATCGTGTACTAACAATCTTTCCTTCTGAAATAAAAAGATCGCATATTTTTACCGCGGCACTGAGCAATCCTCCTGGATTGAATCGTAGATCGAGAATCAGTCCTTTAATCGACTGTTTATTTAATGTTTGTATCGCATTTTCCAGTTCATTTGCCGTTTTGTCGTTGAATTGTTCTATCCTCAGGTAGCCTATCTGCTGGTCTTGTTCGATCAAAAAATCCCAACTGCTGTCCTTGTTGTAACGGTCTCCCTTGACACTGCTTACCTGAATAATGGCCCGCGTGATATCAACCTCTTCAGCCATTTCTGAACCTTTGTGGAGTACGGAAATGTTCACAGTGGTTCCGGGAGCCCCTTTGAGTCGTCGGACCGCTTCCTGCATCATTTCTTGGGGGCTGCCCACTAGAATATCTTTGGTTGGTTCTCCTTCGATGGCGACAATACGATCCCCCGATTGGACTCCGGCCCTGAATGCAGGGGTGCCTGGTAAAGGGGTTGTGACGGTAAGCTGGCTGTCAATAACTCCAATTTGAATACCAATACCGCCGAATTCCTGGCTCATTTGCTCGCGGAATCGTTGTAGCTCCCGTGGGGGTATGTAGTCTGAAAACCGATCCAATCTTTTTGTAATACCTCGCAGTGCGCCCTCCAGAAGTTCTTTGCGCTCAGGAGGACGAATATGACTGCTGTCAATGTGCTGTAAGGTTTCAGCGAAAAGTTCGAAAAAGTTCCTATAATGCTCTTCTGGGGCACTTTGAACACTGCGCCAGCATATTAGTGAAATCGTAGCGATTACGATCATCCAGTTGAGATTGCGTCGCGGCATGTGCAAGCCTCGGGTGAAGAATAGCTGTATGGGTACAGTACAACATTACGGGTAATCAAGAATCGGTGTTTTCAGGCTCTGTTTCAGATGTGAGAAGTTCCAGCGCTTTGCTCAGGGCTTCGTCTTGAAAGGTTGGTGGTTCAGAAATCGTGCGTGTACGAAAATGTTCCATGATTACTTCTGCCATCTGTCCGATTTCAAAATCAGGTTTTACACCCCATGAATCGGAGGCCCGGTCACCGGGATAACGAAGGAGGTCTTTGCCGTTCGGACGGATACACGATCCAACCGTTAGTTTGAGTGCGCTATTACCGTCTTTCAAGGGGATGATACGGGTAACAGACGTTTTACCTCGGGTACGTTCCCCAATAATTGGTGCTCGATCGTTATCCTTTAATGAGGCGGCGAGCATTTCCGAGGGACCGGCTGTAAACTGATTTGTTAACACAGCCAGGGGGACCTGTTCAAAGGTATCTTCAGAGAGGGCTGTCCAATGCTCTTCCTGAAGGTTGGGACCGCGCACCCGGGCCAGTTCCCCTTCTGATATAAAAAGGTCAGCGACCTTGATGGCTTCGGCACGAGACCCCGAAACATTGAAACGCAAGTCAAGGATGACCCCTCGGCAGGAATCCTGTGAAAATTTTGTCATCAATTGTGATAGCGATTGGCTGGTTCCGGAATTAAGCGACACCAGGCGAACATAGGCGATGTTGTGTTGTTCGGTGATCCAGTGGTTCCAGGTTCCGTTTTCCTGTTTATCCAATCCTGTTATATCGGGTGGCACTAAAGTACTTCGCTGGATACTGATGGTAATGCTGCCATCGTTTGCAACGGTGGGTGCCCCGTTTTCGGGGTCGCTTATGGCGGAAGGGCGTAAAGGAAACTCTAAGAAACCGGAAGGTCGATATATCTTAAGACTGAGATCCGAATCGGGTTTCCCACGGATAAGCAGGAGAGATTCTTCCAGCGAAAGTCGGGTACTATTTTGGTCATTAATTTCTGCGATAACATCACCGGGCAGAACACCGGCCTGTTCTGCAGATGATCCAGGAAGCACTCCCAGGACTCGAATACCGCGTTGCTGTCCAATGGACTCTACGTGAATGCCAATTTCACCCTTTTCCGCTTCCTGTTGCAATTGCTGATAGGTTGAGGGAGTTAAGTAACTGGATTCTGAATCGAGGCTTGCAATCAGTCCAGCGATGCCACCCTGAAAAATTTCATTGCTCTCTATCGGTTGTACGTATTCTCTTTCGACCTGACCAATCGTGGCAACGAAAATGCGAAAAATGTCGTAACCCTGATGGGTTGTTGCGCTGGAAACCACATGCCAACATAGCAATGAAATAGCAATGATCCCTGCTGCATTTTGCAAATTGCGCCGTGGCATTCACATTCTCCCTGCCCTTAATGATTTTCAGAATAGATATTTATCGTGTGTTGCACGCGTTAGACCAGGTAGGCTTCATGGTCCTATAAGACTCGCAGCAACATTATAATGGCAGCCGCTCAGCCTAACAAGGTTCCAGGGATTTGCACTAATAAGGAATGAAGAAACAGAGCCTTATTTGGATAATACTCGTCCACGCAGATTAACCCATGCGACGGTCGGTCATAATCAGCGGCAGTCAGGGAAGGACGACACCCGTTAGGTCCTATATTTTAACGTACCGTTGCCCGGAACGTTATGGTGCCGTCTGCATTCGGTTTGAGAGCGGATCTGAGAGTCCATCTAAGAATGCTGCTGCCTTCGGAGTTTTCTATACGGGAAAAGTTTGAATCCAGTGAATTACGCTGGCTTTTGGGGAAATATTCAAGCCGTGTTGTTAAATTGTCTGTGATGACCACTTGATTCAGTGCGCGACCGCCAACATTTTTGTAGTGAATTACAAATTCGATCACTTCACCTGATCGGGCTTCCTGTGAAGAGGCCGTTTTATGTGCCTGGATGGCACCAGCTGAGGGTGTAGGATACTGAACACGTTCGATGGATTGTGCACCGCGTTGTCCGATGACTTCATTGCCAGATGAGGGAGTCAGGATTGCCTGAGCCGATTGATCAGATGTCCAGCTTTGAGGCCCTGACAAAACCAGGTCTTCGCGCGAGTTTGTCGAATGTTCAATCAGAAAACCGTTTTGATTCCCAGAGGTTATTCCCGGTTGCATCATTCCTGTGGATGTTTCCAGTCGGTCCGCGATCGCGAGATTCCCGGTTGCCTGGTCTCCGGTGATTCCGAGTGCTCTTAGATCGGATAGAGCCAGCTCGGGTGCGGACAAATGTTGCTGTACATGGAGTCTGTTGAACTGGTCTGCTTGATGGAGCTGATTGGCGGTATGTACAGCAGATCCTGCGTTTGAGGTCTGGAATTGGTGTGGCTGTGAAATATCCAGCGATGCGCCAAAACGGGGTGCATAGATGTTTACAGCGTTAGTTCCGACCGAGTGCTGTTTTCCTTCGCTGTCGTGAAACTGAATCACCGTGTCTTGTGTATCTAATCCGAATGTCATTCCTTGATCATCGGTAACAACACGGCGATTACGATCACCTCCCTGACTAATAAATTCGTCGGTTATCCAGTATGGTATTGTTTCTGACTGGGAAGCATGAGTTGAGGCGGTTGAAATTCCGGTTTGAGTGACGACTGCGTGCGCCGGCATGTCACGCGTGTGACCAGGGTGGGTTAACAGGGTTGATTGTTGAGCACATGATGACAACCCGACTACCAGTGTGCATAGTATCAGAGGAAAACGAGAACATTGTTTCCATAAAACGGGCGAATTCAAAAAGGCATTTGTACTTGCAATGAAAGGATTCATGGGATGGCCTTGTCTCGAAACGGAGGGGAGGTTCGAGTTTAGCTGCCGAGGTGAGCAATCGCATTGAAGGTGGGATTGTGCTGTGCTTTCCATCGTTCCTGTGTTTTTGAAAGGGTATGTTTTCGACGTTTTTTTGAAGGCTGTCGCTTGCTGGGCCCCCAACCATCATCCGGGTTCGTCTGTTTTGAATCTGGAAAGAGCGAATGGCGTTTTTTCGATGCAGAGTTCTTAATGGCGTTTGATGGAGAGGGTACACGTGTCTCTGGTCCGGATGTCCTTGTGATTACAGGAGTGAACAAACGTCGGGAAGACTTCTGCCCAGAGGAAGGGATTTCTAGATGGGCTGTTGACGGTTCCGGATGGCGGGTCGGAAACAGGTTTGTTCCATTGAGCAAGGGTGCTTTCAAGGGCGGTTTGTTTTGAAACAGAAGAGAAGGGCGAAGTGTTTGAGGAACAACGGAAAAGGAAGGGGGAGTTGATCTTCTGGTTAGGGAGTGATTCGGGAATTCGATCAGGTTGTTGGGCCCCAAAGGATCATTGCCGAGGTCGTTCGACATTGGAGTCCAGAGCCCCATACGAATTATGGCTATGGGTCGACCAAGTGTATCTGCTAATTGGAGCACGTTGTCTCCCGGGCGTACGTGATGGACGGGTACTTCCCCTTCCCTAAGGTGGGTTGGTAGTGCCAAATCAGGCTGTTCAAGAAAGATGACTTTGGTGATCAATCGCCCTTCCAGTGCTGCCTGAAGTTCATCGTTTGTGAAATCAAGTGGAACCGGGTAACGTCCTTGGAGTCCCTGGGGAGGATGCAAACGGTCCAGAATTTCAACACTGGGATATAGTCGCGATCCGGGAAATCCTGGGATGTTGTCCAATTGTAGGCGGTATATCGATCCGACAATCAAAGCAAAGTCGGCCGGTGTATCTACGGTGGTTCCAGCCGGCGGCAGGTTGGCTGCTCTCAACGTTACCTGCAGTCCAGCAGGACCTGTCATGCGAAAGGCTTGAAAAAATCCTTGCGGAGCAACAGACCGGTTAAGTTGGTCCTGACCGATAGATCCAGGTAAAGCCGAATGTGGTGACCAGGGGTAATGGCTGGGTGGTGAAATAGGAACGGTTTGTGCCTCTGTGACCCATACGGAACACGTACTCGATACGACCACGAGGAGCACTATGATTTTTGAATTGCGGAATGTGTTAAACAACGGTGATTTCAGTCGAAGAACGTTGGATTCCGATATTCTTGATTTCATAATGTCCGAGGGGGTTGATGGTGTTTGTGAAGGCTCAGGGACGCAATTTTAGAGGGCTTTGAGAAACCCGATTTCCTTCGGAAAAGAAATCGGGTCAATCTCCTTCGGTTGGCGAACGATACCAGCGTTTAATAGAACCAAAAGGTGGCATCGTTGGTTATCAGGAGAACGTGTGGTTTTCTCCAGTAGGAATCTATCTCCGAAACATGGGAGTTCCAAACCGATCCATCCGTTGCGTGTTTTGGTTGGCAGGTGTGCTTCTCCAGGTAGATGCTGGAATGGCAGTTGTTGGCTGGCGACCCTGTCCGTAGTAGCTCGGAACGCGGTTGCTTTGGACGGGCGTTGCGTATCCAGATGCCATGTGCGATCCGCCTCCCCTCATCATTCCTGATCCGGCAAACTGGATTGGATTACGTTGAGCAGTCATACTGATGGGATTTCCAGAAGGTGTCTCCAAGTCGATATTTCCTACTCTGATAATGGCAAGGATCGTACCTCTTCTGTCCGCTTCAGCCGTCGGATTTGCGCCAGGTTCAAGTCGCGTTGAGACCAAGGTTTCTACGCCAGGAATAGCAAGTTCTTGATGCTGTGGATCTGGAAGAAAAACCACCTTCGTCAGGAAATTGCCGGCAAGAATCTGGTCGATGTCCTCTGCACTCATGGAAATCGGAACGGGGTTGTGTGAGAGATAGGCACTGGTCTTTGCATTCGGTGCGGCTATTTCCAGGGTCGGATATATTTCGACTCCGTCGCGACCAGGGATACCCGTTAATTTCAGTCGGTAAATATTGCCTTGCTTGAAATTATATCGTCCTGGCGCAGTGATTTGAGGAGGTGAAAACTGTCCAGGTCCTCCACTTTCCCAGCTAATGTGCATACCACCTGGTCCTGCGAAAAAGACCTGGGCATGTGTAGTCGTGGCTGATGACAGTGCGTGCGTCTGTGCACTCGTTCCGGGACCTTCTATTCCAGGTCCGGGGTGCCGAGTCATAACGGCCTGTCGGTCGTGAGAACAACCCGCCACAAATGCAGCGGCAGCAAATACCATAATAGTGCGTTTCATCATGACTCCCTCGGACTGAAATTCGTTTCCCACAAACGTGATGAAATGTTCCGATAACGAACAAGTTGGTTTTTCTGCATGGACCACCGTGGGAAGTGCCTTTAAAATAGAAGGACAATTCATATCCCGATGGCCGAGCCGAATCAAATGTCTGTAGCTTAATCTCGACCGTTAGAGCCGAATTCTTTCGCAAAATCGTTATATTCCGTTTTGAATGGATATTCGATACACCCGTTACCTCAGGGGCTGGACCTATGAAGTGCGTTAAAATGTGGACTGCTGTTTCTGTTGTGTTGTTCGTAACTACTGGTCCGGAATTAGTTTGCGCTCAGGACCAGTCGGCCAACAAGGCGAGTCGTGTTGAGGAAACCGTTCAGTCATCACCAGATGACGTTTCCGAAGAAACTCAAGAAAGTGAGATCGGAAAAACAAAATCACTGTTAGAAGAATCCATCGCAAAGGTATCGAAGTATCAAACCATTCAGGCTGATATTCAGCATCAAGTGACCATGTTTGGAAAATCTGTGATTGGAAAAGGCCGTTACTTGAAGGGTGCGGGTGATCTGACCATGAGATTGGAACTGGAATTCGACTTAGGGGAGTTCGTGGAAGGCCAGGGAGGCAATCGAACTAGTTTTTTGATTATGTCCTGTGATGGAAAGCAATTCACGGTTAAAGAAGATGTTTTGGGGTTCAAACGTGAAATGACCATCGACGTTCAACAGGTCGTTTCTGTTTTGGAGAAGCGACAGAAACAAGAAATTCAGCAGCTTATATTGGACATGATGGGAATGTTTTCCATGGGACAATTGCTTCGAGGGATCAATGATACGATGGATCCTGAAAAGTGGGTTCGAGTGCTTCCTGAAGAGGTCTCATTCGAACAGGTGAATCAGCAGGCAGTATACGTTTTGGAAGGCCAATGGAAGCAGGTTATCAAATCACGATATCTTCCCCCGGAAGATCCCGATGCTGAGCCCGGTAACCAGCGTGAGCAACCCGAGTTGCTCCCACATTTACCCACTCATGCATACCTCACACTGAACCGAGAGACAGGTTTTCCACATCGTATTCAGTATCAGCATGTTGGTGCTGGTCGTGACAAAGGAAATCGTTTGATTCAAATTGACTTCCAAAACCCGGTTTACGGAGAAGCAATTCCTCAGACGGAATTTTTTACTTCCATAGGCGCTGATGCCGAGGATATGACGATGAACTGGATTGAACAGTTGGACACCGAAGGTGCTACCGCTCCACTTGAAGAACTGGTACGAGAGGGTGGCAGTGCGCTTCAGTTTTTACTTCCGGAATTTCGTCCAGAATCGTCTGGCCCAGATCAAAACTGATTGGAAATTTTGTTTCGGCCTAGCCGGTCAACCAGACATTTTGACCAACTCCACAATGGGTACAGAAAAAGATTCTGGGTAGCAGGTTGTTGCCGTGCGGTGCTTTGCCAGCCGGGAGTTTAATTGGATTTTCGAGTGCGCGGTTGAAGTTCAATCCGAAGCTGCTGTTTTTTTCCGTGCTCGATACGGAACTGTTTTTCGATGGGTCTATAACCATCTTTGCGTATGTTGAGAACATGTTCTCCTACCTCGATCTGCCGTTGGATCAGATTTTTTTGTCCTTTTAGTAGTATGCGTTTTTTATCGATCCATACTTGCGTCTCTGGAGGATCAATCTCGAGTAGGATGGTTCCCATTCCAAATTTTCCAGACAGGAATTGTGCCTGAACCTGGTGAAAACGAGTTGTTTGAGGAACACGAATCAGATCTTCCTGATTCGCTGGAAATTCACGAATGCGTCGGTTGCTTTGGCCAACCCGTTGTCCGTTTTCATTAAAGAAGGAGATCGAGAGGGTTAAAAGTCGGAGATATTTGCCGGTTCGGTTAATAACCCGAAATTGCACAGATTTCTCATCGATATAAAATGGGGAGCTGCGAATGATACTGCCTCCTATGGGTATGCCTCCAAGATTGCAGTAATTACGAAAGTCACGCCGCAGTGATTCTTTGCGAAAGATCTTTTCCAGTGAGTTGAGACTGCTGACGAGTCGCTTGTTGATTTTTTGGATACTCCTTTTTCCATTAGCCTGACGTAGACGGGAAAAATCGCTTTGGTAACGCTGAACGAGTTGTTTGGCGCGACGAGATTCAGCCGTACGTGCATCGATCGTGGTAACGATCACTGGTAACACATCAGGATTGGGAGACAACGCGACCGCACTCAACAGAACGAGCAGAAAAGTCGTATGAGCCATGGCATTCCCTAGGTATGGTCTTGGTAAGGGGAAAAACCTATCTTAATCTTATATTTATCATCACCGATGTTGCAACGGCGTGCAGGCTGCTTGGTCGTTTCAACAGGGTTACGATGATAAAAGAGGGTCCTGAGTTGTTGGGGAACGGTCTTCCAGCGGAGGAAGGGATTTTTCCAAAATGCCTTTCGTTGCAGGAAACAGTAGCAGTGCTTCTATTGCAATCCACAATTGAAGTCCGAGTGTGGCTACACCAATGGTCAGAAGTAAATGGGAATGATGCCAGGACCAATCTTGCGTTCCTTTAATCATTCCAAGCAGAGGCCATGCCCATCCGCTATTGGTATTGAAGACTTGCCATAGAAGCGCAGCTGCGGGCATGACAAGCATGATGCCCATAGGTATTGCTGCAAATAGGACATTGATGTTCCGGCGCCAAAGGTAGAAGACTAACACCATGAAAGCAAGGCCTGCGAGCAACTGGTTGATGGCACCAAAAAGGGGCCACAGAATCAGCCCACCGGTTCCCATCGATTTTCCGGGTGCTGGAATCATAGCCATGGCGGCACCGAGACCGACGGCGCTCAGGGTTGCAATATACTTGTTTTTTAGTGGCGCAATGTGAAGACTTGTTCCCAGTTCTTGAATCACATAGCGCTGGAGCCGTGTTGCGGTGTCCAGTGTGGTCGCTGCAAAACTGGCAACGAGTACTGCGATGATACCGATTGCAAGCTCGAGAGGAATGCCCAGTGCATGGATGAAATTAGCACCTCCCTCTACAAATGCCCCCACTTTGTCTGACAGTCCGAAACTGTTCCAGTGTCCTGTGGGACTGTATTTTGTGTGCCATGCCTCTCGCTGTGTAAGCATGACTCCGTCTTCCATGACACCCATACCGATTCCTGCACAGCAGGAAAGAATGACGATGACTGCCAGTGCACCTTCCAGCAGCATAGCACCATAGCCGACGTATTGAGCATCCGTTTCACACTGGAGCTGTTTACTGGATGTTCCACTGCTGACCAGACAATGAAAACCGCTGATGGCACCACAGGCTATCGTAATAAACAGAAATGGGAAAAGTGGGGGTGATCCCGTTGGTGGTGATAAAGAGTAAGCTGGCGCACTTGCTACCAGATCCGCTTCACCGCTCAGGCCTGCGACAAAAAGTCCGCCAACCAGCAAGGCCAGCGCCAGAACGAGCTGATGACTGTTGATGAAGTCGCGCGGCTGAAGCAAGGTCCACACCGGCAGGACGGAGGCCGTGAAGCAGTATGCCATCAGGAGAAGAGTCCAGATGACAACGGGGTTGTTCACGGACAACGTAATGGGAAAGTAATACACCCCAAGATAAATTGCCAAATACAATAATCCCAAGGCGATGATCGAACAGAAAAGCAATTGTCCACCACGTCGATAAACCCAAAAACCGATAGCTATCGCGATGGGTATTTCAATCCACACAGAAAGTACCGAAGCAGGATAAATGGCGAAAATAGATGCAATGACCAACCCAAATATGGCGATTACGATTGTCAAAGCAAAAAACAGGGTGAGTAGAAACAACAATTTGGCCCGAGGGGTAATCAGTCTTCCTGCCACTTCCCCAACGGTTTGTCCCCGATTTCGTAGAGAAACTACCAGTGCTCCAAAATCGTGAACGGCACCTATGAAAATGGAACCGAAGACTACCCAAAGCAGGGCAGGTAACCAGCCCCAGAATACGGCTATGGCAGGTCCTACAATCGGTCCGGTGCCGGCAATGCTAGTAAAGTGATGCCCGAAAATAACTTCTTTCTTGGTGGGTATGAAATCGATGTCGTCTCGTAGTTGAACGCTCGGTACAGTCGCATCGGGGGAAAGACGAAAAATCTTGTTTGCAAGCCACTTTCCATAGGTGTGGTAGGCGACAATAAAACCCAGAAACGATAGGACTGCCGTTAGAAGTGTGATCATGATGACTTCAGTCTTGAAAACCAGGAATGGTTGAGATCGGTAACGGTCACCAAGCTTATCAGAATAACCTGTCCGCTAGAACAATCTCATCGATAAAACAGGGCTTGCGAGATTGTACAGTTCGAGTCAACTGTTGGGAAAAACAGGTGACTCGATTGGTCAGCTTCACTATTTTGTTCGAGCACCAAATCCTCGTAACAACATTTGCATGCTGTCAGGATTGAGTGTCTGCTTCAGAGCCTCTTGCTCACTGATGCGTTCGGCTCGTACTAGTCTGTCTAGATCCTGGTCGAAACTCCTCATGTCTGACTGGCCACTTTGAATGAGTTTTTCAATCCGGTTGAAATCCAGTTCGATCAGCGCGGTGGTCAGGATCGGGGCATTACGGATTATCTCGGTAGCAACCGCCCGTCCTTTCCCCTTCTTTTTTCGGCATAGTCGCTGGCAACTGATTGCTTGCAGGTTGAGCGCTAGATTTTGAAGGAAGTTCTGACGTGAAGATTCCGGGATTATTCGGATCAGGTTTTCCAGAGCGTCCTGAGCGGTTGTCGCCAGGCAGTTGGCAATAACCAGTGCACCGGCATCGCACAGACGTAATGCCTGTCTGGCGGTTGTCCAATCACTAATTTCGTCCAAAATAACAACGTCAGCATTGTAATGGAGTAGTTGTTCGAGCACCGTTTCCGTGGAGGATTTGGAGCCGGGAGGAACCTGTGAAATGAAGGATTTTTTCGAAAGATGGTTGAATTCGGGACAGTTAGAAACTTCAACAATATGACGGGTATGATTCGAATTGATGGACTCTATGATAGAGGCGGTGGTACAGCTACGGCCACTACCGGATCGACCACTGAGGAGGACAAGTCCTTGTTTGAGGTCGGATATTTCCTTGAAAACCGATGGCAGTTCCAGAAAAGAAAAAGAGGGTGTTTCGTAAGGAAGGATACGGATCGAAGCAGTTAGATGACCGTTGGAGTGAAAGAGGGTTACTCGATACCTGGTTTTCGGAGACTCGGTATGAATGAATTCAATATCCTCTTTTTGTTCAATCTGTTTCCAAAGAGCGTCCGGTGTAATTTCATCCAACATCTCTTTCAGATCAGATTCCTGAAGCGCAGGCACCTTTGTTGAGTTCAATGTGCCATGGATTCGTACGGCCGGTGGAGAGCCTTCTTGTAACAGTAAGTCACTGGGGAAATGCTGCGCTGCGCCATCGAGAATGGTTGAAATATTCATAGAAGTTCTGGCTGTGGATTAGAAGGACTGTGGTGAATTACAAGTGAAAACGGGATGTCCTTGTCAAACATACACGGTCTCCTTACCTTTCGACGATCGTACCACACTATTGACTCAACTACCGTATAAAACGGTTGACGTGCTGCAATCGGTTCACTCAGAATCTCTGGTCGGGCTGGATGAAGCATCTTAAAACATGGTCTGAAACCTGGAGTGCAGAATTTTACGTGAATGCAGATATCGGGTTGTCTTATTTTCTTAAAACGGACGGAAAGAAAAAGGAATCCATGGATTATTCATTCTCAACATTGCGATTTCTTGCGTGTGGAGGTATCAGAGACCTGATTTTATCTAATGCAGGAGAAAGGCCGATTACCGGTACCTCACAACTGTTGTTTTGACAAAGGTATAAGGCTATTTGGTTGTCTGGAATGTCTTTTCCTTGGAAAAGGGGATGGTCCCGGCGGTGTTTTTCGGAAAGTACCGCGACTACCGTGTTCGGTAGAAAAAGAGAGTTGATCTTTTGGCAGAGGAGCTTCAGGTCTTTGGAATTGTCGGGTGCCGTGATTACCAGTTCCCGGGAAGGTGCAAGGTATTCATCGAGTGCGAGTAATAATTGTGGACAAATTTGTGGGTAATCAATGATGGAAGACTGGTAGCGGTTAAGGATTTGTTCAGTCAGTAAGGCATAACGAGGGTTTGCCGTTAATTGTGATAACCGCTGAAAGCAGAAAGCTGCAACACCGTTTGCAGAAGGAGTGACATTGTCTCTGCCAATTTTGGGGCGCGTAATCAGTGTTTCATGATTCTTCCCAGTGAAGAAAAAACCATATTCTTCAGGATCCCAGAAGTGCTCAATAAAAAGCTCTGCCAGTTGAGATGCGGTATCTATCCATTTCCAGTCAAAAGTTGCTTCGTAAAGCTGAATGAGTGCGTGAATCAGGTACGCATAGTCATCCGCATAGGCTGGAAATTTGGCAGTTTCGTTTTTGTAACAGTGCAGCAGCATCCCTTCGGGTGTTCGCACGTTGTCAAGGAGGAAACTAATCGCCTGAACCGCAGCATCGAGATATCGTTTGTCTTGCAGGACACGATACCCACAAATGCATGCATCGATCATTAAAGCATTCCAGTCAGTGAGAATTTTTTCATCTCGGTCTGGTCGGATGCGCGAATTGCGTTTGTTGAGCAGTAACTGGGAACATTCTTTCAGTTCATGGAGGAGATCTTTTTCAGAGAGACCGAGCCATGCGGCATTTTCTGCAATTGTTTTGGGACGATTGAGAATCGAAGTACCTTCCCAGTTACCTTGTTTTGAAACATCGTAGCAGGAACAGAAAAGTTCCGCCCTTCGCTTACCTAAAATCGTGGTTATTTCGGAAACGTTCCAGGTGTAGAAGGTTCCTTCTTTCCCTTCGCTGTCTGCATCTTCGGTACTGTAAAAACCTCCGTCAGGATGCGTCATGCTGGAAAGGACATAGTCCAGAGTCTTTCGTGAAGTTTCTGCATAGTCGGAGTTTCCGGTTAGCTGGAAAGTTTCGAGATAGCACGGGATAAGCAGGGCATTGTCATAAAGCATTTTTTCAAAATGCGGAACCAGCCAGCGGTTGTCGACGCTGTAGCGATGGAATCCCCCTCCCAGTTGATCGAATATGCCCCCGTTTGACATGTGGGTGAGGGTGTGCTCAGCCATTTGACGCGGACGTGGATTTCCAGTTCGGTACCAGGTTCTTAACAGTAGTCTCAGGTCAAGTGAATGAGGAAATTTAGGTGCTTGGCCGAAACCACCAAAGGTATCGTCGAATTGTTTGTTTTGAATGAGGAAAGCATCGTCGAGCATTTTTTCAGACAACGCTGTTGCGGAAGACGGAACGGATGCTGTGTTTCGGATATGGGTGGTTAGTTGTTGAGCGTGGGTTTGAATTTCTTCAGGCCGTTGCTTCCATTCCTGTATCAAGGTTTCCAGGATGCGTTGAAATCCTGGTAATCCTGCCCGGTCGGTAGGTGGAAAATAGGTGCCTCCATAAAAAGGTTTCAACTGAGGTGTTAGAAAGACGGACATTGGCCATCCTCCGCGTCCGGTCAGTAACTGGACGGCACTCATATAAATCTGATCCAGGTCAGGACGTTCTTCCCGATCCACTTTTATGGAAATAAAATGCTCATTCAGAAGATCCGCAATGGCAGTGTTTTCAAAACTCTCATGTTCCATCACGTGACACCAGTGACAGGCGGAGTATCCAATAGATAAAAAAATGGGCTTTTTTTCGTCAGTAGACATTCTGAGAGCAAGAGGGCCCCAGGGATGCCAATTCACGGGGTTGTACTGGTGTTGAAGCAGATAGGGACTCGTTTCGGAACACAGATGATTGTGAGTACGACGCTTTGGAGGCTTGTAATGGTCAGCCATGGCTAGATCTTTCCAGGAGAGGGGAAGGATGACGTAGGAAGTAATAATGAGAGTGTGTGAAAAGAGAGGGTTTCATACCTTGACAGTAATTGCCGTTGCCAGCGTGGTCTTATGAAACTAGGTATATAGGGATTTTGTATAAGAGGAAAGTTTGGCAGGGTCGTTATAAAGGGATGCTGGATGGAAGATACAGAAGTAAATGGTTAGGCAACGGTATTTGTGAGGTGTTCTGTTAATTTTCCACGATACGATAAGGCTAGATGGTCGATAATTGTAAGGAATAAGACCATGGCTATGGTGAAAACGTGATTCGCTTTCAGGTTTTGTTGTAGTCAGAGTTGTCGGTTGGGTAGCTGAAAATAGGGCATGTGTCGAACGAGTTTTAATAATGAGGGTCAAACAGTTTGACGTTTTTTTTGTGGATTGTTAGCATGGTTTCTCTCCACATTGTGTGTAACAGTCTATGAGGACAAAAGTTATGAAGCAAACTGATGAGTCCAAACGGGGGGTGCAGAGGTGCCGTTAATTAAGGTGAAGCAGTTGTTGGATGCGGGTATCCATTTCGGACACCGAGCGAGCCGATGGAATCCGAAGATGCGGTCTTATATTTATGGCAAGCGTCAGCTGATTCACATCATCGATGTACGTCAGACGCTTCGTAGTATCGGACGTGCGCAGCGTTTTTTATCTCAGGTGGCATCGAAGGGCAGTTTAATCCTCTTTGTGGGAACCAAACGCCAGGCGGCTGAGACGATTGAAGGCGAAGCACGTCGATGTGCAATGCCGTTTGTCAACCAGCGTTGGCTGGGAGGTACGCTTACGAATTTCAGAACAGTAAGAAGTCGGTTACAAAGACTGGAAGAATTGGAATCTATTGAAGGTACCGGAGCCTTGGATACCTATTCAAAAAAGATGCAGTCTTCCCTGATGCGAGAACGCAGGAAGATGCATAGGAATCTCGACGGCATTCGAGAAATGAACCGTCAACCGGAGGCGCTGGTTGTTATTGACCCAAACAAGGAGCACCTAGCTATCAAGGAGGCGATTAAGCTCGGAATTCCGACCGTCGCGCTGATTGATACTGATGGTGATCCAGATCTTGTCGATTTACCGATTCCCGGAAATGACGACAGTATCCGTTCTATTGAGTTGGTGTTGCGCGAGTTGACAGATGCGGTCATGCTGGGGCGTGCGTCGCTCAGCGAGAAAGAGGCCGAGGCAACGCTCCGTACGGCAGCGGAACCGGCAGCGGAACCGGCAGCGGAACCGGCAGCGGAACTCGAATCCGAACCAGAAGCGGCTTCCTCCGAGGCCTCTCCGGTATCAGAGGAAGTTAAAAAAGAAGATTCGTAGTCATGTAGAGACATAGGTAGTGAAATGTCCTGGGCCCGGGATTCAGGGGTGGCATGATCACTTAACCGGGATACGCGGTTCATCATCAAGTGATGTGGCGATTGTTTGTAAGGAGGTTGCGCACGAATGGCAGAGATTACGGCTCAGGCGGTGAAGGCGTTAAGGGATGAGACAAGCTTACCAATGATGGAATGCAAGTCGGCGTTAAGTGAAGCCGAGGGTGATCATGGTCTGGCTGTCGAAATTTTACGGAAACGAGGATTATCGACTGCAGCCAAACGATCAGGGCGCGAAACCTCCGAAGGATTAATAGCCGTGCATATAACGGCAACAGCAGCTTCCATGGTTGAACTGCGTTGTGAAAGTGCGCCGGTAGCCAAAAATGAAATTTTCTCTGGACTGGCAGAGGCGTTGGCAGAAACTTTGTCTGGTGATAACTCCATAACAGATCCAGAGACTTTGCTGAAGAAATCAGATCCTCGAAATACGAGTCAGATACTAGAGGATGCTTTTGCTGACGCTAAGAATCAATTGCGCGAAAACATGACGTTGAGCCGGATTGGGAGATGGGAGGGCGTGCTAGCGGGTTATGTTCATCACGATGGTCGTCAGGCAGCTGTTATTCAAGTTGACCAGGCTGCCTCAGACGATCAGATATTGCGACAGATTTGTATGCATATTGTTTCATTACGCCCTGTAGCTGCGTCGCAAGCGGAAATTGATCCGACGCTGGTTGCAAAGGAACGTGAAATTTTGAGTGAGCAGGCACGTGCTACGGGAAAACCGGAGCAGGTTATAGAAAAGATCGTAGAAGGTCGGATGCGCAATTTCTTTGCCGAACGGGTGCTGCCAGAGCAGGCGTTTGCGTTGGATTCAAGTAAAACGGTAGGAGAAGTGCTGAATGATGCTGGGGTGAAGTTGGAAAGCTTCGTTCGGTGGGAGCTTGGTGAATCGACAGCGACGTGAAAAAGAGAAACGACGTCGCGGAGGTGGACACATGGCTTTATTTCCAGGAGGGAAGTGTTGACACAGCCGATTACGGAAACCGAATCAGTTATTGAACGAAAAACAAGCTTCAGTCGTGTTTTATTGAAAATTAGTGGGGACGGTTTTTGCCGTACCGGTGAGACGGGCATTGCCATGGAGGAAGTTCTTCGTCTCGCTCACCAGGTGAAACGTGCGGCGGAACAGAGTGTTCAGCTGGCGATCGTCATTGGTGGTGGTAATATTCTGCGTGGGGCACAGTTCAGTTCAGTTAGTGACGCGATTAAGGAACCTACTGCTCACTATATGGGGATGCTGGCTACTGTGATTAATGGGTTAGCGTTACAGGATGCGTTGGAAAGCATTGGATGTGAGACGCGTCTTCAGACTGCTATACGCATGCAGGAAGTCGCGGAGCCCTATATTCGGAGACGTTGTGTCCGTCATTTGGAAAAAGGACGCATTGTTATCTTGGCTGCCGGCACAGGGAACCCTTTTGTAACCACTGACACGGCTGCTGCACTAAGGAGTCGGGAAATTGAAGCAGATGTTCTTTTGAAAGCGACGCGTGTAGATGGGATTTATAGTGAGGATCCGGAAAAGAACCCACACGCAGTGCGTTTTACCGAACTGACATATCAGGATGTGATTCGTCAGAATTTACGTGTGATGGATATGGGGGCAATACACCAGTGCATGGAGCATCAGGTGCCGATTCTTGTGTTCAATCTTAAGAAAGAAGGCAATATTGAACGTGCTTTCTCCGGAGACAGAATCGGAACATGGGTTGGTAATCCCGAGTTGTCTGATTCCTAGCAGGCGGTTGATCGCAAAAGACAGTAATATGACCATCGGGTAAGTTTTCTGAATAGTTGTGAGTGTTCCTCTCGTCACAAAGAATAAATCGGAGATTCCGATGAGTCGCGAAGAGATACTCCTGGATACTGAAGAACGAATGGAAAGCTCTGTTCGTGTTTTAAAGGACAATTTGAGCGGTATTCGGACGGGGCGGGCCAGTCCTGGTTTAGTTGATTCTTTGCGGGTAGAATTTTATGGCTCGCATACTCCAATTAAGCAGCTCGCAAATGTTGCTGCGCCTGAAGGACAGTTGATTGTCATTCGGCCGTTTGATCCAGGTGCCTTACCGGCAATTGAAAAAGCCATTCAGGCCAGTGATTTGGGGATGGTTCCCAATAATGATGGACGGGTGATCCGTCTCAATGTTCCTCCGCTTTCCACAGAACGACGAAAGAAACTGGTTTCACGTCTGAAGGAATTAAGTGAAGAGGCGCGTGTAGCGATTCGTAATGTGCGTAGAGATGCGAACAAGCGAGCCGACCAGTTACAGAAAGAAAAAGTGTTGACGGAGGATGATCGGGATCGTGTGAAAGAGGATATTCAGGAATTGACGAAGCAGTACGAATCAGAAGTTAACCGTCTTCTGGATGAGAAGGAACATGAAATGATGGATCAGTAATCCGAAACTGGCAAGATAGGTCCAGTGATAGAGGACCTCTGAGCGTTGTTCTGATCCTTTTCTTTCGTTCCAACCGGCAATTCGCTCTATGCAGTGGAGAAACCGTAATAATCCTGCTTTTAACGCGGTGGCGAAATCCGGAAGGATTGTGCGGTGAGCGATGAATTCTAAACATTGTAGTCGCCGGTAGACCACCTGATGTGTTCCGTTGTATGGAAAGAATTCCGTCTGGCCAAAGTGATATGCTTGGAAACGAACCTTTTCACTCTAAAAAAGAAGCGTGTTCATCATCACCTGTTCCCGATGATACGGAAATCGAACTGTCTGTAATCATGCCTTGTCTGAATGAGGCAGAAACGCTGGCGGATTGCATTAGAACGATACAGCGAAATTTGCAGCACAACCAGATACATGGAGAGGTATTGATTGCGGATAATGGAAGTACGGACGGTTCTCTTGCCATAGCAGAAGAACACGGTGCACGAGTTGTAGAGGTTAAACAAAGGGGCTATGGCAGTGCTATTATGGGAGGTATTCTGGCGGCCCGTGGGCGATACGTCATCATGGGGGACGCAGATGGGAGCTATAATTTTGATGACTGTGCATTGTTTCTCAAAGAGCTTAAATGCGGTTATGATTTGGTGATGGGTAATCGTTTTCTGGGTGGTATAAAACCCGGTGCGATGCCGTGGCTTCACTACTATTTAGGAAATCCTGTCTTAACCTGGATTGGGCGGTTGTTTTTCGGAAGTCCATGTCGTGATTTTCATTGTGGTTTGCGTGGATTTCAGAGAGATGCGATTCAGCATATGGATCTCCGCACGACGGGCATGGAATTTGCCAGTGAAATGGTGGTGAAAGCGACGTTGCAGGGGCTTCGCATAGGAGAAGTCCCAACTACATTGTCACCGGATGGACGCTCCCGGGCCCCGCATCTGCGTACTTGGAGAGATGGTTGGCGGCATCTGCGTTTTCTTTTGTTATTCAGTCCACGATGGCTTTTTTTGGTACCAGGTCTAGTTTTGGTAATAGCTGGCTTGTTAGGTGGGCTGTGGTTATTACCTGGACGCCGGGTTGTTGGTGGAGTCAGTCTTGATGTCCACACCCTTCTGTACTGTGCGCTTGCGATTTATATCGGATTTCAGTCTATTTTCTTTGCTGCCTTTACCAAGGTGTTTGCGATGGGGGAAGGATTGTTGCCAGTGGACCCGAGATGGCATCGCCTAACTGGTATCCTGACACTGGAAAGGGGGCTGGCTGCCGGTAGTCTTCTTGTTATTCTTGGTTTGGTGGGCTCTGTTTACGCCGTTACGGACTGGGGAGTCCAGCTGTTTGGAGAACTTGAGCCACAGCATACGATGCGAATCGTTATCCCTTCGTCTTTGTCGCTCGCATTGGGATGCCAGTCCATTCTGGCGAGCTTTTTCCTTAGCGTATTGGGACTGGGACGCAAATAGCAGAAAGACCATGGAAGAAAGTACTACCGGATATCGGTAGTAATGTGTTTAACGGTCATGGCCAAAGAATTCTTTAGCCATAGGGCTGTATGGATTATCACAATCCATGCGTCATCTGATGTTCAAGGAGCGATTCTTTCCTGAATACGGCGTCGTAATTGTTCCGCAGGAAAGGGATCCGTGGAGTGCTCTTCAGCCTGTTTCAACAATCGCTGTGCCTGCAGAAAATCTCCTCGATATGCCATCATGGCACCGAGTGCTGTTAGGCTGAGCGGATGGTCGGGGTTGCATCGTAGCGCCTGCTGGAGGTAACGCTGTGCTGTGTTAATTCGTGCGTTCTGGACTTGAGTAACGGTACGTCCGGCGTGTTTTGAAGAATCGTGATGGAAAGCCTGAATAACCGCAAGTTCGTAAAAGAGGTCGGCATGGTTAATCCGGTAGGCGGCATCGCGAATCGTTCTGAGATCTTTTTCGCTGAAGAAAGTGTGTGTGTTTTTGTAGACGTGAATCCACTGGATCCAGTCAACCAACGGAGCACTGGCGAGCGGTTGTTTTAAGACGGCTTGAGATCTTTCGTGGTCAGAGAGGTAGCGGTTTCTGAGTTGGCGGTAATTGTATTGTTCCTCGGGTGAAAAAAACAGCGCGGCGTGAAAGTAGTGGTCTCTCTGGGAACGGTTGCCCTCTGACGCATAGGCTGATCCAAATGTCAGAAGCGCGTGAGACAGTCCCGGTTGCAGTTGTCCGAAGAATCCCCAAGATACCGCTGAAAGGGGAATTGCAATGAAGGTTATTCTCCAAATACAGGGTTTCCAGCTGTGGTTTCGAAGATGGACGATAAACTGTTGAATGGTTACTCCACTCAGGACCAGCAAGGATGGTACGAGGATCATTCGATAGCGTGCGAGAGGGTAAAAGATGATCATGCTGATAAACAGCAGGAATGCGGTTCCAATGAGCACGCCCTTTGCGCCTGGACGTAATACGGGAAAACTGAGTCCAATGGTTCCCATTACCAACAGGAGATCCCAGCGCAGGGTTACGTAATGAACCCATGGGAAAAAGCGTTTTGCGATTAACTCATAGTAATGGTTGTCACTGTGTTCTGGTCGTCCGCAAAACACGATCAGTTTGTTTTTGCATAGGGTGAGCCAGTCCAGCGGATGGTTGACGATCCATAACATAGATTGGTTGAACCAATATCGGCTGGATTCAGCCTGTGTCATATCTGGATTGGCTGTACGCCGGCGTGCTTCTTCAACAAATTGTCGATGTTCAATTCCTTCAACGGCCGTTGCCCACGATGGATTGGAAAATCCTCCGGTCGCTTCTTCATTATTTCCGAGGTGGAAAACCATCCCGGCCTGTGAAGTTGTGAGGATCCATTGTCTGGAAGCAAGCCAGTTGTGAAGGAGTGAAAGACTAAGGAAACAGAACAGGCCTATTGAAAATACAACGCTATTCCGTATGGCCTTTGGCATACGGTTTGAAGATACGTAGTCCTGATTGTTGGTGAACCAGTAAACCCAGACGAGCAGGAATGGTAGTACGAGTAAGAAATTACCTCGCAGCAGACTTGCTGCCCCACAAGCCAGACCGAGCGCGAAGGCATCTCGCAATCTCAGGTATCGCAGGAATCGGGCATATGTCCAAATCAAGATCGTCAATATGATGATGACCAGATTGGGTTTCAACAACAGCACTGAAAATTGAATGGCAGGTAAGTAGACAGCGGACAGGAAGGTTGCAGCCAGACAGCCATTTTTGTCTAGGAGTAATCGAGTAGCCAAGAAAGTCAACGGTGTAATGAGTGAGCTGAAGACGGCACTTATCCATCTTAGATCAAGTACGTTGTCCCCCACAGCAAACATCCAGACAGCCAGCGTGTGTGGGTAGAGAGGGTCTTGAAAATACGGATGGTCCAAGATGAGGTTGCCATCATGGATTTGTTTCGCCCAGTTGTAATAGCTGGCCTCATCTACCCATGGGAGGGAACGAAAAGGACTCTGAGAAAACCCCTGATAGACGCCGAGTCTTATGGCCAGGCTGAGTGACCATAGGACGAATACTGTTCCAATGCAGAAGCGGCTACAGTTCCAAAGGTCTGTGGAAGAGTCTTTGCACATGAAGGGTCTTGTCTGAGAGATCTAAGGTAAAGGTTTCTGTTTTCGTGCCATCGGTATTTTAAGCAGTTCTCATCAGTTTGAATCGAATGCCTTTCGGAGCTGACAGATTACGGAAACAGCAATAAACGGATAGAGATGCAGTAGCCGTTTGGGGAGGTTATGATCGTCATGGTAATTGGTTGCAGATGATTTCTCCAATTCGATTTGCATTCGCCATCAGCGTTAATGTGTGTGGGCGGGCAGGCAAAAATCGAAACAGGGACGCATCAGCAATAAATATTTTTTGTTCCTGTGTTAGTCTACCAGAGGAATCTGCTGAAAGGGAACGGTCCGTCTCAACATCCCTGATGGGAACCGTACCTGCATAGTGAAACGTACTTCCAGGAGCCATGGATACGGATTTCAGGGGCCATAATCCAAGTTTGCGAAGTGCCTTTTTTACCTTTCTCAAAATAAGATAGTCAATCGTTTCATCCGAATTCCCGTGTATATGAGTGCTATAGTGGTCTGGATGGTTATTCTGTTTCAAGGACAGCCATTGCTCGGTGGCCCGATGGCTGGGAGATCGGACATCTGCGAAAACCAGAGATGGGACCAGGGACGCCAATATCCGCATGCTTTCCGGAGTGGGTAGCGGAAGGCTTTGCAAGAGACGGCAAAGCAGAGGAGAACGGTAAGAGTAAAGCTGGGCACATAGTTCGGGTAACATATCGTTTGTGGGCGCGTCCTGCAGGTAAAGTTGGCAGAGACTGGTACGGCGATGGTCTCCGGGTTGTCCTACCATTGACAGGTTAAGACAGGCAATCAGCGTGTGGGATTTTGCAATAAAAGATGTTTTCTGATTAAGTGAGGGGAAGCTTCTCAGCAAAATACGGGCCGTACCTATCGCGCCCGAAGCGAGCACGATCCGATGTGCCGTAAATGAGAAAGCGGCATTCGTTTTTCCCTGCTCAATGGAGAAACCAGATACGCTTACTCCTCCTGGAATCGATTTTACGCACTCGACAAGCATCTGACCTCGATAATAAAAATGGGGTTGTTTTTCAAGTTCTTCAATCGTGAACTGGGGGCGATAAACAGATCGATTGGGGTCACAGAAATACTCCATGTCCGTGTAGTCTGTGGCTCGACGTTGTCCCAGGTCCTGTGTTAATAATGCTAGGTGCGACTGTGTCAGAGTGAGGCCTGTTTTTTGAAAATAATCTTGTTTCTTTTGATAGCGACTCATTAACGCTCGTCCGTGGTGATCCAGCCGGGCAGGAGGTTGAACACTATAAGGTTCAGGCGGTCCAGAAATTCCGATTCTTCGACTGACAATGTCATAATGTTTTTTAAAGGCTTCAGCTGGCAGCCCCATTTTCGTCAGTTCTTGAGATGAGAGAAAGGCACACGCACCTCCCCAAGCGGCGCCTAGGCCCCCCTTGGCAAGGCTTTGTACTATTTGAATCCGATCACTTGTCGTTGGAAGCAATTGATGGGCGTAACGTATAACAAAATCCCGATTTCCAGTAAGGTTTCCTGATGTCAATCCTTCCCGAAAATCTTGAATGGCTATGCCCGATAGATTACCTCCCAGAAACCATCGATCCTGTTCCCTGTTACGGGATCGGATTGATTCAAAATGGTCGTCCGGCGCCAGATCGGGTGAAATGGACGGAAGTTGTCCACCATCCAGCATGAGCACTTTCTTGCCGTTTTGGACGAGAGGTGCGGCGACATGAGCGGCGGCACACCCTCCACCAATAACAATCACGTCAAACAGATTTTCTGTGGAATCGGACGATACGTCCATTTTTCACAGTCCGGTATTACGGATATAGAAACGTCGAAAACAAAGCAAAAGCAAAGCCAGTAGGCCCTTATGAATAATCCTGAGAAGCATCGCTGTTGCAAAACATACCATTGATACAGTCGATTGCTTACTGGGAAGTAACCAGTTTGCAGAATCGGGATCGCATTCCATCAACGACGCTGCAATTTTCAGCTTCTGTTGGAGAATGCAATTCGGGGCCAGTATTCTTGAGGCAGCATCGAGACCTCCAATAATGGATGGTTTTCTTAAAACGGATCGGTCGAGACGGTGTTGAGAATTAATCTGGAGGGACTCCAGTGCCCGTATGTATTTTGCTATGAGTGCTGGTTTTGGTTTCCAGTGCCGATCAAATGACGATGCAGAATATGCCAACAGTGAAATACCTTCTTCCATGCGGCAGGAGAGGATCGTTTGCAACCCTTGTTCTAAATTTCGTGGAATGAAATCAATAGTGTTCAAATAGAGTGAGAGGTCCATGGGAATTTCTTCAGTCGATCCACGGACATTACTAACCGTAATCAGAGGGAATCGCAAGAAAGTAAGTATCGTTCCAACCAGGAGGCCAAACCATATGGGCAAATGTAAACGCATAGATATTTTGCCCAACTTTTTGGAAAGGATATCGATCAATTGATTCAGGGAAATGAGATCAGGCCCACCGATGTCTATTACTTTGCTATTGTCAAAGGGCTGTGAAATGAGCTGTACGATCGACCGGGCGAGATCATCCCTATAGATAGGTCTGAATCGACAACGGCCGTTGCCGATTACCGGTGTAATGGGCCATTGACTGAATCGTGCCAGACTGCCAAAAACTCCACTGGTCAAGTCGCCGTAAACAACACTGACCAACAAGGTCATGGTGGGAACAGAGGCATTGTGAAACAGTGTGTCTGCCTGATGTTTGGTACGCCCATATATCCCTTTGCGCATCAATTTGGTTGATTGTGTACTGACATTGACGATTGCTTGAATATGGTTGATCTGGCAGGCGTCGACCAGATGTTGCGCTCCGGTTACATTGGTTTCCCAGCTGTCGGGTTCGTCAGATTTGGCCGTTGCGAGATGTACTACCCATTTTACCGAATCCGTAGCGAGGATGAGAGATTTGTGATCTTGCATATCTCCCTGGAATTT
Source organism: uncultured Planctomycetia bacterium (assembly GCA_963996245.1). Classification (GTDB taxonomy): domain Bacteria; phylum Planctomycetota; class Planctomycetia; order CAXEIY01; family CAXEIY01; genus CAXEIY01. The sequence continues at coordinate 43,452 of CAXEIY010000221.1, read as the reverse complement.
TTCGAGTAAAGGGTGTGGGTCAAACGGCCAATGGCCAGTCGGTCTAACGAGAGCGCGAACACGGTATCCTTCCTTGAGGAAATGTTGGACCGTTGCTTTCCCAATGAATCCTGTAGCACCCGTAATTAAAACGGTATCCGGAATTTTCGAGTTGAGAGAATCAGTATTACTCATGAGATCCGGGGTAGTGGGAAATTTGAATTCATTGACATATGGAAGTGTCAGAGTTGGTTCGAGAACGTATGACCTTGGATTCTTGAGCTACCATCTACAGGCAGTCTTGTTAAAAAGCATCGAATGGGTTGAACTTTCAAGTAACGGCTAATCCGGTCATCATCGGAGTCGCGAATTCGGAGAAGGACTCATTTCTGAGAATGGTCGAAAAGAACACTTACTGCAATACAGTAAACATCAGTTTTTCTGTTGATTGAGAGCATATGGAACTTTCTGTTAACCAGCTGTCAGATGAACAGAAAGAAAAGGATGTATGCGTGTTTATGAGAGGGGCGCTGTTTTGCAGGAGTTATACCAGGGTCAGATCAGGAGAAAACTTCTTTAATCACTCGCCCTTCATTGACCGTTGCGCGTTCGGGACGACCCTGACGTTGAAAAACAAGTTGCTCGTGATTCAATCCAGCAAGGTGAAGGATCGTGGCATGAATATCGTGTACGTGGGCACGGTTTTGTATTGCGTGCAAACCAAAATCATCTGTCTCACCGACGATTCTTCCTCCACGGGTACCTCCGCCTGCCATCCAGATAGTGAATCCGTAAGGGTTGTGATCGCGTCCATCTCCTTTTTCTGACATCGGAGTTCGTCCAAATTCGCCTCCCCATATAACGAGAGTTTCTTCTAGGAGACCACGTCTTTTTAGGTCTTTTAAAAGACCCGCAATGGGCAAATCGGTTTCACCACAACGATCGGAATGATTTTTTTCAATTGCACTGTGCGCATCCCATTTGCTACCTGATCCAGAATATAGTTGAACAAAACGGACGCCGCGCTCTACCAGTCTTCTGGCAAGTAGGCAGTTTTTTCCGAACGCAGCGGTTTGTGGACTATGGATACCGTACATTTCTAGGGTAGATTGTGTTTCCTGTGAAAGATCAATAGCTTCTGGGGCGTGTGTTTGCATACGAAAAGCAAGCTCGTAAGCTTCGATTCTGGCTTTCAGTTGTTGATTAATCCTGCGCCTCTGGCGGTGTTGTTCATTGAGTTTATTAATAAAATCAAGTTTGTTTCGTTGTTGGTTTACGGATACCGATGACGGAGGAGAAAGGTGCAAAATGGGTGTTTCACCGTTGCGAAATCGCGTTCCCTGAAACTGGGCTGGCATGAAACCGGTTCCCCACACACGTGAGCCTCCGGGTGGTTCTTTTGCGTTGTCAAGCAACACTACAAAAGAGGGTAGATTCTGATTTTCTGTTCCCAGTCCATAGCTGACCCAGGCGCCGAGACTCGGCCTTCCTCCCAGAATGCTTCCCGTGTTCATTTGTGAAACGCTGCCGACATGATTCAGGCCATTTGCCCAGCAGGATCGAATTACACAAAGGTCGTCGGCGCATTCACCCACATGCGGATACCAGTCCGATACGGGTATTCCGGATTTCCCACAATACTTCCACTTTCTTTGACTCGGAAGGATAGAATTGTTGGAGACCCCCATGGGGGTAATAACGCGCTCGATGGAATCGGGTAGCGGATTTCCAGCATACTTATTGATTAGCGGTTTGGGATCAAATGTATCCAGGTGGCTGGGGCCACCATCCATAAACAGGTAAATAATATTCTTGGCTCGAGGTTTTAGGTGAGCGGGTCCTGTCGATGGGGAGTGTGTGTCAGAATACGAAGCATGGATACGGTTGGTGCGAAAAACCGGATCTTGCAGCAGTAGTGATTGTAAGGCAATAGCCCCAAGGCCTGCTCCCGCCTGAAAAAGAAAGTCCCGTCTATTGGGTGAAGGCTGGGTAGATTCAGCTGTAGTAATGGAGGCGTGTGTCATCATTTCAGCTCACGTGTTGTGGTGTTTGAAAATTCATTGTAGGTATTTGGCCAGCCTGTTGTCATCGTAGTTGGAAAACAAGGAGTTCATTACGGGATGGTTGGTGGGGGTCTTCAATCGATGTAAATAAATTCATTCGAATTGAACAAAGCATGGCAAAAGTCACGTACAGAAAGTTCCATGCCAATCGGGGCTTCCTTTTTTTCCCGTTTATAGAGAGTCACCTGACCTTTGAGGAAACTGAGAGCTGACTTTTGTTCCTGTTCTGTGGCAGGTCGACAATAGGCTAGCAAAAACGCTTTTTCGACAATCGATTCGAGGGAGGGATCATCACGGTTCAGAAGGATGCGTTGCGCAAACGCTTTTGAGAACTCAAGAATCATGGGGCTATTGAGAAGCAGTAGTGCCTGGGGCGAAACCGTTGTTATGGAGCGTTTCGCACAGCTCTCATGTGAATCCGGCAAATCAAAAGCCTTTAAGATAGGGTAGGGAAGGTTTCGCTTTGCATGAATGTAGACGGAGCGGCGCGTATGTTCACCTTTATCTGTGCTGGGATCCCAGCCGTGTCTCTTACTGAAGTTCGCGGGAAGTGGAGGCTTGATTCCTGGTCCTGACATTCGACGATTCAGAATTCCGGAAGTCAGGAGAATCGCATCACGGATACTTTCTGCCGGCAGCCTTTTTTGGGGAAAATGCCAGTACAATCGGTTTTCAGGATCTCGTTTTTCAGCATATTGGGAGGAGATTGTTTCTCCGGTTGCGCGACTGGATTGTCGGTATACTGAAGAAGTGACGATAAGTCGATGTAGGGTTTTGATACTCCAATTACTTTGGATAAACTCCGTGGCCAGCCAGTCTAGAAGCTCCGGATGCAATGGTGCAGGGGTTTGTGTGCCAAAGTCGTTTGCATTTGAAACAAGTCCCTGCCCGAAGTGGCCCTGCCAGATTCGGTTAACCATAACACGTGCGGTGAGAGGATTCGATGGATGGGTCAGCCATCGGGCGAGTGCCGTACGTCGTCCGGATGTACTGGACCTGGGGGATTGAATAACGGGATGAGGGCTGGAGCGGGCGGTGAGAACGCGTGGAAATCCCGGTTCCATACGTTGCAGTGGTTTTGTGTAATTACCACCGCTCAGGAGATTGGTTACAGGTACTACAGATGAAATTTCAACGGAGGCTAAAGCTGGCAGTACTTTGGGGGGCACAGGCTTGTCATTTTCTAATTCTGTCAGGAGTTTTTTCAATCGAACGCGTTCATTTTGCTGGTCTTTGGTTAATACGGCTAGTAGTTCTTCCTCTTTCAGTATGATCTGACGTTCCGACCAGAAGGCCAATTGGTGTTGAAAAGCCGTGCGGTTTTGAGGTGAAGTATCGATTGCCTGTAGTACCACGTCAGGAAATTTCATTCGTTTGACTGCGGCAGCCTTGGCGCGTGCTTTGGATTCTATGGCATGCAGTTGATGGAAGTGATGGTCTGTATTGCTATGCCAGTTCTGAACCTGTTCACGGTAGCGCTGGAGCTCTTTATCGTTCCCTATGACCACTGTTTCAACCGGAACGATGCCTGCGAAAAAGGCTTGCAATTGATAAAAATCTGTTTGCAGAAGGGGATCAAATTTGTGGTCGTGACATTGAGCACAACCAATGGACAGTCCGAGGAATACAGCACCTACATTACGAGTCAAATCATTAAGCGCATCCTGTCGCGCCAGCAGAACGTCTGAAGCATTGCTTTCGTCAGGCCAGAGTAAGTTGTATCCGGTAGCGATCACAGCTTCTTCTCGACTGGGCCAGAGTTCGTCACCGGCTATTTGTTCCTGAACGAACTGGTCGTAGGGTTTATCTGTGTTCAGTGACTGAATGACATAGTCGCGATACCGGTATGCCAGAGGTCGAAGAGGGTCGGCGTTAAATCCTGCTGTTTCTGCATATCGGACCAAGTCAAGCCATTTACGGGCCCAGGATTCTCCGTAATGCGGACTTGAAAGCAAGCGTTCAACCAGTCGTTCGTAAGCAAACGGGGACGGATCGTTGACAAAGCTTGAAATATCTTCTGGGGCAGGAGGGAGGCCAGTCAGGTCAAAAGTAACACGCCTTAACAACTCGTGTTTGATTGCCGGGGTAGAGTAACTCAGTTCAGTCGATTCAAGTTTTGTCAGGAGAAAGGAATCAATCGGGTTGGATATGCGGTGACTTTCTCGAGGTGTGGGAACGGGGGGGCGGGAAATGGGTTCGAAGGCCCAGTGATTCGGACCGGGTTCACGGGGCGTCTGTGAATGGTCAGAACCTCCGCTCGAGTGGTTAAATGCAATCACGATCAGCGCGGTCAGTGGAATCGTGAGACGTTTGGTTACTCGGTACATTAATGCACACCTCTAACCCAAGCGTGAACGGAGTTTATTTATCTTAATCGTTTCCATTAACAGGTCAAATTGCAACCCAATTAGGGATGTATGATTCCGTTGAGTGTTTGTTACGAAATCAGCTCTCGCGTATTCGTTTGTGCTGAAGAAGGTGGTGATAGTGTTGCGCAAAACGGTGTGCTTCGTCGCGAACATACTGGAGTAAACGCAGTGCGTAACTATGACGGTTCAAACGAATGGGGTCAGGGTGATCGGGAAGGAAGAGCTCTTCGTGTTGTTTGGCCAAACCTACGGTTACAGGGGGGGAAATATTTATTGCCTGCATAGCCTCCAGGGCTGCATGCAGTTGTCCTTTACCACCGTCGATAAGGAGGAGATCAGGAAGGATGCTCTCCTTTTTATCCGAGATTCGGAATCGTCGGCTGACCACTTCACGGATACTGGCGTAATCGTCGACTCCCTCTACCGATCGAATACGGTATCGACGGTAGCCGGGTTTAAAGGGAACACCATCAATAAATTGGACCAGGCTTGCTACCGTATCCTTGCCGCTAAGATGGGCAATGTCAATTCCCTCAATCGTTCGAGGTATTTCGGGTAGCTGTAGCACTTTACGCAGTCCAGTGAGTCCTTTGTTCGGATCAATGAAAAAGACTTCGGGTTGAACATGAGTGTCGAGATCTCCTCGGAGGTTAAGGGTTTCAAGTGCGTGAATTTCGTCCCGAATACGTGCGGCTTTTTCATATTTAAGGTTCTGAGAAGCCTGTTGCATTTCCTTTTTCAGGTCAATCAGAACACGGTCTTTTTTACCTTCAAGAAACATTCGAAGGCGGTGAATATCTTTGCGATATTCTTCTCTGGAAATGCGCAGATTACAGGGTGCGGTACATTGGTTGATGCTGTGTAAAAGACAGGGGCGAAACCATTTCCATTTTTCAGGTTCGGTTGTCTTGATATCGAGGGTACAGGTGCGAAATTTGAAAATCTTCTGTAGGACCTGAATGGCTCCACGGAGACTTCCTGCGTTTGCAAAGGGACCGTAAAGCCGGGTGCCACGGTCCTGTGGGGTTCGAGTAAATTCGACACGTGGAAAGTCCTCACGTACGAAAATCTCGAGATAAGGGAAGGACTTGTCGTCCTTCAGCTCCTGGTTAAACTTTGGTTGAATATCTTTGCATAGTCGCGCTTCCATAAGAAGCGCGTCCACTTCACTATCGGCATCAAGATAATCAATGTCCGCAATCTCTGGAACGAGATCGGCTGTACGTCGTTCTAACGATGCTGCCGAGGTAAAGTAACTGGATGCCCGGTGACGAAGATTTTTTGCCTTACCAATATAAATGACCCGTCCCTGTCTATCTTTCATGAGATAGACCCCTGGCGTGGTGGGAAACCCACGTGCTTTTTCAGCGGGACTTGACTCGGATGTTGGTTGCTTGTGTTTTTTTTTAGTTGACGGATCGCGCACTGGGTGGTCAGAGGATAAACGGTCTGAATCAGAATACTTGTTCATCTGGTCCACGAAATCAGCAAGGAGCTGGAAGCGGTGTTATCATACCGGAGAGAGTCCATATTTATTGTACTGTAACGGACGAACGGTTTTGAGTCGTAAAGGATATGTTGGGAACAGGATTGGATTTTACGGTTTCACGGCACCTGGCTTATGAAGAACTGGCAATGTTGGTCTCAGGATTATCAGGGTTCTTACGACCATCGAAAAGAAGTTGGATCAACGTCCCTGAAACGTAAGTGATGAGGGATGCCGCAAGGGAATACAGGGGCCATGCCAGATGGGTGTATTGCCAGATGAGAGTCATCCCTATTGTGCCAAATACCATCGCCCAGAGTGCAGACAGAGGGCGGATGTGTTGGTTCGTAAAGGCTAACAGGAACAGTCCTAGTGTGATTCCCGTCGTGAACCCGGTAATTGTCAGCACACTTGTGATAACGTCTCTCTGTAGGATGGTGATGGCTACGAATGCAACGACCATCTGGACAAGCCCCCAAAAGACAGTTAACTGTTTTGCGAGTGGAAGTAAAGAAGGGTCGTCTCGTGTTTTGCGTTTGCGAGAAACATAAAGATCGTTGATAGATGTTGTTGCTGATGAGTTCAGAGAGCTGGAAAGCGTGCTCATGGCTGCTGAAAAAACTCCGGCGAAAACCAGACCTCGTAAACCGACTGGCATTTTTTCTACCAGAAATCGTGCAAAGACTTCGTCTGTCCGTTGGAAGGGATGTTGGGGAGGAGCCTGCTGATAGTAGGCAGCCAGACCAATACCAATCAATAGAAACACAAAGAACTGCAGGAACACTACGATGCCACTCAGGCGTAACGCTATTGCCGCATGGCGCTGGGATTGTGCCGCAAGATAACGTTGGACCATCAGTTGATCGGTGCCGTGCGTTGCGGTACTGAGTATCGCTCCACCTGTAAACGCGACCCAGAAGTTATTTGGATTATTGTAGATGTTGTGATTGATAGAGAAATCGAAGAGTTGTAGACGTCCGGTGTCCAGGCCAAACGTGACAAACTGGAATAGATTGCCACCCAAAAAGTCAATCAACAGAAACAGGGCGACACAGGCTCCTGTCATATATACAAAAAACTGACTGGCATCCATCCAGAAAACGGCTCGTATACCGCCCATCAACGTACAGCAGATAGTCAAACATCCGATCGTTAAAACAGAAAACGCAAATACTCCAAAGGAAGGGCCATCGAACAACGGTGATAGTACGGTTTGCAGGGCCAGGGCTGTTAGAAAGAGCCTCAATCCATCAGAAAGGCTGCGCGTGATAAGGAAAAGTATGCTGGCTGTTTCTTTGACTCGTTGCCCGAATCGTTGATGTAGAATTTCGTATGAGGTGAAAGTGTCGCCAGAGAAGTAGCTTTTGAGAAAAATGCCACAGACTAAAAATCGTCCAGCTATATAGCCCAGTGCAATCTGTAGGAATCCAAGATTTCCACCTTCGGCATATGTAATGGCAGGAATGCTGAGAAAGGTAACGGTACTGGTTTCAGTTGCGACAATAGAAAGGGTAATTATGGGCCAACGCATACTGCGGTCAGCAAGGAAATAATGGCGCAAAGATGATTGTTGGCGCCGTAACCAGAAGCCCAGTGCCACCATGGCTGTAAGGTAAATCCCAATAACTGTTAAATCGAGGGGATGAAGAATCATGATTAGTTAACGATCGGACGATCAGTAGAGTGGCGGCGTTTGTGCCAGAAATAATAGGCTGGGAATCCAGTCGCAATCAGGGCGATCCCAATTCCTGATTCAAGGGGGTTATCCACTAAAAGAGTGCCAAGGAACCATATATAAACCACTACGAAGGTCAGGGGAACCCAAGGATATCCCCAGGTTTGATACGGACGTTCGAGGTGGGGGTTTGAATGTCGTAGTACCAGCACAGCTGCTACCGTGAGAACGTAGAAGATGCTTGCGCCGAATATGACGAGATCTGTAAGCAATTCAAAAACGTGCGATTTGGAAGATTGGTAAATGGTTTCCAACGCACGTTGAAAGGCCAGATGGTCAGTGACTGCAGCGAGCTCTTGTTTTTCACGATAACCCATGGGTGTTCCACGGAACATGAGAAAGGGTTTTCGATTCTGCTTATTTTCATTCGATTTTATTTCGATGCTGATTCGGCCTGAATACGAGTCAGGAAAGACCAAATCGGTCAGATCTTCGGGAAGTTCTTCCTGAATAGTTCGGATGGGAATAAAACCGGTGGCAGTCATGAGAATGATGGCCAGTATTGCCTGGGACGCGATGGCATAACCCGGTGTTCGTCTGGTCTTGTGAATTTTTCCCAGGGAGGAAAAAAATAATCGGTCACGCGCCATAGCAAAGAATACTCGTGGCCCGTAAAGCATGGTTCCGTTGATCGCACCAAATACCGAACACATTACCAGACCGGTCATCACGGCACCGCCCACAGGACCAATGATTCGATCGATCATACTGCTGGCAACGTTTTTTTGAAGGGCAAGATCTTCCAGTGAGAACACACCGTGATACGCTATATTGGCAGTGACGTAGAGTGCGATGAGAATTCCCATTCCGGTAATCAGGGCCCAGGGAATGTTTTTTTGTGGGTTTTTTATTTCTTCCGCTACAGGTGTAACCTGATGCCAGCCGTTGTAGGCCCAAAGTACTGCTAACAGGGCGGTTGCAAATCCGGACAGCGTGAGCCCTGTGTCGGATGACGTATGATGAGTGGTTAAGTGGCTCAGTGATATGTGATTGAAAATAAAAGGCAGCAGTGCTATTCCGGCAAGGAAAACTGCTTTTATGAGAGTTGTTAGATCCTGTAATTGGCCTCCCCAAATGACACCGGCGATATTGACCCATGCGAGGAGCAGGACGACTCCAATAGACAGGGCGAAGCGTTCGGCGTCCGGTAATGGAAGAGGAAGTGTAAAGGCGGTGGCTAAAGCACCAATTGAGGCAGGACGAACGATCCAGAACTCGGTCCATCCAAAAAGAAAGGCAGTCAATCTTCCATAGGCCTCACGCAAGTAAACATAAAGTCCTCCTGAACGTGGCAGCATCGCAGCAAGTTCGGCGATGGATAAAGCACCAAATAGACAGAGCAGTCCACCTGTTGCCCATATAAACAGGATTACTGGGACACTAGAAATGGTTTGTGCGATGATCGCGGGTTTGAAAAAGATACCAGATCCAATCACGTTCCCAACGACTAGAGCAATAGCTTCAGGACGACCCAGTGCCCGGAGTAACCCATGTTCTCCGGTATTTTCGGTAGTGGGGCCCTGTTCAGAATGAGAAAATGCGTGCGAATTCATGCGGGCATTGTGCATGATGATGTTGGTCGCAGCAAGTCAGGTTATCCAACTACTTATTGATGAGTTGGATTGCAGATGTTCTAAGAGTGAGGGTATCTTAGAAGTAAAGAACCTTTCTGTGGAAACAGGAAGTAATACGATTACAGGCAGAGCTTCCACCGGATGAGGTGATGGGTGTGAGGCAATGTAGGTGGTCAGCGCTGTAATGGTTTCAGGAGAAACAGTGTCGTTACATAATCGTAGATTCGGTCGGATGTCTCGCTGTAATGTTAAGGGAACCATTCAGTTACGCATCTTGCTTACGTGTTGTCTGCTGCTGGCAGGAATCGGACTTCTGGTAGTACTGTACACGAATCCACCTCCCGCACCTGATTCGGATTTGGAACGTACTCTTATTCCCGTTTCAGTAATGGTCCCTCAGGTGGAAACACTTGAAATAGTCGACGAATATGCAGGGATGATAGAACCTCTTAGGCGTTATGCTCTCAGCTTTAATGTTTCGGGTCATGTTCATTCCCTTGGCAAGAATGAGCAAGGTGTTGCACTGGATGTCGGTGACCGGGTTGAACCGGATCAAATAATGGGACAATTGGTTCAAAGTCGATTACGGGTTCAGCTCCGTGAGGCAGGAGCGGCGTTGGAACGGGCACAGGATCAGGTTCAGCGGACAGGTGAGCTGCGCAAGACCCGTGCAGTCAGTGATCAGGAGTACCAGGATGCTCTGCGTGATCTGGCGTTGTTCGAAGCACGTGTTGACCTGGTTCGGAAAGGCATTGAAGAGACCTATCTTATTGCACCGACTGCTGGAGTGATCAGTCGACGTCTCGTTAATCCTGGAGAAACCGTGGCCCCGAATGAGGCAGTGTTTGAGTTATTGAATGTTTCTGAAGTGTTACTTGTTTTGGGTGTACCAGAGGGTCGAATACTGCGATTAAAAGAAGGCATGGAAGTTCAGGTATCCATGTGGGGAAATTATGAAGCTCGGCAAAGCACACGGGTATTGGAAGGAGTGGTACGTCGTATTGCACCATCCGCGGATCAGGATTCCGGATTATTTCGTGTCGAAGTATTGCTGTCAAATACAGAGCGACTCATTCGTCCAGGTCTGGTTGCTCGAGCTCGTATTGTGATTGAAACAACACGAGGATTTCGGCTTCAGCCCAACGTGATCATTCTGGATCAGGGAGAAGTGTTTCTTTTTTCTGTGGATGAAAATCAACGGGCCCGTCGTCATCGTTTGAATCAAGTTATTTTTCAGGATGACTATGTGATGCTTAGAAAGCTTCCGGAAGGAGTAGACACGGTGGTCGTTCAGGGACAGAGGCGTTTGGCACCTGGAGTAAAAGTGGAAATCGTGGATGGTTTATTGGAATCGACTAGTTACGCAACTTCTCCTTCGACGAACTTTAGCCATCATGAAAATTAGCGAACGCGCTATTGATCGTCCAAGGATTGTGATGGTTGCCACACTGGTTGTGATGGTTGCTGCTGTTTTGGCTGTGTTTAACACGGCTGTAGAACGGACACCTTCTGTAACGCTTCCAGTGGTCATGGTGGCGGTCCCTTACCCCGGGGCACAGCCCGATGAAGTTGAGCGGGACATTTCCCGAAAGATTGAAGATCAGTTGGCTCAACTGGATGATGTCGATTACATCACGTCGACAAGTATGCGGGGTTCCGGTGTTACCCAGATTGTTTTTCAGGATCATGTAGCAATCGACCAAGCACGGACAGATGTTCAAAACCTTATCGATCAGATTCGACGTGAGTTACCTCAGGCCCGAGATGTGGAACCTATCGTTACGGATATCAGCTTTGATGATCTTCCGATGATATTGATTAACATCGCCGGCGAAATGGGGCCTCGAAAGCTAAAAGAAATTGCAGAAGACGTGTCCAAAGAACTGGAAATTATTCCAGGAGTTGCGGAGGCGGAAGTTTTCGGGGGGCTGGAAAGAGAAATTCATGTCAATGTAGATGCCGATTTGCTGATGCAGTACGGGTTAACATTAGGTGATATTCGTCAGGTACTCCAGGAATCTAATACCGGTCTACCAGCAGGAAGCTTGTCCGACAAAACCTACGTATTGCAGGTGCGAAGTGAGACTCGGTTTAAAACACCAGCCGATATCGCAGCCGTGGTGATTGCTAATCGAAACGGACGGCTAGTCCATATCCGGGATGTGGCGCAAGTGAAGGATACGCATCGAAGGGTTAAAAGTATCAGCCAGCTTAACGGTATCCGGTGTGTCACATTAGTTGTTCGGAAAAAGGCTCAGATTAACATGCTTGATACACTCGAAGCGATCAAGCGTCGAATAGCGGAATTGGAACTGCGTTATCCGGGACTGGAAATACAGGCTACTCGCGATGTAGGTGATGAGATTCGGATCATGTTTGAAACGATCGGATCCAGTGCACTCTACGGAGGCATGATGGTTCTGGTGTTGTTATGTGTTCTTATGGGATTTCGTTCCGCTGCACTTGTAACAACAGCCCTTCCCGTTACTGCAGCAATAACCCTGGTGTTCCTTTACGTTTCCGGAAATGCCGTAAATAACATGGTTATTTTTTCAAGCATTCTTGTAATGGGAATGGTCGTGGATGGTGCGATAATTGTAGTGGAGAATATTTATCGTCACATCGAACTTGGAAAGGACCCTGTTCAGGCTGCGAAGCAGGGGATTGGCGAAGTGGGTATTCCCGTGATTGCTGCAGATCTGACTACGATTGCAGCATTTTTGCCGATGCTTATGGTTTCGGGAATTACCGGTGAGTTCATGGCCGTGTTACCAAAAGTGGTTACCGTTGCTCTTTTTGGATCCGTATTAGTCGATCATTTTCTGCTTCCTGTTGCATGCAGCCGTTTTTTCAGCAGACGATCGTCTGTCCATGTGGAACCGGTGTCATATAAAGCGCAAAGGAATCCTTCCACAGATGATCATGATGGCATGGTTCAAGAGAAGGAACAGACAATCCATGTGGGAGGAATACGATTCCTTCAAAAGTTTTATGTGCGGTTGTTGAAGTCCGCAATTGCGCACCAGTGGATTACGGTGTTGCTAACAGCTTATGCATTTAGCTTAGCCGTAGTCATGCTGTCCACCGGTAGAATTCCGTTTACTTTTTTTCCGGAAAGTGATCGTGGTCAGTTTGATATTTTCTTCGAACTTCCGATTGGGTACAGCATTGATCAAACAGAAGCGGTCGCCACACGAATAGCCGAGCCTTTGAATGCACTTTTCGAAAAAGGAGAAATGCTGAGTTTTGTAACGACTATTGGGACGACTGGAGGAATCAGTAATCGTTTGGACAATGATCCGGCAGTTGGGCCGGAATTCGGTCGAACCTTGGTTGAGTTGGTACAGCCTAATCAACGGGAGCGATCGCTGAATGAAATATTGGAAGAGGTTCGTCAACAATTACCGATCATTCCTGGCGCTGAAATTAGAATTGAAAAAGTGACCGAAGGACCTCCCGGTGGATCTCCAGTTGCTATTCGACTTCAGGGAGATGACTTGGTGACATTGGGTAAATGGAGCAACCGGGTTGCGGATCAGCTGCGATCCATTGACGGAACACGCGATGTGAAAAGTGATTATCGACCGGATAGTCCGGAAATCGTTGTGGACCCCGTTCCGAGTTTATGTGGCTTACAGGGTATTACGGAAGGCGATATTGCACGAACGGTGCAGACTGCCATGCTGGGAGATACCACGGTTCGCATGGATTTGGACGACGAAGAGATCAACGTTCGATTACAGCTGAAACCAAGTCAACAACGATCGATTGAAAACATCAAGGATCTCTTGTTGCGAGGTACTTCCGGAAGGGTTTCCACACTCGACGAAGTAGCTCAGGTACGTCTGGATACAGGACTTTATAATATTTCAAGGCGTGATCGTCGGCGTGCTGTGACGGTTCGATGTAATGTCGACAGTTCTAGAGGATTCACACCGGATGATATTTTTTACGCGATGCGTCCCGCTATGGCGGAAATGGGTTTTTCTGTTGTGAATGAGGATGACAACCAGTTTACATGGAGAGAAATTACAGCACATTTCACCGGTGAAAATGAAGATCGCGATGAAGGTTTTCAGGATTTATTACAATCGATGACGTTCGCTGTATGTGCCATCGCGGCGATTCTTACGATTCAATTCAATAGTTTTCGCCTTATGATGGTTGTGATGGTAACCGTGCCGCTTAGTTTTGTGGGTGTGGTGCTGGGGCTGTGGATTATGGGTTTTCATTTCAGTTTGCCGGCTTTCATTGGTCTGGTTTGTCTTACCGGTATTGTTGTTAATGATGCGATTGTGATGATCAGTTACACCAATGAGCTCCGTGCAAGTGGGAAAAGGGTTGGTGAGGCACTGGTAACTGCCGGACAAACACGATTTCGCCCGGTTCTTCTTACCACGTTGACTACGACTGGAGGATTGCTGCCTCTGTTTCTGAATATTTCCGGAGGGAATGAATTCTGGCAGCCTCTGACGGGATCCATTATTTTCGGATTGTGTTTTGCGACCGTCCTGACACTTGTGGTCATACCGGTTTTTTACAGCTTGGTATATCGTGACTGAAACACCAATCCCGCCCCTGTTAAAGGTGGCTTATCTATGTGAATTCCCGACGCTGCTTGGGGGAGAACGGTCACTGCTGACTTTTCTTTCACAATGGATTAATAACGAGGGGCATGCCGTTGTCGTCGCTCCTTGCAAAGGATTGCTTGCCGACCAACTGTCCGATCTTGGTGTGATACATATTCCCTGGCCGAAGCAGGGAAAACGTGCCGCGGAGCAAATCATAGAGACTTTGCAGAGTCAGCATGTACAACTTGTCCATTCGAATTCGCTGATGATGGCTGATACGGCCTTTATGCTGGCTGAGCGAATGCAGATTCCATGTGTGGCACATGTGCGTGATATCATGTCTCTTTCTCAATCTCATCGGACACGCTTATCGCAGGTGGACAAGCTTATTGCTGTTTCGGAAGCGGTACGTGAAAGCCTTTTGAAACAGGGGATTTCCCAGGAACAGGTAACAACAATCTACAATGCGGTTGACGTGGAAATGCTTCAGCGGTCGGCAAGTCCAGGTCTGCTTCGGCACGAGTTAAAACTTTTGCCAGAAGTCCCTCTTGTAGGATGTGTGGGGCAGATAGCCATTCGAAAAGGTCAGGACTTTTTTCTGGATGCGGCAGAAGGTATAGCCCGGATAGACCCGTCAGTTCACTTTGTGATGATTGGGGAACGTTACTCAACAAAGCAGGAAAGTCGGGATTATGAACAATTACTACATCGAAAGGCTGCACAATCCCCCCTTACTTCCAGAGTACATTTCATGGGATATCGATCAGATATCCCATCAATGCTGAGTGATTTGAATGTTCTGGTGGTGCCGTCACGTCAGGAACCGCTCTCTCGAGCAGCACTGGAAGGGTTCGCAATGGGTATTTGTGTGGTGGCGACCGATGTTGGAGGAACGTCGGAGATCATGCAATTACATCCAGATTTGGGGAGGCTGGTACCGTCTCATGATGTTTCGGTATGTACGAATACCATTCTGGATGCCATTGATAAAAAAGTCTCGAAGACACAGCAGTCAGCGGTTAGTCAGTCTGGATTGTCCTCTGTTTTCTTACCGGAGAGGCAGTTCGACAGCATGTTGAGGTTGTATGAACAGGTGTTGTCAAGACGTGCGCAAGGGTGGTGAAGACAGGTGACGATCACTCCTCTGTTGGGTGGAAGCTTGATGTTCAGGTTTTCGAAAAGGTCCGTCCATTGATCCACAATCTGGTCAATGATTTTCGCGATAGATTTACATCTCCATAGTCCGGCGAAATTGTTGGCTCGGAGTAGGACCGGAGGGGTGTATCTGTCTGAATAGTTGTAATCCATGCCATGGTGGTTGTCACCGTGGTCTACGTGTTTAGTTTCCGGAAACGGGGATGGGATTGTGTTCTAGAGCCAGGAGTAAAGCGAGTATTGAAATAGGATGGTACCGGAGCTGTCTCATCGTAGGAGAGGCTCATTAAACTGAGGATTATTTGTGTGATTACGGGATCTGTTCAAACAGGCACATGAAATGTGACCAGAGTGTTTCGATGTCATCAACAAGTCGATCTATAAAACGTGTTTTCGGTTAGCCTATCGTCCGATCTGGACAGTCCAAAGAAAAACAAACCAGCGATCGATAAGAGAGTTTCTTGCATTTGTTATTACGTCAACTATCCTGAAAGGCCGAACGGCAAACAGGGATGATGTCGATCCGATGAGAAGAACTTTTGTTTCACGAATTTTGATTTATTGTGGAGAGAGAAAGGAACAGGTTATGCGACTTCGAGAAGGATTGGGATTAGGATCGGGTTTCTGTTTTGCACTGCTATTGCTCAGTTTTCCTGCATCCATTGTTGTGGGAGATGACGGTACTCCGGTTTCACAGACAACGATCGTACCGGCCAACGCATCGCTGGAACTGGTGTTCGATGGAGGGAAAGTTCTGACGGAAGGAGTGGCCGCAGGACATGATGGCAAGCTTTATTTCAGTGACATCACCTTCACATATCAGTCCAAGGATGAAAATGGATTTTCTGAAGCCGGTCATATATGGCAATTTGATCCGGGGACGGGAATCACCAAAATTTTTCGATCGCCCAGCGGGATGTCAAATGGCATAAAGTTTGATCGCAATGGCGATATGATTGTGGCTGAAGGAGCTGATTTTGGTGGAAGGCGCGTGATACGTACCGATATGGAAACGGGAAAAAGCTATGTTATAGCGGGTCTGTATGAGGGACGTCCGTTCAACTCTCCAAATGACATCTCGATAGATGAAAAAGGGCGTATCTATTTCAGTGACCCGCGTTATCTCGGACACGAACCGCTGGATCAGGTTACCATGTCCGTTTACCGGATTGATCCTGATGGTCAGATTGAACGCATCATTACCGATGCCGGAAAGCCCAATGGCATCTGTGTTTCACCCGATCAAAAATCAATCTATGTCGTGAGTAATGACAATGGTTCTACGGGATTGGATCGCGTTCCTATGGATGCGCCATCTTACAAAGGGCGTATGGCTTTGCTGGCATACGATCTTTCACCCGAAGGGACAGCATCCTTTCGAAAAGTCCTGGTTGACTACGCACCCCAAGATGGCCCTGATGGACTGGTTGCAGATCGTGATGGAAACCTGTACGTTGCCGTCCGGGATGAAACCAGACCGGGTATCTGTGTGTATTCTCCCGATGGAAAAGAATTGGCCTATATCAAGACAGAAGTCCCGACAAATGTTGGTTTTGGCCGAGGATCGGATCGAAATCTGCTTTACATTACTGCAGGTAAAAGTCTTTATCGAATTCGGTTGAATCAACAGGGTTATGAATTGCCGAAATAAATAGACCCATTTTACATGGCACATGGTCTCGAAACGACGAGCCCATGTGCCTTTTTTCTGCTGTGTGCTGTTACCATTAGTTTCCACTACGCCGTGTGTTGATGGATGAGGAATCTATCCTACAATACCGGTTCGGGAGTGATATAGAATGCCTCCCTATCCTCATGCCACGACTCTCCATTTTCAATCGCTGGTGATCGATACACACAATGACAGTATCGTTTCACATATTCGTCGCGGCAACCAAAGCTTTGACAACCCAAACAGGAGAGGAGTCGGTCCGGACTCATTGATTGGCTGGTTGAGAGGTCCCCTGGATGGATCCGTCTCAGCTACTGAAGTACAGTTGAATTTCCCGAAGATGATCCGTGGTGGAGTCGATTGTAGTTTTTTTCATGTTGACGTCAGCCGTGCGTGGAAAAACCATCTTGCCTACGCGTTGGACGGACATGGATTCTTTTCCTGGCAACTGGAAGAGCATAAGGATGTTGTCCAGCGGGTTTGTACCAGTAGCGATATTGAAAATGCGAAAAAATCAGGAAAACTTGCTGCGGTTCTGGCGATTGAAAACAGTGATGTTTGTGAGGGGAGTCTGCACGTTTTAGAAATGCTGTACCGCCTCGGAATTCGTAGTATGGGCCTTACCCATAATCTCCGATCTGATGTTGCGGATGGTAATTACGAAGAGCGATCGCAAAGCGGACTTACTCATTTCGGAGTGGAAATGGTTAAAACGATGAATCGTCTTGGAATGATAGTCGATATTTCACACATCAGCAGAAAGGGGTTTTATGATGTGCTTGAATTGTCAACCAAACCTCTGATTGCAAGTCACAGCTGTTGTCGAGCGCTATGCGAACACACCCGTAATCTGACGGATGATCAGATTCGGGACATGGCCCATCATGGAGGTACCATCGGAGTAACTTTTGTTCCAGACTTTGTTCATCCGACCCATCCAACACTGGACCGAGTGATCGATCACATTGATCATATTGTCCAACTTGTGGGACCTGACTTCGCCGCATTGGGATCAGATTTTGATGGTGGTGGAACGGTGCTGGAAGACGCAGCAGTTTTTCAAAAAATTACAAGCAAGCTGCTGGATCGACAATATCGTGACGATGATATCAAGAAGATATTGGGCCTCAATCATTTGAGAGTGATTCGCGATAACCTGGGCTAAACGGGCTCTTCTATGAGGTTTGTAGTTGGTTTTGGTGGTACCGATTCGTTAAGGTGAGAGTGGCGCGAATGATGAATCATCGAACCAGGATCCGTGTTCAGCAAATTTGAAAAAGGAACCGAACTCAATCTTCAGTAGAGAGTTTGGGATGGCACTCGTGGATTTCAAGTTTTCAGCATGTGTGGCCGGAAGGTTCCGTGTTTCTAATGGATGGCCCCTAGTTGTGGGATGGAAGTCAGGATTATGCGATCTGTTTAATATAAGGGATGTTGAAAGGGAAAAGAATGGCCTCTTCAGACCCGGTTGGAAGCGTAGATAGGGCGGACAAAATGACCTCTGAAGAAAACGATGATCTTGGAGGGCATATTGCCCGTGTACACGCGGTTACCTACAGTCCAGATGGGGCTACCCTTGCATCTGCCGGGCGAGATGGCACCATCCGACTTTGGGATGCGATCAGTGGGCAACCTCGGGGAATTGTCATGCGTGGTCACCGGGATCCATTGGCGGATCGTCCCGCTCGCGTTTACCATTGCGCGTTCAGCCCCGACGGAAAGATTATCGCTTCAGCCAGTCATGATCACACGATTAGACTTTGGGATGGACATACGGGATCCTCATTGACGGGGCCCTTGACCGGACATCATTATTGGGTTCGGTCGGTTGCCTTTCGTCCAGGGGATTCGCTTTTGGCTTCCGGGAGTGAAGACGGGACGATTCGGATTTGGAAGATAAATACTGATTCAGGAAAAGTATTTGCTACTTGCGAACAGGTTCTGGAGGGACATGAGCGGTCTGTATTTGGTGTGGCATTCAGTCCGGATGGAAGCCAGTTAGCTTCGATTGGTTCGGATGGTTACATTCTGTTCTGGGATCCTCAATCCGGTCAACAGGTAGGAGAGCGAATTGTTTGTCCGGTTGACGATCTGAGTGAACGTCCGGGTGCTGCCTTACATGTGGCATTCAGTCCGGATGGAAAACGACTGGTTTCTTCCAGTCATCAGAATTGTGCGTGTCTCTGGGATGTTTCAACACGAAAGGCTTTAGCGGAGCCTCTTCAGGGTCACGAGGATCTGGTGCTCTGTGTATCGTTCAGCCCTGAGGGAGATCGTCTGTATACATCCGGTTGGGATGGCACGGTGCGTTCTTGGGATGCACATACGGGTGCATCACTCAGGGAGCCGATTACAGGGCATGCCAGTGCAGCCTATGGAGTCACGGTGAGCCCGGATTCCAAGACACTGGTTTCCTGTGGTTGGGATTTTACGGTGCGTTTTTGGGATGCTGAAACCGGGCTTGCCAGAACTGAAGCGGTAGCCGGTCGTAGTGGCGTTGTGTTGTCAGCTGTATTCAGTCCCGACGGAAAAATTCTGGTGACGACTGATCGGGACGGCGTTATTCAATTATGGGATGTTGCAACGCGGGATCCGATTGGTGAACCCTTGCTTGGGCATGCGGACGCGGTGCATCTAACCTCTTTTACACCGGATGGGAAAACACTGGCATCCAGTGGTTGGGACCGGACAGTGCGATTATGGGATGTTGACACGAGAGAACCCAAACTTCCTCCCTTTACGGGCCACACCGATGTGGTTCCCTGTGTAACATTCAGCCCTGATGGGAAACATCTGGCTTCATCTAGTCGTGATCGGACCATTCGTTTTTGGGATCCGGAGACGGGATATCCGGTTGGTGAACCGTTGATTGGACACAGTGCATTGGTACGCACGATTGCATTTAGTCCAGATGGAACATTGCTTGCATCCGCCGGTAAGGATCACACTATTCGTCTGTGGGACGTTGCCTCGGGGGAATGTATTGGTGATGCTTGGCGCGGACACACTTACTGGATACGCCAGCTGGTCTGGAGTTCGGACGGATGCCTGATTGTATCCGCCGGTGAAGATGCCACGATGCGGATCTGGGACCCGAAAACCGGTCGTGAAAAAGTGACGCCACTTCTGGGACACGAAGGCCCGCTTTACTCGGTGGCTATGAGTCCTGATAACCGGTTTCTCGCCACCGCTGGATTTGATGCCACAGTTCGTGTGTGGACACTTGGAGATTCCACTACCCATCCACGTCCGAAGTGCCTTTTTGTTCTTGAAGGACATGAAGATACCTCTCATTTCGTCGCCTTCAGTCCGGACAGCAAACTTTTAGTGTCGACCAGCAAAGATGGGACTATTCGTTATTGGGATCCTGAAAAGGGTCTGGCATTAGGAGATCCAGTGGATGCCGTGAGGGGCGACCTTTCCACTCTTAAAACATCTGCGGCAACGGATAAGGTCGCGATTCCTTCCGGGAAGCAAATGGGCGGCGGAGGTGGCGGTGGTGGCGGCGGAGGTGGCGGTGGTGGCGGCGGCGGAAAATAGCATAGCACCTGTGTCTGTATGGATTCTGGAATCAGATGGCAAGGTAGAGGCTTACGGGTGGCTGAGGATATCATCCGTTATTAGCCTCTCTGTGGGTAATCAGCATGTCACGTGTGGATAAGCTAGGGCTGTGAATTCTGTCGTTTGCTGAATCGGCGAATAGGCCCATTGTTGCTTATGGTGTTACTCAGGGGCATAGGTATAGAGTTGGTTTTTTAATAATGGAATGGAAATACATGAAAGTGTCATGGTTAACAGGCATTTGTAGCTTGCTGATAACCGGCTTACTTCAGGGGTACGGCTTTGCCGATCTGGATGAATATGTTCGCCGTCCAGACTCTTCGTTTTCGTGGGAGTTCGTTCAGCGAAAGGATCTTGGAGAAGGCACGGTATATGTTTTGAAGCTAACTTCCCAGCAATGGATGGAAACACTGTGGCATCACGAATTATTTATATGCGAATCCGATAATTTAAAGTATACGGACACAGCGGTGTTATTGGTTTCATCCGGAAACAACAAACAGTCTCATGCAAAAGCCGCTATCGCCCGTGGATTGGAATTGGCTCAATTAAGTGGCGGACGCTGTGCTGTACTCGCTCAGGTTCCGAACCAGCCTTTGTTGGAAAACCGGTTTGAAGATGATTTGATTTCTGAAACCTTTGTCCATTATCTCAAGACTGGAAACGATGACTGGCCTTTGTTGTTTCCAATGGTCAAGAGTGTGGTACGAGCAATGGATGCAATCCAGCAATGGTCTCGTAAAGGAGCTCGAGGAGAAGTGTTGAAATTTGTGGTAACCGGCGCTTCTAAGCGTGGATGGACTACTTGGTTGACAGCCGTCGTAGATAAACGTGTCATAGCAATTGCACCAATGGTGATTGACATGTTAAACATTCCTGCGCAGATTCCCAACCAATTGAAACAATGGGGACAATTCAGTATACAGATTGTCGATTACACCCGTCGTGGTTTGGTTCAACCTGAAAATCAGACAGATCGTCATGCTCGTCTTTGGGAAATGGTGGACCCCTATTCGTATCGCGATCGTCTCAAGATTCCGAAACTCATTATTCTGGGAACCAATGATCCTTACTGGACGCTCAATGCGCTTGATCTTTACTGGCACGGTCTGACAGGCATCAAACATGTTCTGTATGTTCCCAATGCAGGTCACAGCCTCGATACGCCTTCTAACTATGCATATTCAGCTGTAGCTGGCTGGTTTCGGTACACTGTTTCTGGAAAAATGATTCCTTCCATCGAGGTGAAATCCAACCTGGAAGGTGGTGTGCACCATTTCAGCATTCACGCGGTACCTTGCCCTGACTCGGCAAAATTGTGGATGTCTCATTCGTCAAATAGTGATTTTCGAAAATCCAAATGGAGCGCACAGACGATGAGACGTGAACAGGGTGTGTGGTTAAGTGAGGTCCCATCGGAGGGTCCTGGGCAGATTGCTGTGTTTGGAGATCTCACCTATCGCATTGGAAAAGTCCCCTGTCATTTTTCAACGCGTATTCATGGATTGGTTTCGCAGGAGCCTGCTTCAAGTCCTTGAGGCAATAGTTGTGTGGGCGTCCTTTTTTGAGGTTTCTGTCCGTTGATTTGAGAGGTAGAGGAGAGTGGCATCTTGATTACCCGATTGCGCACTTTGCCGTTGCACTTACAAATACTGATAGCTCTTTTTCTGGGAGTTGTGTTGGGGCTCTCGCTTAACAGATGGTACGGGATGCCTCGAGTGGTGTTTCAGGAAGATAATGTGCGGATTGAGATTACTGAAGATATCGGTGGGATTTCCATTTTAAGGGAAGGATCACCTCCAATACAGGCCTCCGACATCAAGACACTCAAGGATCATTTTCCAGAATCGCACCAACTTTTCTTAGAGCATCGGCCAGTTCCGACGCCGGCATTGCGTGTAGCGCTGTATAGCAAGTGGTTGGGTGATCTTTTCCTGAGACTGTTACGCATGGTCACGGTACCTTTAATTTTTACTTCTCTTGTGACCGGTGTTGCTGGTCTGGGCAGTGCTCAGCGGTTGGGACGCATGTTCAGTCTGACACTTGGTTATTATCTGTTGACAAGCTTGCTGGCCATCACCGTCGGCATAGTGATGGTGAATCTGATCAGACCGGGAATTGGAGCGGAACTTCCGATTCCCTCGTCGCACGGAACCGTTACGCATCAGGCCTTAAGTGATGTATTTGGACAGCTTCTGGGAAATATGATTCCAGTGAATCCAGTTGCATCTTTAGCCAACGCGGACTTTCTTTCGATCATAACCTTTGCGTTGCTTTTCGGGCTGTTCATTGTGGTGGTTGGTGGAGAATCAGGAGAGTTGCTTCGGAAAGTGTTTGCTGCTGGATTTGACGTCATGATGGCCATGACAACGGCTATTATTCGTCTGGCACCTGTCGGTGTGTTTGCTTATATGCTTTATGCTACTGCCGGACAGGGAGTACAGGTGTTTTATTCACTCGCCTGGTATATGTTGACCGTATTTTTAGCTTTAACTGTTCATGCTTTTGTTGTGTTGCCCACGCTGATTAAATGGGTTGCCGGCCGATCACCATTGCAATTTATTCAGGCGATGAGTCCGGCACTCATGACCGCGTTTTCAACGGCCTCAAGTAACGGAACTTTGCCGTTAACGATGGCAAGTGTGGAAAAACGCGCTGGAGTGAAAAATCGGATTAGTTCATTTGTGCTGCCATTGGGTGCTACGGTGAACATGGATGGGACTGCTTTATACGAAGTCGTTGCGGTACTGTTTATTGCTCAAGCTACCGGTCACGATATCGGGCTTTCCAGTCAGATTGTTATTGCAGTTACAGCCCTTTTAGCGAGCATCGGTGCTGCGGGCATTCCCCATGCTGGACTGGTGATGATGGCCATTGTGTTACAGGCAGCGAATTTACCTGTGGAAGCGCAGGGGTTAATCATTGCTGTGGATCGTGTTCTGGATATGTGTCGCACCACGGTTAATGTCTGGAGCGATTCAACGGGATGTGCTGTCATAGCCCGGTTTGAAGGGCGTGAATCCTGATTAAAGTCCCGAAGACTCGGCAAATGATGCCGTCTGAATCTACACGATACGAGACGTTGAATAGGAACCGTCAATTCAAGGAATTACGATAGAAAAGGTCGTTCTTCCCTTTTCACTGGAAGTCGAATCAGAGATGATCCATGGTCCGGAAGCATAGTTGTCTCTTGCTTTACGGATAACATATTCACTTTTTACAGACAGAATGGTTAGTAGAGAAAGACGATGCTGGTTCCCGTTGCTTTAAAGACAGAGGGCGATGATAAGCTGGTCATAGAGTGGAGTGATGGTCAAAGCCGGCTTTACCAATGGGCTGATTTACGAGGAAGTTGTCCCTGTGCGACTTGTAATGACGAACGGGCCCGTAACGAACCAGCTCCCTTGTTGCCTGTTCTTTCACAAGAGGAAGCAAAACCCGTGCGTCCAGAATCGATGAATCCTGTTGGCCGATATGCCTATCAAATACATTGGAATGACGGCCATAATTCAGGAATCTTTACGTTTGATTATCTCCGTCAATTGGGACAGGAGATATCTGACAATGAGTGAAATCGAACTAATGGTTAGATGCCTATTCGCCCTCTGGCAACTGGTCAGCTCAGCAGGGCGTCAATTGCGGTTCCAGTAACAAGATGCCTGGGACGCTGAAATTGGTCATAGATAGTGGTATCGGAATCAATTCCTAACAGATGATAAACGGTAGCAGCCATATCGGCAGGGTTATGAGCGTGCGAATCAGGGTAGGCCGCCATCCGGTCCGAACTTCCATATACGAAACCTGCTTTTAATCCCCCACCTGCCAATGCTAGGGAGTAGACCCATGGCCAGTGGTCACGACCACTGGATCCATTGATCTTGGGCGTTCGACCGAATTCCGCATTGGGAAAAACCAGGGTCTGTTCCAGGAGACCACGCGCGTCGAGATCGTTCACTAAGGTACTGAATGCCCGGTCAAAAGTTGGACAAAGGGAATCTTTCATTTTTGAAAAATGTTTACTGTGTGTGTCCCATGATCCTTTGGGCGTGTGACAGTAATGCACGTTAATGATAGGGACGCCAGCTTCGACCAGCCTCCTGGCCAGAAGGCAGGATTGGCCGAATTGATTCTCTCCGTACTCACAACGTACTTCAGAAGATTCCTGGGCTAGATCGAATGCATTAGCTGTTTGCTTGGAGCTCAACAGAGAGAAAGCTCGCTGTTGGTAGGAATCGAATGTGTATACGTTGGCTGCACGATCAAGCATTGCTCGTTGTTGATCAATGTTATGAAGAATATCCTGTCGATTATTCAGTCTGGCAATGCTGATTTCAGGGGCCAGTCGAGTTGCTTCAATTTCGACAGTATCAGACAAGAGATTCTGGTTCACGATGAATGGGGCATGTTTTGATCCGAGGAATCCAGGGATTTGTCCATGTAAGACGGTTCCGTTGTTACGTCTCATCTGGGGACCTATCTGAACCCAGGTGGGGAGTTGGTTGGATGGCCTGAGTGAATCGATTACGGCGCCAAACGGTGGAAAATCATCACCAGATGGAGGGAAATCTCCTCGGCTTTCTGTTTCTGGAGGGTGGGAATGTCCTGTCATGGCGGACAGGCTGGCTTGTACGTGATTGGCATTTTCGTGAGACATGGAGCGTACAACGCTAATCCGGTCCATAATCGTAGCGGAAAAGGGGAGAAGCTCGCAAATCTGTGTGCCGGGTAAATTCGTTGAAATGGGGTTAAATATGCCACGTGTGTTTTCCGGGGCATAAGGCTTGGGATCCCACGTTTCCTGTTGCGCATGGCCACCGTGCAGATACATGAAAATAACCGATTTGGTGCTCCCAAACCGACGAGTTGGGCTGGAACGGGACTCTGATTGCGCACGAAGTAAATCAGGTAGCAGCATTCCGAGGGGGCTGATGCCACCTATCTGCAGCAGTACGCGGCGGTTGATTCTGTCGAGTTGATCAAAGTCCCGACAACCATTATTACATCGCGATTCATGCATGGACCATTCTCATGCAGGTACTGATTGCGAAAATTCCCACTCTCCGATATTGCATCGAGTCTTCCAAAGCGTGAGACTCTTACAAAAGTGGTTCCTATAAAAATCGTAACTTTCTTACGGGGTCTCTGCAACATGAAGCTGTCCAACAGGGAAAAGACAGCTGTATGACCAATGATCTAAACACCGTTCCCCATTGACATCTCAGGAGAGCTTGTATGACGTTCTTAGGCTTGTTGTTAGAACGTTTTGATGAATTTCATGCTCGTCCTGCAGTGACATTTCCCGGGGGTGTGAGCTATCGGTATGATCAACTGAAAAAATCTGCGATGGCTGTCTCGCAGCTATTCTTGCAGCATCGTCTTGACCCTGGAGATCGTCTGGCTCTGTGCCTGAGTGACAAACACGCTTTTCTGCTTGCACATTTAGGGGCATTGTTTGCCAGGCTCGTGCCCCTTCCTCTGAATCCCGATTTCACGGAATCGGAGCTGGAGTATTTTCTACGTGACAGTGGTGCGGCTGCGATCGTTGTCGATTCGGTTACGGAGAGTAAAGTCGATCGCGTTTTGTACGGTTCTCGGCCGATATTGCCTTGCCAGCAATTGAAGGCAGATCACATTACAGCTATTGAGCCTCGATCGGTTGAAATGCCAGACAAGGCTCTTCCAGGTGATCCGGCTTTAATGCTGTATTCTTCTGGTACAACGGGAGAACCCAAGGGTGTCGTACATACACAGGATTCACTGTCCAATGCAGTTGATTCATTGGCTCGATATTGGGAATTTTCACCGGAAGATAAATTAGTCAATGTACTGCCTTTGTTTCATATTCATGGACTTTCTTTTGCCACACATGTGAGTTGGATTTCAGGAAGTTGGATGAAAGTGGGTGATCGTTTTCATCCACGTAAGACGCTGGATTTAGTTGGGCAGTCCTCTGTTTTCATGGGTGTGCCACCTTATTACTACTCCTGGTTGGATCGTAAGTTCTTTTATGAGACAGAATCCGTGTGGAAAAATATCCGGTTAGTGACTTGTGGTTCCGCTCCTATTCGTCCGGAGGTATTACCTCGTCTTGAAGGGGTGCTAGGGCAGTTGCTCGTTAACCGTTACGGTATGACCGAATCGCATGTAATTTCCAGTTTACCTGTTCCGTCTGGCATTTCTCAGGAGCACTCTTCTGAAAAACTGGCAGGTTCGGTGGGAGTAGCAATTCCCGGAATTGAAATCAGATTAGCTTCTCGAAAATCATCTCATGAGACGGGAGATGAGGGGATCCGAAGTAATGCACAACATGATTCCGATGTCGGAGAAGTTTACGTGCGAGGCCCGAATCTATTTAAGGAATACTGGAATCGTTCGGAGGCAACACGTCTGGCCATTGATTCTGATGGATGGTTTGCAACCGGCGATCTGGGCAGATTGGACGGCCAACAGCGTTTGACGCTGGTTGGTCGATCGAAGGATCTGATCATTGTAGGTGGGTTCAATGTTTATCCAGCTGTTGTTGAGAAAGTAGTTTCATCCTGTCCAGGGGTACGTGAGGCAGCGGTCTTTGCACTGGATGATTTGAAACGAGGTCAGAGAGTGGCTGTGGCAGCCGTCAAAGACCATGAAGGTTCTGTTACGGAACGACAGATTCAATCGTTTTGTAAACAGCATTTGATCTCATATCAATGTCCTGCCGTCGTGACTTTTGTGGATCAGTTACCTCGCAATACGATGGGCAAGATATTGCGACGTATTCTTCAACAACAGTTTGAATAAGGGAAACGAATGGATTCGAACGAGTTTACGTCACTGATTGAAGCCAAAGGCGTCTTGCCGGGGCTGGAACTGTCCCACTGAGATGTCCAGCTGCCCGACACAAGTTTTAAGTATGGAGTGGTTAGAAGGGAAGGATGGGCGGGGGGCTGTAGCTGTCAGGAGATCGAATGCGAAATTCAGACCACTTCTACTTGGCTTTTCAACCATTTTACATGACAATGCGTCCGATTGTACTTGTCAAGTACTAAAAGGGGGAGTCTGTATGACTCCTTCAAACCATCTTGGGCACCAATGGGAGCCTTCCCCAAACCTCTTTGAGAGGAGTAGGTGATGAGATCATTGCAACGGGTGTTTCTGATGATGGTATGGATGTCTGTGTTAGGTCTTCTGGGATGTGGAGAGGGAACCTCACCGGAGGATGCTAAGAGCGAGAGCAGTTCGTATCGTGACGATAGCGTTCAGGAGACGGTTGCAGGAGAAGCGGATGAGTTAGCAAAGGGGTTTCTGGACAGGGATGCAGAGGTGCCAGAATCGGAAGACATAGCTGAAACTTCCGACACTGAAACGGAGGGACCAGACGACATTATTCCTGAAGAAGATCTTTCCGAGGAAATAGCCGAAACGGAAGTTACGGAGGAGCAGGCGGAAGAGATAACGGGCCCGCTTTCTGAACAAGATCTAATGAACCGAATTCGTACTTTCGCTTTAGAGGAGGATCTTGATGGTGCGATGGGGTTCCTGAGGAAAGTAAGCGACCATGACCCTGAAAATCGTTTTGCTTCATTTCTAATAGTGGTGGTGGGTGTACAGCAGGCTTTCATTTTGATCGCTGAGGGAGAGAAAGCGGAGCAGAACGGAGTCCAGGAAGCTGTCGACGCAGCCAAGGCAGCTGCGGGCCCTATTTTTCTTGCTTCAGCCTCGCAACTTCGGGCGTTACGTGAGAAATATTCCGAGTTGGACGAAAGAGAAAAGCAGTTCGCACCTAATGTGTTTTATAACGAAGCCTGTTCTTATGCCTTAGGCGGAGACAGTGAAAAGTCTATTGCATCGCTCAATGAGGCCATTGGGTATGGATTCACAAACCTGGAAATGCTCAAAGATGATAAAGACTTGGTTTCTATTCGCGAGACGGATGGATACAAGAAAATCATGGAAGAGCTTCCCGCTCGATTGGTTGCGGAAGCAAAAGAACTCTCCCGACAATTGTTTACCGCCCATGAGGCGTTTGACTTCGATTTTTCTCTTCCGAACGTGAATGACGAAATCGTTTCGCTGGCTGATTATTCAGGTAAAGTTTTGATTGTTGATTTCTGTGGAACCTCGTATCCTCCCTGCAGAAAAGCAATTCCACACTTTGTGTCCCTGTTGGAAAAACATAAGGACATGGGGTTGGATATTGTCGGTATTCACTACGAGAACATGGAAGCTGAGGCGGCAAAGAAACAGATTAACAGTTTTGCTGCTGAATTCGGGATTACCTACCAATGTTTAATCGGTGACGAGGACACGCGTTCACGTGTTCCGGAGTTCGGAGGTTATCCGACAACTTTGTTTTTGGACCGTTCCGGTGTAGTGCGACTCAAAGTGGTGGGAGTTCAACCCATCGAGCAGCTTGAGGCATTTGTGGAAACTCTGCTAGAGGAACCTGCTGAAGGTACGGAGAAAGCTTCTGCAGCGGAATTGCCGTAAGCCGGTTTTCCTGACGCAGTGAGGTTACTTACTGGATCCGGGTATCTCTGTCACAGAAAAAGGCACTTGAGCCAGTCCTGAGGGTACGTTCGGTGGATGCCAATATAGTGGAAAGGATTGTCGGGTAACGAGCTATCACGTTATCAGATTTGGAAATAGAGTATATCAAACGTACGTGAATACCTGCCTGCATGGGAAGCAACAGGCGTTACTCAAGACTGCAAGTCAAGGCTATTAGGACGTTTTGTCGTTTGTGCATATTTCGAGGTTACCTCAGTGTCTGCCAGAGCCTCTTCGTACGGCGCTTTGCTCAACAGCTGAAGTTCCAATCGTATTTTGGTGACCAACGAGCTGCCATCGTTAAAGAGATAGGCCATATGCGTTTTTAAAATCCCAAACGGGTTAGATACGATGTTTACTGGAATTGTTGAGGTAATGGGAACGGTTGTTTCGGTAGTGGAAGAAGGTTCGGCAAAGCGGTTGACAATAAGAGAGCAATCACTGGTCCGTTCTGTTGCAATCGGTGACAGTGTTGCTCTTAACGGGTGTTGTCTGACTGTTATTGAAAAAAATGCGGAAAATGTCTCTTTTCAGGCGGGTGAAGAGACCCTGGAAAAGACGAATCTTACTTGGTTATGTACCAGCGATCAGGTGAATCTGGAGTGTGCGGTCAAGGCTGGAGCACCGTTGGGTGGTCATTTTGTGCAGGGGCACGTAGATGGTGTGGGACGCATATTGAGTCAGGAAAAACAGGAGCAATGGGAGACATTATGGATTGAAGTCCCGATAGAGCTCTCCAGACAAATGGTGGAAAAAGGATCCATTACTGTGGATGGGGTAAGTTTGACGATTGTGGATATTGAGGAAGGCGCCTTCAGTGTCGCTTTGATTCCTCATACGCTGCAGGTGACTAATCTGGGGATTCGCAGTTTGGGACAGGAGGTGAATATCGAACTGGATATCCTTGGAAAGTACGTTCGTCGCTATCTGGAAGGATTACAGATATTACCCTAAGATGGTTCATTAAATCGTATCGTTGTCGAGGAATTGTTGTAATAGCCAACTTAAGGAGCGATGTTTTTTCGGCTGCATATATGGGGTCTCAATTTTCTCAACGTCAGCAAACGCAGGGTAAGATTAAGCGTTCATTATCAGAGCATCGGATAGCTCCCAACGCACGCCTCGGGCAAAATTTTCTCATTGATTTCAATTTGCAGCGGATACTTATCGACTCCGCTAAACTGACTTCAAACGACGTGGTATTAGAAGTTGGTGCTGGAACCGGTGGATTAACCTGCGAGTTAGCTCGTATTGTCGGCCAAGTGTTGGCCATTGAACTGGATGCCCGTTTCCTTCCTCTGGCGCGTGCAACGCTGCGTGATCTGGACAATGTGGAGCTGGTTCATACGGATGTGCTGAAAAACAAAAATTGTTTACATCCGAAAGTGATGGATTGCCTCGCGATGTTGTTCCGGCCCGGTACTCCTCATCAGAGTTTAAAGCTGGTGGCTAATCTGCCCTATCAGGTAGCTACGCCAGTGATTTCAAATCTCGTTAGCGTGCCTTTTCCACTGGAGTCCATGACCGTAACCATTCAACAGGAAATGGCCAACCGTTTGATAGCTCGCCCTTCATCAAAAAGTTATGGTGCGCTTTCTGTCTGGATGCAAGCGTTGACACGTATTCAAGTGGTGCGTCAGTTACCGCCCAGCGCTTTTTGGCCCCGGCCAGCGGTGTTTTCCTCTATTCTGCATATTGTTCCCGACTCCGATTTACGTAACCAAATTGATGATCTGGGCTTCTTTCATACGTTTGTGCGGAATATGTTTCTGCATCGTCGGAAAACGCTCTGTAACACCTTGACGTTTGAGTACAAGCGGTTTTTTTCCAAAAGCGAGGCAGTATCCTTTCTGGGCAGTCAGGATATCAGTTCGATGGTACGTGCTGAGGAACTGAGTGTGGCACAGTGGGTTTCTCTTGCGAACATCGCACAAAAGAAGATGATCAGAAACTCCGGGGAACCTGCATAAGGACTAGGTGGGAGATGCCCGTCGCTGTCTTCTGAGTCGTAGACGATTTCCTTTACGTTGCAGGCGTGGTGATCGTTCAGAATTTCTGTTGTTGACATTGGGCAGAGGTTTGGATTCGTTGATCTTTCGAGATCGTTTCTGTGGTGTGTTGTTTTTTGGATTCTTTACATTTCCGCGGTCAGATGAAGTTTTGAGGGTGTTTCGAGACCGATCAAGAAGTGATTTGAGTGTGGGACGTCGTTGAGGGTTTCTGCGTGTACGACGGAGTCGCGATCGAGATCCTTTTCTTTTCACTTCAAACCGTCTGGCAGGAGGGAGAGTCAAGTCAATACCTCCCGTGGAAATCCATGCACATCCTACGGTCCACTGACGCTGGGGAACGTTAAACAATTGGGTGCGAAGGTCTGTCAATTCTGCCTTCAATTGCTCTTCTGATTGTTGGTCGAGTTGCTTCATAGATTGTATTACTAGCGTGTGGATATTACGGTAGACCGAGCTGATTTGAGGGTTCAGATCTTCCCATGTGTTCATCAATGCAAAAGATGCCGATGCGACATATGCCCAGGTTTCGAAAAGTGCCGGAGGAAGTTGCTCCAGTGGGGTGTCCTCAAGTTGTCCGACTAGGTGAGTGCAGTCGTAGGACTGTACTTCTCCTGTTTCATTTATCACACTGGCATACATGCCGCGCAGTCTTTGTCGGGGTGTGGTTATAGGGTCAATTGGCACGTCAAGCAGTACGTCGAGATCAAAAGATTCCTGGATGTTAAAATCCTTAATCCATTTACTGAGTGCTAGGAGAATTCCGACGGACCGAACTTCTTTGAGTACGGGATACAGAGATTCATAGGCTTGTCTGTTCTGGTTAAAGTGTTCTATGGACGATTGCGTCCAAACGGGCAGTTCGCTAGCTGGAAGCTCACGGCCATCAGTTGAACGTTTTCGTGCTTCGGCCACAAAAAAGGGATTTAAGACCTGGGCTCCGGTAGCATCTGCCCGCCAGTCAAAAAAGTTTCCCTGTGTTCCTTGGGCACTACGCAAACTTAGCCAGAAGCGTGTTTCCTGAAGTGGCTCATTACCAGGTTCAACGCGCGCAAACTGATCGTATACAGGTTCGAATGCTGGGAGACCATGGCGGTCAAGAATCATGGCGAAATCGTCTCTCCGGTCCATCAGGACCGACTGAAAGGGATCGAGTCCACTGGCGAGAAATTTAAACGTTAAGTCAGCATTTAATAGAACTTGTCCCAAGGCCGTGTTTTCCAGATAACCGCCGAAGCTGGCATTTGCTAAAGCCGGATGGCTGGAAGCATCAAGGCTTTGAAACGGCTGGTTGTCACCTCCGTAAACCACGGCACGGTAGGCAACGGCAAAATCCTGTAGGTCCAGTGGGCGTCCGAGAATAGTGAGAGACTCTGAGCCGGCGTCATCCAAAGGTTGTCCACTTAACCACAACTGTCGTTCGCCATCGACATCAACGATCTCTATGCCATCCAGTTGGGATTGCATCAATTGCTCGTACCAAAGCGTAAGATCGATACTCTGTTTCTTTTCAGGAGGGTGCATCGAGGAAGGAGAAGAAACCATAGGATCGGGATTCAGCCACAATTTACAGGTGGGGTATTCGTTGAAGTAAGCAAATACCCGCAACCGAAAGCTGGATTCTGGCTCGAAAATATGACCAGTCATGAGACGAATAATGCCGTACCATTGTTCGTAAGCTAAAGAAGCAGCATTCGGTTTGTCTATGAGATCTTCTGTTACAGGTAAAAAAATCACTAACTCACCTTCCGAGTCGTCCGTATGGAGTTGATATAGAGCCTGAAGTAACCCTGAATGCAAGAGTCCCATCCAAGCGGGGGCTGGTTGGTCAGGGGCAAAAACATCAGTGAAATCACGCATTTGTGAGATTTCTGATCGCATGGTTTCATCAGAGATCATGAGGGGAAGGTATTCGCTCATGGGTTGCAGGTGGTTCTGTAATTGGGCACGTAGCAGTTGATGAGCGGTTGAGTTCGTCTGGGGAAGGGGGCGTGCTAGATCATCCTGGTCAATCGATAATTCGATTTCCCGTTCCAGGAGATCAAATTCCTGTGCGATGAGATGTCGTTGCTCTTGACCGAGCGTGTCGAAGTCAGCGATGGAAATGGAGGGATCCTGAATTTCAGATGGGAGTGCCTCTCTTAGTTGCTCCAGCACGACCGTGTCGGGCATGGAGATAAGGCGACTTAGTCGTTCCACATTCCATTTCCAGAGGAGCGTGTCTGGGAATTGTACGACACGACTAAGTTCTGAATTGGGCATCTGATATTTTTGGAACAATTGTTCACGGAGCACAGCGTTTCGAGCACCGGGCTGTGAAGGACTCGCTAAAAGGGTCAGTTCATTTCGCATGCGTCGGGCAGCTGATCGCATCGCGAATCGTTCCAGATCGGAAAGATTCTCAGGCTGAAGTATCTTTTCAAGTTCGGTGGCAGAAATGTCGTAGAGTGTGTTCAGATTTTGCTGTTCGGTGACGAGGTCCACGATTGTACCTGGAAGTAGGCGATGGCGCACTCCTTGATCGCAGAGTTCCATTAATTGTTTATTGTCCAGTTCGAGGAAAGAGCGAAGCGATTCCGTTTCTTTTTCAAGTTCGTTGAGGATGTTTTCGGGAATCTGTTCCACTGGGGGTAGCGACTGAACATTCAGAAGGGTTTCGGTCAGAAAAGATCGAAATAGTTCCGCTGCCCGAAGGGTAGCGGTCCGGCGAAGTTCAAGCGGCGCATCGAGTAGCTTTTGGGTATCAACGATGCGATGGATAGCCTGTTTCCAGTTGTTGGCGTTTACGTTGCGCACATGTTCGAGTTGCAGGGTCGGATCGGATTCCAGAAAATCTCGAATTGCTCCCATGCTTGGTTGTAATTGGTAGGCGAGGGCCAGATCCTCGAGTGGAGGGGCGTTTTGTCCCAGTTGTTCACCCCGGTTTGATGTCTGGAAGGAGATCCAGTCGATGAGAGTTTGTCTGATGTCCTGAAGTCTTCTTTGATTCATTTTTTGCAAAAGGGCCGGATCGTCGTTTTTCAACAGCTCGGGAGCTTCTGTCGGTTCAATCTGCCATTGTTGATAGAGGGTTCTTAAACGCTCTTGTTGCTCGGTTCCCAGTGTATTTTGCATGAGTTGTCCATGCATCGAAATCAGTTCTTCAAATTCTTTTCGTATTAATGAGGGACGTTGCAACTGTACCCATTTGCGAAAGTCTTCAGTGGATTTTTCAAGTAGCGTTATTCCCATTTCTGCACTAATGTTCAGACGATCCTGAAGATCTTGATGAGTCACCTGGATTAGTTTTTCTTCCCGGTCGACCCAGGCTGTTGCAAAGGTGGTTCGAGAATACTGTACGATCAGTTCATCAGGTGGAAGTTCAAGGAGAGATTGAAGCTGTTCTTTACGTTTGGTTAAGGAAGTGTCATCTGTTTGATCCGGGAGTTGTGTGTATTGTTGCTGGACGCGTTGTTGGAACTGGGAGGTCCCATATTCGCGAATGCGGCTCGTAGATTTGAGAATCGCACCCAGTTCTCCGAGGTGTGCAAGATCCACTTTCGCTTGCTCCACAGCAACAGAAAGCAAAACACTTTCTTGTGCGGATTCTCGGAGGTGCTCTGCCAGGATATGGTGTCGACGGAGCTCTCCTAGTTTGCGATCGGGTAGTGACAGGGTTTCATCGATGGACTGGATTTGAAATTCCTGTTGCAACCGCTTGATGGACTGCGGGTCAGGTTCCTGTCTGAGAGATGCGAGTTTAATAAGTGCAGAACCGATGGAATCTTCACTGTGTGTATAGTTTCTCAGGTTCAATTGGCCGATGTAGTCGAGCACATCAAGTGTGACCTTGGGACGGGTATCTGCTGGGATTTCACTTCCAGAGTCACTTTCCGACGGAAGATCAGGATCGACGTTTGTTGAGTTCTGACTGCCGTTCTGCTTTGGGAGAGGAGTTGTGGGGATAGTTGACGAATCTGGTCGCTTGGAAACCCGTTCTGTTTTTCCGCCAGACTGGCTACTGATCCATACAATGGTGATGATCAGAACGAACACAATTGGAATGAGAAGCAGGATCCATCGGTTGGACGACGCGGTCTGCGTAATTGGAGTTACCGGAGTTTCCACTTCCAGCTGTTTGACCTGTGCCAGGGGAGGGACTCGGAGCAACTGTCCGCATTGGGAACAGTGTTCCTCAGAGCCTGCCTGTGATACAGAGACGGAAACGTAGCCGCCACATGGGCAGGGAAGCCGGTAGGATGGGTGACTCGGCATGCTTCATTTCCTCCATCTGATCCGTTGAACAATAGGGACCGTATACGGTTTGCCACTTCACGTGTTCAAGTAGCTTTACTAGTGTACACTTTCAAGTGGGGTATGTATGCCTGTACGCAGGCGATCCTTATCTCCCCCTCATCACGAACGTTATTGCGAGGAAGGATCAGTCCTTTTCTGGGGTAGCCGGTGCTTAGGTTTTGCCCCAACTTCATTCACCATCTGAAGCTGCATCGACGAACGGGATTGAATGTTCTAGAATTCATCCCATGGCCGTCGGTGTTGATGCCGGCTTGCCGTCGAAATGAAGTCGACAAGGCTATTAAGCTCGAACTTTTACCAATTGTGTTCTGTGAATTAAGTTGTGAATGCGCTCGAAGAACTTGTCATCTTGATTCCTAGTCATAGTCTTGAGGACTTTCCCAGTGATCTTCCTGAAGAGGAAGCTGCCGGTCTGCTCAATGGGTTTCAGATTCTCTGGGATCCGCGTTTACTGGTTGCATCGGGTACGTTTCCTAACTGGCAGCGCGCCGACGAAATTCCTGATGTGGCTCCGGGTCGTTTGATTGTCGTTCCTCAAACCTGTGAATACCTTTTGCCCGCTGGATGGATTGCCCGAGCCAAATCATCAGAAATGATACTGATACATGGAGAGAGCCAACGCGCGCCCATGTTGGAGATGGCGTTAGCAGGTCTTGATTCCCTGAAAACAGAATCACAAGACGACGAGATCAATGTGGATGTAGCCGACCGGCTTTCCGGCGACTTTTATGCGCTGGCATTCTGTTATCTACAACTTCAACTGCTCGCTCGCCACATGCGTCATTTCAGTAATCTTGATGAGGCGCATTTCCAACATGAAACGTTGCTGGCTGCAGAGTCGGCCGTGGCTGGAGATGAAGCGAAGGCGACCAAGCATCTGAAAAACTGTTTTGAAGTTTTGACCGAAGCACGCGAACGTTTTTATCCCGTGGATTCCTATTTGATTGATTTATGGCTTACCGATGAGAAGAAAATTGACGAGCTGCAGGATGCACTTCAAGTCTCATCGAGTGTGTCAACGCAACCGTCTCTGAAGGGAGAAAAAGACGCCGCTCTTAACGATAAGGGCATTCCATCTGCGCCCGTGAATCCAGACAACGTTCCTGTCAATCTGTTGATTACCGGTGAACTGGTGGATCAGATTGGATGTGAGCATAAAGCGATATCTGAATTGATTCGAGGATTGGTTGAAAAGGGATCATTGGAATTATGTGGTGGCCCCTGGCAGGAAACGGATATGACGCTGTTGCCGTTGGAATCGGTGATCTGGCAATTTAACCGTGGTCGACAGGCCTATCAAAAACATCTCGGCCGTAGTCCGGAGGTTTATTGTCAGCGTCGATTTGGCTTGATGGCACAATTACCGCAAATGTTAAAACAAGCGGGTTTTACAGGTGCTATCCATTGTGCGATGGATGATGGGAAATTTCCAAATGCAAGACAGGCGAAAATACATTGGGAAGGGAGTGATGGGACGGTAATTGATGCGTTGACAAAAATTCCGATGTCAGCAGAAACGGCCAGCACTTATTTAAGTTTCCCAGAGCGATTAGCACAGACTATGGACCATGATCATGTCGCGACACTGGTATTTGCCCATTGGCCTAAAGTACAGGCACCTTGGTACGAAGATCTGAAAAGAACGAGCCGATATGCGCCCGTGTTTGGGCGATTTGTCAGCTTAGGAGAATATTTTCGTATTACAGACACTCCCGGTCAGCGTACGCAGTTTAGAACCTCTGCCTATCGAAGCTCACATCTTGTTCAAAATGTGGCCGCTCATCAGCCCGACCCTGTTACACGATATCGGCGCCATGAGCGCCTCCGTCTGATTCTGGAAGAATCCTGGTGGATGACTATTTCAGCTGATTTGAATAGTGATTCCGAAAAAATATCAAATTTCTTAGACTTGGAATCACGTTTGGAATCGTTAGCACCGCGTGATTCGAGGACATTTCCTTCTGAGCCTGAAGAATGGTCTCGATTGGAAGAGGAAATTGAATCCTCTCATCAGTCCGCCAAGCAGCAATTAACAGAAAGTATTCTGGATCGAGACAGTGGCACAGAGGGATGTCTAATAATTAATTCGCTCAGTTTTTCCAGAAAGATCCCGTTACAGTTGCCGGGAGTAGCACAGGTTGTTCCTAAAGAATATCCGGTCCTCTCATCACAGATCCACCAGGGGAGTACGTATGTGGTAGTGGAGGTTCCCGCGATGGGGTATTGCTGGTTACCTGTAAGTCTGACGGAGGAATCAACACCGGAAACGATTACGCAGGAAAAGAAAAAACGACGGGACAAGACGCAGTTATTGGCTGAAGATGGCGTGGTTCGCAACGAACTCTTTGAGGCATATGTTGACGATAAAACGGGTGGCCTTCGTGGCATAATGGACTATAACTCAGCCTCTAATAGACTTGGACAGCAACTGTGTTTTTGTAAGACGAGTGCTTCACGACCAGAAACGTTTTCAGAAGTTCTTGAGCAGGAAGATCTGCGTTACAGCAAGATGGTTGCAGATTCTGCTGAAGTAGTTAGTTCTGGACCGGCTTTTGGAGAAATTGTGACGCGAGGCAGTTTGTGCGATCCAAAGACGGGCAAATTGCTGGCTAAGTTCCAACAGCGATTTCGAGCCTGGCGTGGACGCCCTGTTCTGGAAGTTCGGTTTACGGTTGACCCGATTGAAATGCCGGATTCTGGCCCCTGGGAGGAATACTATGCTGCACGGTTTGCTTGGCCTGACCAGGAATCGGCATTAGTCTGCAGCAAGCATTGGGGTGCGGATGTGACCACGAACTCCGAACTTGAAAGTACACATTACATTGAAATTGGAATTAAACAGTCACGAACGACGGTTCTTTGTGATCATTTTCCCTTTCATCGAATGGATGGTGATCACAGGCTTGATACCTTGTTGGTGTGTCAGGGGGAATCCCAGGTTTCCGGCTGTCTGGGAATCGTATTGGATGCACGGAATCCGCTTCATGATGCTTTGGATTTGATCCATGATCCGGTTACAGCCCACGTGGCTCAGGGGCGTCCTTGGGCGGATGACAGGGGATGGTTTGTTCAATTAGATGCATCGAACGTCATTATTTCCAGCGTGCGTCCGTTGTCAGCAGTATTAGAGGCCAACGATTCAGAATCGGTGTTTGGATCGGACAGCAAGTCAGGTGGACTGCGACTGCGACTGGTGGAGACTGACGGACAGACTGTTCGGGCACATTTGCGATTCTGGAAAAATCCGACGTCAGCCAGGTTAGTCGACCTTATGGGCAGGACGCTTTCTGAGCTGGTTGTTCAGGAGGATACGGTTCTTGTTGATTTAGCCGGTCATGAAATGATTACGTTAGACGTCTTAAGTTAAAATCCTTAAGGCAGCAACATACGAATTTACCCTTTTAGTTTGTGATTTACGTGATCGTAACGATTGATGGTCCCGCTGGAGCTGGAAAAAGTACTGCGGCATTAGGGCTTGCAGATGCCTTGGGGTTTGAATGCCTGGACACAGGGGCCATGTATCGAGCTGTGGGGCTTCTGGTTTCGGAGCTCAAGGTTGATCCCTTGAGTGAAACCCGTTGTTCAGACATCGCAGAACAAATGAATCTGCGTTGGGATAATGGGCGTCTGTTTGTGAACGAACGTGATCGCTCCGAAGATATTCGCAAGCCGGAAGTGACCAGGATAGTAAAAGAGATTGCCGTGCATCCGAGTGTTCGGATTTGCTTGGTCCATTTACAACGGGAAGCTGCCCTGGAAAAGGACATTGTTACGGAAGGGCGGGATCAGGGTACGGTGGTATTCCCATATGCCGATGTCAAATTTTTTTTAACGGCAAGTGAAGAGACACGCGCGAGTCGTCGTCAACACGATCTGATTTTACGTGGCCATCAAGTGAAAGTGGAAGACGTGATGGCAGATCAGGCTGAGCGCGACTTTCAGGATCGAAATCGTGCTGTTGGAGCTCTGCTTGCTGCTGCTGATGCGATTCGTGTTGATACGACCAATTTGGATAGTGAAGCGGTAATTAACTTGCTCCGGCGGCATGTACTGGGTAAACCGGGGGAGAAGGATTGAGTTTTCTTGGTCTGCGATTGGATTGGCAGAGGATCTTTTTTTCGGAGATCCAAAAGTCTCGCATGGTCCATTCGCTTTGAAAGCAGATGTTGTTCAGCCCAAGGGCAAGTTGAAGCCGAGCAGAACTATTTTAGAGGGGCCACAAGAATCAACGGGCGTAAATTTGGTGTGAAACGGACGTCACCATCCTGTTTATGAAACAGGCTCTGTCAGCCATAAAGGAGAGTTTATGTCAAGGTTCTCGATTAATGAAAGGACAACAGCTCAGTGGACATTTGATGAGGATGTTGTGAATTATCTTGCCTTAGGGGTCGAGGCGATCGGAGTGCGGCGTGACAAAATTGTTAATTTTGGAGAAGAGCGCAGCATAGAATTGATCCAGGATATGGCAATTGATGTATCGAGTGTTTTCTGGGGTGGTGGGTTTACGGGGGCAGATGGTTACTCGCATCGGGAATCGATTGATGACGTTATGCGGGGTATTCAATTGGCTGCCGCTTTGTCCTCACCCGTGATTGTTGTGGGAACGGGTCCGCGAGGAGGGCACACCGTCAATCATTCAACGAGGTTGGTACTCGACGCATTGCAAGAATTGATTCCCGTTGCTAGAGAAGAAGGAATCATAATTGGCTTGGAACCGCTGAACATGAAAGGGGCGGAACCCTGGACTTTTCTTACTCGCTTGACAGAGATCCAGCGACTTTTGGATGATGTCGATGATCCTCAGGTTCAGTTTGTGTTTGATCCCGGTTATCTGGCCAGTGACTTGGATCGAATCTGTAATTCCGAACTCGTTCAGCATATATGTGTGGTCCGAATTACGGATTTTCAGTCATGTGACGAATTAAATCATCCAGAGACCATACCTGGTTATGAAAATGTCGGAGTACAGGAGGCGTTATTTATTCTAGAACAATCAGGTTTTCGGGGTTTTTACGAGTTTGACCTGATGTCTGAAGCCCATGGTGATTCGGTTTACCAGGAAACCGTGAAATCCTGCCTTGCCATTTCTCAGTCCATATTTAGTGACTACAGCGGTGTTTGACAGGTCCTGTGGATGGAGGATCTGGGGCAATAATTAATGATCTCAAGGCGATGAAGGGTGTAATTTGCGTCTATTGAAAAATGGCAGCTGCTGTCTGAAATGCCGGAATAACCCGTAAATAAATCATAAATGAAATCGACTTTGATGTCACAATCGGGGTTACAGAAAGCGGGGGAGGTTGTGTAAAGAACGGAGGGGTTTGCAAACAGGGGGTGCTTTAGGGTTTCTAGTGGCACAATTTGTTTAAAGTGAACAAGTGTCCTGTTTTCTGTGTTGTTGTAAACTATTGCGGGTTAGTAACTTAAATTCGATAGTTGACAATCCGCAAGTCGTGGTGGAAGATAGACTACATAACCCACCCGATTGGTGTGTGCTCCGTCTCCAACCCCTGCGGAAAGCAATCGATCATTCCAAAACAGTGAACATGTGAGCACCATGTAGCGGCTAGGAATTATCCCTTATACCCACTCAGTTGTCTGAAATTGCACGAGATGCGAGGTTCATGTGAGCAAGCAGTTAACCGTACGTAAGAAGAAGGCATCGAAGGTTACCAAGAAAACCGCCAGGAATAAAACAACAAGTCGTTCGGTTTCGGTAAAAGCTTCCGTAACTCGCGGAAGAAAAAAACTCGTAAAAAAGGTCACTAAATCCGCCGCGGTGAAAAAACCTTCGAAAAACGGGAAAAGCGAAAATCCGAAGGAAGCCGCTGCGCTTGAGAACGAGTTGTTCGAAAATGCAGAAAAGCGATTTAATCAAGGCGAAGAAGAATTTGAATCCGATGATCTTGTTCCTCTGGTCATGGAAGAAGAGCAGGAGACAGAGGCTTCCGGTAGGAAAACCGAACGACCTGGACGGACGACTGAAGTAGAGCGCAGGGCTGAAGATACGACGGCCATTGACGACCCGATTCGTATGTATCTTTCTCAGATGGGCGAAATTCCTCTTCTGAAACGTCCACAGGAAATTTCACTTGCCAGGGAAGTGGAAGAATCCCGCCGGCATTTTCGAAGGAAAATTCTGGAATGTGATTATGCACTTCGCGCCGCTTTTGAAATTCTCAGTAAAATGCACCAGGGCGAGCTTCCGTTCGACAGGACAGTAGAAGTTTCGGT
Source organism: uncultured Planctomycetia bacterium (assembly GCA_963996245.1). GTDB lineage: Bacteria > Planctomycetota > Planctomycetia > CAXEIY01 > CAXEIY01 > CAXEIY01. The sequence goes on along the minus strand of CAXEIY010000221.1, from coordinate 2,219 downwards.
GACGGAGAATCTGGAAAAGGAACAGATTGTGGGTCGCTTGCCACACAATCTGGAAACGGCGGGCTATCTGTTAGACCAGAATATTGAAGATTTTCGTCTGTTGTGCTCATCGCGTCTGAAAGGACGTAAGAGAAATCATGTGAGACGGCATCTTCGTTGGCGCCGTAGAAAGACCGTTCAGCTAATTGAGGAATTGGGACTTCGGATGCATCGTGTGCAACCGTTAGTTAGAAAACTAGAGCAGATTTCTCGTCGTATGCGAGATCTTAAACGAAAAATAGAAGCTTTGGGAAAAGGTCGTAAAATTGCGGCACAGCGTAACATGCTTGAGGAAGAGTTACACGATCTTACCATGCTGGTGTTAGAGACACCGGAGATGCTCCGCACAAGGATTAAGGCACTCAAAACGCGGTTTGAGCGCTATGCACGTGCAAGGCGATCATTGTCTGCTGCCAACCTTCGTTTGGTGGTGTCCATTGCCAAAAAATATCGGAATCGTGGCCTGAGTTTTCTCGACCTTATACAGGAGGGGAATTTGGGTTTGATGCGTGCAATAGACAAGTATGAATACCGGCGTGGTTATAAATTTTCAACCTATGCCACATGGTGGATTCGACAGGCTATTACCCGTGCTTTGGCTGATCAGAGCCGCACGATACGAATTCCTGTGCATGTTGTGGAAACCATGTCCAAATTACGTAATGCAACCAAGAAACTTCTTCAGCAAACAGGTAGTACGCCATCGATTGAAAAAGTCGCTGAATTGGCTGGGCTACCGGTCGAAGAAGCCCGGCGAGTACAGAATATCGCACGCCATCCCATCAGTATGGATCAACCGCTGGGTGAAAGTGAGGATAACTCTTTTGGTGATATGATTCATGATGGAGAGGCTCTGGCACCGGAAAGCGGGGCCGCTCAGGCTATGTTACGAGATCGCGTTGATGATGTGCTACGTACGCTGACTTACCGTGAGCGCGAGATCATCAAACTTCGTTATGGCTTGGGAGATGGATATCCGTATACCCTTGAGGAAGTCGGGAGAATTTTCAGGGTTACGCGTGAACGGGTGCGTCAGATAGAAGCAAAGGCCGTACGTAAACTTCAACATCCAGCCCGTAGTAGACAGCTTGCAGGTTTTCTTGATGGAATTGCCGTTCTTACAGGAACCGACGGTGGTGCTTAATCTCAGCACTTTCGGTAATGACGGGATGTGAACAGCGGTCGGCTGTAATGTTCCCAGGCAACGCGGCAGCAGTCTTAGTTGACGAAGTATCATATATTCTGTCGAATCAGAGTGTCTGTCCTCTCCCTGTCCGTTAGACACGATAGAGTGCAGGCTCGTGCAACAGCAGTTTGAGGGGTGCTGTCGTTTACGCACAGGATGGGGATGTTTCTAATGGTAATCAGTCTTTCCTGAAGACATACCCCACTGGCTGGATGCTGTATGTAAATCCGGTTCACATAGGCATGACCTGTCAGCAGGTGATTTCGCTTGTCCCTTGCTATTAAACCAGTTACGATATTTTAGATGGCTCGCTGAAAGGAAGTTACAAGGGCAGAATGAGGGTCTACCTGTTAGGGCCAGCATGATCATGTTTTCAGATCAAACGAAGGCTAGAACTGCACATTCAGACCGTGCCGCGAGGCAGGGAATCCAAACCATTCGACGGGTCTTTGTTTTGGGTTTGGTTTTTCTGGTCAGTCTCAATACGGATGTTTTTTGTAATCAGAACAGAGATTCTCATCTGGTCGTCGAACCGTCGGTGATTGTTCTCGACGGAACCAACCGGAATCAACAATTGCTGGTTTCACTCAGAACTTCTGGTGAACCGGATATCGATGTAACCCGTGTGGCACGTTTTGAAAGTTTCGATGAGCGGGTTGTTCGTTTACAGGGCAGTTTGCTAAGAGGAGTTGCCAATGGTCAGGCGCAACTTCGCATCAGATATAAAGAAATGTCACAGGATGTAACCGTTTCTGTCCAGGATTTTGACAGTTACCCTCCGGTGCACTTTTCCCATGACGTCATCCCTGTTTTCTCGAAGCTGGGATGCAACAGTGGAGGTTGTCATGGAAAGGCATCTGGTCAGAACGGATTTAAGTTGTCGGTATTTGGGTTTGATCCAGCAGCTGATTATTCTGCGCTCGTAAAAGAGGGGCGTGGCCGCAGACTTTTTCCAGCGAGTCCTGATCAGAGTCTGTTGTTATCCAAGGCGATG